>JAFGRE010000155.1 GCA_016935335.1 Deltaproteobacteria bacterium
ATTCTTCTGAAAAGCCATCTATATAATCCTTGCCTTCAAAATGCCCAGCAATGTGTAGAAAAATCATTAAAAGCAATTCTCATCGAAAAATCAATTAAGCTTCAAAGAACTCATGATATTCTTGAGTTGAGAAATTTATTACATGATAAAAATGTTACAGTTGATATTGATGAGAATGAATGCGATTTTTTAAATTCAATTTTCCTACCATCAAAATATCCGGTTGGGAGTGTCCTGGCAGACTATGAGCCGGATGAAGAAATATGCTCAGATTCTATAAAAATTGCAGAAAAGGTATTTGAATCTGTAAATCAGCTACTGAGTTAATCTACTATTGGCCTTCAGTATGCGCAGAATACTCACCGGCTATATTGTTAATTTTAACAAGCGTCATCGCAGATACGGGCATTTATTTCAAAACCGCTATAAATCCATTGTTTGTCAGGAGGATGTTTATCGGAAAGAATTGGTTCGATATATTCATCTCAACCTCTATCGTGCGGGACTGGTCAAGGATATGAAAGAGCTGAACCGAAATGCTTGGCCCGGTCACTCGGCGTTTGCCGGTAAAGTTGAAAGGCAGTGGCAGGATACAAAGTACGTACTGTCTTTTTTCGGTGACTCCGACCATTGCATAAGGAACTATTTGCAATACGTTAGAAAAGGGATGGATCAAGGGCACCGGCCGGAATTGGTCGGCGGATAATTAATACGGAGCATGGGGGGCTGGTCGGAGGTTCTCGCGAGCTGAAAGCACGGTGAAAGACAGGTGGCTGACCAGCGGATACCGGATGATGGAGATTTTGTCGTCGATATTAAAGCACTTGCCCAGAAGGTGTCTGAAAAGTATAATGTTTCTATGTGTGAACTTCGGTCAGGGGGTCGAAGAAGAGCGGTGGTGCAAGTCCGGCGTGCAATATCATGGATTGGTGTCAGGGAAGTCGGTTATTCCGGAGCTGATGTTGCAAGATATCTTGGTGTTACGAACTCTTGCGTGACGCGAATGAAATCGGTAGGGAGAAAAGAAGATCGGAATGAAAAAATTAAAGCTTTATTGGTCACGCTCGAAACCTAATTTCGGTGACTGTTTGTCTCCAATAATCTGTGAAATGCTTTCAAGGCGACCCATTGTTTATGCCGGCAAGCGGGAATGTGATTTAGTGGCTTTAGGTAGTTTGCTGGACCGTTTTCGGGAATCCTGGTTTCATCCCAAAGTTCATATTTGGGGAACGGGATTTATTGAGAAAGTATCTCCCCGTCGCACTCGTTTTCATTACCACGCTTTAAGGGGACGTCACAGTGCCGGACTTTTAAAGGGATGTGAAACCGAAGTGTTTGGAGATCCGGGATTGTTGGCGGATCGTATTTGGCCTGAATTGAAAAAGTCGAAAAAAAAATATCATATCGGCATCATTCCGCATTATGAAGATCGAGAACTCTCAAGTGTCGGGGTTATTGCCGATAAATTTCGAAAGGTAACGGTCATCAATGCCTTTGATGATGTCAAAACGGTAATTGCAACCATCGCAGCATGTGAGTTTGTATTTTCTTCGAGTCTGCACGGCTTGGTTGTTTCCGATGCATTCGGGGTCCCGAACGCCTGGATGAAGCTTTCCGATAAGGTGTGCGGTAATAATTTTAAGTTTTATGATTATTACAGTGCCTTTGACATTCCTTTGCAGAAAGTGAAGCCGTTTACAATAAATGCGATGTTGAGCTTGAAAGATAAAGATGTGGAAGTGTTAAAGGCGAAATATGAGAGACCGAGTTTGCATGTGATGAAAGAAAAACTGGTCGGCAGCTTTCCTTTTTCTAATTGAAAACTCTTAAATACCCCGGTTTCTAAAAAGTAACGACATAAAAGTAACGACATCAGGTTTGATGAACTCATAAGAAGTGGTCAAGGTTCAGGATTCGGACATGAGCAAGAAAAATCTTATCATTATAATATCGGTTGTGGTCATCTTTACAGGTCTTATGGGCTGGCGGATCTATAAAAAGGCATCCTCGTTAAGCACAAACAGCATAGAACGTCAGTCCGTTCCCGTAGCCGTGGAGATTGCCCCTGTGCAAAAGGCCTCTATCAAAAACATAGGAGTATTTGCAGGAACCCTTGTCGCCGACAGCCGTTTTATCGTGGCCCCTAAGATCGCAGGTCGGCTGGAAAAACTTTTCCTGAACATCGGAGATACTGTCGAAGAAGGTCAGGTTGTGGCTGTTCTCGATGATGACGAATACCAGCAGCAGGTAGAACAGGCACAGGCGGAACTTGAAGTGGCCGGGGCGACTCTCGAGGAGAGCCGCATTACACTCGAAATAGCGGGAAGGGAATTTGAAAGGACCGTAGCCTTGAGAAAAAAGAAAATCGCTTCCGAGTCTGAGCTTGACAGCGCAAAGGCGCAATACAACAACCAGGCGGCAAAGGTCAAGGTGGCGGTTGCGCAGGTAGCCCAAAAAAACGCAGCCCTCAAGGCGGCTCAGATTCGACTATCCTACGCCCGGATCAGGGTTTCATGGGAAGACAAGACCGGTTCCAGGGTTGTCGGGGAGCGTTTTGTTGATGAAGGAGCCATGCTTGCACCCAATACCCCTATCCTTTCCATCCTGGATATAGGCTCCATAACCGCCATTATCCACGTAATAGAACGGGATTACACCAAGGTAAAGCCCGGAAAAACCGCTACAGTGACAACAGATGCCTTTCCGGGAAGATATTTTACCGGAGAAGTTGTTCGCGTAGCCCCGCTTTTAAGGGAAACATCCCGCCAGGCAAGGGTTGAAATCAAGATCCCCAACCCTGATGGGTTGCTGAAACCGGGAATGTTTGTCAGAGCGGAGATAGAATTTGCCGAGCATGACCAGGCAACGGTAGTACCGCTGTCCGCTCTGGCCAAAAGAGAGGGCCGCCAGGGTCTGTTTATTGTCAATTCCAACGAGAAAAAGGCACATTTTGTGCCTGTGACTCTTGGTTTAACAGATGAAAACAGGGCAGAAATCCTGGAACCTTCCCTGTCCGGAAAAGTCGTGACGCTGGGTCATCATCTGCTTGAGGATGGATCTGCCATTGTTATAGCCGGGAAAAAGGAGGATGGTTCGGCTCCTTTACCAAACGAGCCGCCGAAGGATTCCGGCGAACCTAAACAGCCGGGAAAGCAGGAGTAAATATGAAGCTTTCACGACTGTCTGTTCAGCGTCCTATTTTCACTATTATGGCGTCTCTTATCGTAATTATTCTGGGAGCCGTTGCGTGGACCCGTCTCCCCATTGATTTGATGCCTGATATCACCTATCCTACCCTCAGTATTTCAGCAGAGTATGAAAACGCCAGTCCGGAAGAAGTCGAGGAATTGATAACCAAACCCCTGGAAGAGGCTCTTACGGCTGTGCCTGGTGTGGAAGAGGTATCCTCGGTCTCCGCTGAAGGAAGGAGCAATGTCCGCGTGACATTTACGTGGGGAACGGACCTGGATGCAGCCGCTAATGACGTACGCGACCGTCTTGATCGCGTCATGCCCAACCTCCCTGAGGATACTGAAAAACCCACTCTCAGAAAATTTGATCTCGCCGGTTTCCCTATCCTTATATTGGGTGCGTCCAGCGATCTTGATCCTTTGCAGATGCGGAAGATTCTGGATGATCAGGTCAAGTACCGCATTGAGCGAGTCCCCGGAGTTGCTGTAATGGATATCCACGGAGGGCTTGACAGGGAAATCCACGTAAATCTTAATCCGGAAAAAATGAAGGCCCTTGGGCTTCCCCTTGATCTGATTTTAAATCGGATCAAGGAGGGAAACATAAATCTTCCTGCCGGGACACTTGAACGGGGAAGCCTTGATGTCAGGATACGGACCCCGGGCATATATACCAGTCTGGAAGAAATAGGGGAAACCGTAGTTGCTCTTCGTGATGGTGTGTCTGTGCGGCTCGGGGAGGTAGCAAACATTGAGGATTCATGGGAGAAAATAACACGCATCGTACGTGTTAATGGTCATCCCGGAATTCGCCTCGTTGTGAACAAGCAATCAGGCAAGAATACAGTGGAGGTGGCTTCCGGCGTTTTAAAGGAAATCGAGCAAATCAAACAGGATATTCCCCAGATCCAAATTTCCTCTATAATTGATACCTCGGACTACATTCAGCGCTCCATTTCCAACGTGGGGTCTTCAATCCTATACGGCGGAATCCTTGCCATTTTTGTACTTCTCCTGTTTCTCCGAAATATCCCCAGTACGGCAATCATCGCCACCGCCATACCCATTTCCATTATTGCCGCATTCGGACTCATTTATTTCGGCGGCTTTACCCTTAACCTGATGACATTGGGCGGGCTGGCCCTTGGCATCGGCATGCTGGTGGACAATGCCATCGTTGTACTTGAAAACATATATCGTCACCGTGAATCAGGCCATACGCCGCGTCAGGCAGCGATAATCGGCAGCGAGGAAGTCTCGGCCGCCGTCATCGCCAGCACTTTAACCACACTTGCAGTTTTTTTACCGCTGATTTTCGTTCGCGGTATGTCCGGTGTAATGTTCAAACAGCTTGCATTTGTAGTCGGTTTTTCACTCACCTGTTCTCTTGCGGTTGCTCTCACTCTTGTCCCCATGCTCGCTTCCAGGATGCTCACCGCTGCATCAGTAAATGCCCGGTTTTCCAAGGGAGAGAGGAAGGCGAAAGTATCAAGTCTCGGCTTTAATCTCAAGTCCGGTATGGAGGAAAGATATCGGCAACTTCTCCACCTTTCCCTTGCCCACAGAAAGGTAGTCATCATTGGGGCGGTTTTACTGATGATAGGGAGCATTGCTTTGATCCCGCTGGTGGGGGTGGAATTCATGCCGACAACAGATGAAAGTGAGGTGCGGGTATATGGTGAAATGGAGGTTGGGACCAAACTGAATGTCGTGGCAGGGGTCTTCCAAAAGATTGAGGCGGTAATTAAAAAAGAGGTGCCCGAGGCCAGAAATATGGTCAGCCTGATAGGGGGTTCAGGCTGGCATGCCAAGGGTTCCCACAGCGGTGAGATTCGAATCGCCTTGAAACCGGAATCTGAACGAAACCGGTCGAGTGAAGAGATCGCCCAGGACCTGAGAAGGAAACTGTCTGATATCCCCGGCATGACGATTCGTACGAGGGAAGGCCAAGGACTTTTTATCCTGCGGATGGGGACCCAGACCGGTGAAAAGGTGCAGGTGGAAATCAGGGGGCATGATCTTGAAAAAGCGGATATTCTGGCGCAGAACGTAAAGGCTATTGTGGAAGATGTCGACGGGATCACCGACGTTCAGATCAGCCGCGAATCGGGCAGTCCTGAGGAGTTGATTATCGTGGATCGTCAAAAGGCGGCGGATATGAAGCTTACCGTATCCCAGATCGCCAACATGCTTCAGACTGTCCTTTCAGGGACCGGGGCGAGTAACTATCGGGAGGCAGGGGATGAATACAGGATCCTTGTCAAACTTGAGGCGGCTGAACAAAAATCACTCCGTGAGATCCTTGATCTGACTCTCGTAAACTCGGACGGAGAGCCGGTGGTTCTTAGAAATCTGGTCAAGGTCATTCCGAGGACCGGACCTGTCCTTATCGAACGAAAAGACCAGGAGCGTATCGTGACCGTTTCCGCCAATTTATCCGGACGGGATATGGGTTCAATCCTCGCCGATATCAGAAATGGCCTGCGTTTTCTCCCTTTGCCCGGAGATTTCAGCATAATGTTTGGGGGAGACTACGAAGAGCAGCAAAAGGCGTTCAGGGAACTCCTGTTAGGGTTTTTACTTGCGTTGATCCTGGTTTACATGGTCATGGCATCCCTCTATGAATCCCTGCGGGATCCTTTTGTAGTCATGTTTTCAGTGCCGCTGGCCGCCATCGGCGTTATACTTATGCTCCTGTTGACGGGAACCACCTTCAATGTCCAGTCCTATATCGGGTGTATCATGCTGGGTGGTATTGTGGTGAACAATGCTATTCTCCTGGTGGACCATATCAACCAGCTTCGCCGGAAAGACGGAATGCCTTTGCAGGAGGCAATCGAAGAGGCCGGACGCAGGCGTCTCAGACCTATATTGATGACCGCCGCCACAACAATGCTCGCCCTGGTGCCGCTTGCCCTCGGCCTCGGCGAGGGAGGGGAGGCTCAGGCACCTATGGCCAGGGCGGTAATAGGGGGACTCCTTAGTTCAACCCTTATCACTCTGGTGTTTGTGCCTGTTGTTTATGCGGTATTTGAAAGCCGACTTGAGAAGAAAAAAAGAGCAAAGGAGGTACTCCCGGAGGATGAAGCGTAATGTCTTGCCTTGTGCTGCAATCTATATGTTTTTTATAAGCCTGCTGTCCCTTGTCGCAATCGGAAATGCTTCGGCCGCTGATCCCCGAGAGGATTCAGACTTATTGGGCAAAAAGGATTGGGTGAGTCTGAAAACCGATGTCTATAAGCCGGATGTATCCGCGCCCTCGATGAATCCCGATGGTCCCATAGCAGTGTCTGTTGAAGATGCCATACTGTTAGCCCTTGAGAACAACCGTTCTCTATCCTTCGAACGTATCAGTCCATTGATAAAGAAGACATATGAAGACGAGGAACGTGCGCTGTTCGATCCTGTCCTTAGCGGTTCACTGGGCTATTCTCGTGAAAGCAGTGAAGAGAGATCAAAAGACCTTGCCTCGGTAATCAGGCAGAGGGCCGGTAATTCCGAGGCTGTAATAGGCGTTTCAAAATATTTTTCAACCGGAACCGATGTCGGCATTGACATCTCTTATGACAAAACATGGACGGATCAGTATAGTGATTCGCACGAAAGCCGGGTTGGGTTAAGCGTTACCCAGGCCCTTCTCAGAGGAATGGATGTGAATGCCAACCTTGCGAATATTCGGCAGGCCGAGCTTGATACGGGGATATCGGAATACGAATTGCGGGGTTTCGCAGAGTTTCTCGTAGCCCAGGTTGAGGAGACCTACTGGGACTATGCCAGAGAACAGATGCGGATAAAGATCTTTGAGGAATCCCTTGATTTGGTGGAACAACACCTCAGGGAGACCGAGGAGATGATAAATGTCGGCAAGTTGGCTGAGATCGAGTTGACGGCTGTTCAGGCGGAAAAAGCCCTCAGCCTGCAGGATCTTATCAACGCACGCAGTTCGCTGGGAACCAAAAAGCTTCAGCTTATTCGATTGTTGAATCCACCCTGCTCCGCCCCCTGGGACAGAGATATCCGCCTTTTAAACGGGCCTATCGTGCCGACGGTAACCCTCGATGACGTTAACGCGCATGTTGAAGTCGCATTGCGCATGCGGTCGGATATGAATGAAGCACGTTTAAGGTTAAGGCTCGGTGATCTTGAGATTGTCAAAACCAAAAATGGTCTTCTCCCCAGAATGGATCTTTTTATAAACCTGGGCAAATCAGGTTATGCGGATTCATTTTCCCGCTCAATCCGCGATCTGGACGAAGATTCATATGATGTCTCAGTCGGATTGAACTTTCAATACCCCTTTTACAATCGGGAGGCCGGAGCCCTTCATAAAAGGGCTGTTCTCTCCAGGGATCAGTTCCTTACAGCCCTGGAAAACCTTTCACAACTTGTTGAGACAGATGTCCGGGCTGCATTTATAGAAGTCAATCGCGCCAAGCAGCAGATTGCAGCTTCAGCAGCCACCCGGAAACTTCAGGAGGAAAAACTGCGAATCGAGGAAGAGAAATTTCGTGTGGGAAGGTCCACAAACTTCCTTGTAGCCCAGGTTCAACGCGATCTTGTTTCGAGCCGGATATCCGAGGTCGAGGCGGTTGTCGGCTATCTTAAGGCGCTGGTGGAACTCCATCGCCTTGAGGGATCTCTTCTTGCACGTCGCGGGATCATTGCGCCCGGACGAGAACCGGTTGATACAAACCCTTGAGGTGCACCAGATTCAACTATTTTGTTGCAAGATCATTTTATCTTGGTAGTATAAAAAATATTGGGAGTATAAATAATATTAGGTTCGGGAGGTGCTTTTCTAAGTGGTTTGGGCTTGGACAAAGATAAACACATGGGAGAGGGGTAGTTATTATGACCGGTGAAAGAACCTTTAAAGCGCTTGTTGTAGATAAGGTTGATGGAAAAATAGTTCATGAGATTAAGCAGTTGACCGTAAATGATCTTCCCCCGGAAGATGTACTGATTAAAGTAGACTATTCCACGGTAAATTACAAGGAGGGTTTGGGTTTTGCGGGTCGAAGCAAAATTTTTCGACAATTTCCCATGGTACCCGGACTTGACCTGTCAGGAACCGTCGTTGAATCCGAATCTCCGGATTATAAACCAGGCGATCAAGTGATATTGAATGGATGGAGTGTCGGGGAAAGATACTGGGGCGGTTACGCACAGATGGCCCGAATCAAATCCGATTTTCTTATCCCACTTCCGAAAGGAATGGATACAAAGAAAGCTATGGCAATAGGCACCGTAGGGTATACGGCCATGCTCTGCGTTATGACTCTTGAAGAAGCGGGAATAAAACCCGAAAGCGGTCCTGTAATCGTCACCGGTGCGGCAGGCGGAGTTGGAAGCAATGCTGTAGCCATACTGGCTAAACTCGGCTATGAAGTAACGGCTCTAACGGCGCAGGGGCAGGAATCCATGCAAGAATTTCTTAAAGAACTCGGGGCTAAATCATTTGCCGGCGGAAAAGAATGGTCTGAAATGCCCAGACCGCTTGAAACCCAGAAGTGGATGGGCGCTGTTGACACCGTGGGAACCATAGTACTTTCCAGGGTTCTGTCTGAAATGAGCTATGGCGGCTGTGTTGCCGCTTGCGGACTTGCGGGAGGTCCTGATCTTCCAACAACGGTAATGCCTTTTATTTTACGCGGTGTCAGCCTGCGAGGCGTTGATTCGGTATGGTGTCCGACTTCGAGAAGAAAGGCGGCGTGGGAGC
Organism: Deltaproteobacteria bacterium; assembly: GCA_016935335.1. Lineage (GTDB taxonomy): Bacteria > Desulfobacterota > WTBG01 > JAGOGO01 > JAGOGO01 > JAFGRE01. The sequence continues at coordinate 8,911 of JAFGRE010000155.1, forward strand.
GTCTGGTAACGGATATCCCGGATTCGGCATTGGCTAAAATAAATAAGGTTATTAAATTGGAGGAAGTCCCGCGGTACACTAAGGATATTCTTTTAGGAAAAGTCCAGGGGCATCTTGTTGTCGACGTAAATGCTTGACAGCAGTCACAAAAATTGGTTTTTGCGTGATCTATACTTCCCTGCGGGGGTAATAAGATAACTAATCATAATAAGGGAGGAACCAGATAATGAGTAATGCGACTATTGTAACCGGTACCAAAATACCTTGCCGAGTGAGTCGGACGCTTGATGTGGGAGATTTTTCCATGTTGCACTGTCTGACTTGGTTTAATATGGCAGTTCACAGCAATTCGGAGTATGCCAAGGGAACCTGGTTCAAGGAGCGTTCGCTTGCTGCTCCGATCATATTTGCTGTCGCGGACGGTCTGGTACATCATGCCGACACGGTCGCCGAGTTATTGGCAAAAGATGGGTATGCCATCCATGCTTATGTCGGCGTAGACAACGTAAAGATCACCTCACCGGTTCTTTTCGGCGATACACTTAGGGCAGACGCAGAGGTAGTGGATTTTCGCCCTACCAAAAATCCAAAAATGAACCTGCTGATATACAAAAATAAGACATATAATCAGCGTGATCAGCAGGTGATTGAGTATACCAGTACGATGTTGGCCGTGAAACAGGACGAATGATCGGGTTTGTATGTGAAAGTTTCTGTATTCTTTTATGGGACCTGGTAAAGCGAGCAGAGAAACGAAACGACAAAAGTCGAACGGATCACAAACCATTCAACGGGAAGCCAAAATCGAGAATTTTTCTCTGTTTTCTTC
>JAFGRE010000156.1 GCA_016935335.1 Deltaproteobacteria bacterium
CCTGCGTCGTGGAAAAACCCAAACCTAAAGAAACACCCCCCATGCCTCCCGGCGGCGGAATGGGCGGCGGAATGGGCGGAATGTATTGAGCCGGCAACCAACCTTTAAGCAAAAGGCCCTCATCGGATGAGGGCCTTTTGCTTTTTCGTAGATCAACCGCCCTTAAAAGGGAATGTCGTCGTCCGTGCCCCCCCCGGCATCCCGGGGAACCGCAGCATCCTTTCCCTGAGACTGCCCGGCGCCCCCCCCGGCTGCTCCCAACATTTGCATGGCTGTAGCAATAATCTCTGTAGTGCTTCTTTGGTTCCCGTCCTTGTCCTCCCAGGTTCGGGTCTGTAATCGCCCCTCCACAAAAACCGGCTTTCCTTTTGATAAATACTCTCCGCAAATCTCCCCCAGCCTTCCAAACGCAACGATTCGATGCCATTCGGTTCGCTCTTCCTTTTCTCCGTTTGCATTCGTCCACCGTTCTGTCGTTGCAATGCGAAAATTCGCAACCGCCGTTCCGCTGCCGGTATATCTAATTTCCGGGTCTGCGCCTAAATTTCCTATCAGAATCACCTTATTTACTCCTGCCATTGTTGCCTCCGTTGTTAAGTGACTTAAAGAGATAGCGTTTGAATTTTAACACCACCACCAAAAAAATCAAGGCGATCTCTTTAGCTTATCCCCCATCCCGCCCCTATTGACTTCCACCCGAAATTGCAGTAAGGAAAAGGGAACTCGTTTGTGTCGCCGAGCCCGCAATGTTTAACGGTAAACAACCCCTACCGGCAATTACCTTTTGAGGAGGAAGGGGCGCCGTGGTTAGAACCACTGTTTTTTGGGTCACTGCTTTCGTCACCGTCGTCCTCTGCTCTCCGGTTGTATTCCTTCTCCGGTCGCGAAAATCAGCAATACACGGGATTCAACGGTCCTGGGCGCGACTGCTTCTTCGGATTAGCGGAGCGAAAGTCTCCATTACTGGCCTCGACAACATCAGGGCTCACCAACCCTATTTCATCGTGGCCAACCACCAAAGCTATCATGATATCTTGGTGCTCCTCACCCTCCCGGTTTTTATACACTGGATGGCAAAAAAAGAGCTTTTCAGGATTCCCTTCTTGGGCTGGATTCTGACCTGGATCGACGCGATCAGCATTGACCGGGGAAACCGGGGCAAGGCTTTCGCCAGCGTCAAAAAAGCGGCAACCAAGATCCGGCACGGCGCTACCGTCCTTATTTTCCCAGAGGGAACGCGGAGCCCCGACGGCCGCCTTCTGCCTTTTAACAAGGGCGGTTTTTTCTTGGCCGCCATCTCAAAGGTTCCGGTTCTCCCCATTATTATTGCGGGGACTCACAAAATTATGCCCAAGGGATCTTTTCGAATTTCCCCGGCGGTTGTGAACATAACCATTAAGCCCCCGGTCGACACAAAATCCCTTGCCTCAAAAGACAGGGGGCAGCTTGAAAAAAAAATACGCGCCATTTTCCTTGAAACGCTTCCCTCCGCCGCCGATTACCCACCCTGAACACCTGGAGCTTTTGAAACCCGCTGCCCTGACCGCGGGCGGCTAAGGGCGATCGGAGGCTTCGATGCCGACAAGACGGCGGCATCGTGATGCAAAAAAGGGAGGAGTTTGTGCGGCCAGGGGTTGCCTTGTCAGATGTTTTCTTGACATCGTTAAGCGCATCTTTTATTATCCAAATTCATGCCCCATTTAGTAGTGTTTTCGGGCTTGATTTAGCGAATGCTTATTATTCCTTTAGTTTTTTCCAGTTTTCGGTGGGCAAACCAACACATCCTCAGCCGGTTAAGCTTGTCGCGAGCCTGATTTGTGGCAACAACGAGGCGCTATGTGCCGCCCTCGGCCACATGTCTTCCCGCTGGGGATCTCTTGATTTCGTCAGCGAAATAATGGCGTTTGATTATACAGATTACTACGAAGAGGAAATGGGGAAGAATCTTTGGAGAAAAATCGTCAGCTTCGAAAAGTTGAGGCAACCCGACAGGCTTTCTCACATAAAACAGAGCACAAATGGTATCGAAGCGCTTCTTTCTCCCGAACGCAGCCGGCGGAGCGTAAATATTGATCCTGGCTATATCAATGCGCACCATCTGATTTTGGCCACCACCAAGCCAGGCCCTCATAGACCATATTTGCGGGACGGCATTTATGCTGATCTGGCCCTCTTGTACACGAAAAAGACTTTCAGATCGCTTCGCTGGACGTATCCTGATTATCAGTCTGAAAAAATGATTGCCACCATGAATATCATAAGGACAAAATACCTCTTCCAAGCACGAAAAGTCGGGGGCTCGCGCCCCCACCCCCCAGGAGACCCGGTTGTATGAAAAGCATGACCGGTTACGCGCGCGTGGAAGGACTGATCGACAACCGGCGTTGTGTGATCGAAATCAAAACCGTAAACCATCGCTATCGCGATATTAACCTTAGGCTCCCGAAATCTTTCGGCCCCCTCGAAATTCCCATGCGAAACGCGGTGGCCGCAAGCATTCATCGCGGGAGGGTGGATCTTACCGTTCAGATTGAAAACGGGGGTGAGGAAAATATCCGTGTCGGGCTAAATGTTCCGTTGGCGCGCGAATACTACGGTCTCTTGTCCCGCCTGAGAGATGACCTCTGCCTTCCTGACGACATTTCCCTTTCCCACATGCTCGCCCTGAAAGACCTCGTTGTTCTTGAGCGGGTTGAGGATCCCTTTGAGGACTGGGATAGCCTGCGGCTTCTCCTGGAGTCAGCGCTCACCGCTCTTGACTCCATGCGGAACACCGAGGGAGCAGTTCTCCGGAAAGACCTGCAAGAAAAAGTCGAAAGCCTTTCCCGTCTCCGTGACGAAATCCAGGCTCTTGCCTCAAACCTGCCAGCCCTCTACCGCGAGAGACTGTTAAAACGCTTCTACGCCCTTGATGCACCCTTTGAGATTGACGAATCCCGTCTTCTCACCGAAGCATTCCTTTTCGCCGAACGGGCAGACATCGCTGAAGAGGTCGTGCGGATCGGCAGCCACCTCCATCAGTGCGAAACTCTTTTCGAAGAACAAACGCCCATCGGCCGCAAACTGGACTTCATTGTCCAGGAAATCCATCGTGAGTTTAACACAATCGGCTCAAAGTCTGATGATACTCATATCTCACAGGCGGTTATTGAGGCAAAAAGCAATGTAGAAAAAATGCGAGAACAGGTTCAAAATGTTGAATAAAACAAGGAGAAATTCGGATGGACAAGAAGCTCTTGAACGTCGGTTTCGGCAACATGGTCATGGCATCCCGGGTGGTCGCCATAATCACTCCCGGTTCAGCTCCCACAAAGCGCCTTAAGGAGGAGGCAAAGGAGTCGCGGAAACTCATTGATGTTACCCAGGGAAGGAAAACCCGTTCCATCATTATTACCGACAGCGATCACGTTGTGCTTTCCGCAGTGGAAGCAAGCACCGTGGCCAACCGGCTCTTGTCCGACAACCACGTTAGGGGCGGAGAGAATAAGGAATGACACAGGGACAACCGGGTCTCCTGTATGTCGTGTCCGGAGCCTCGGGAACGGGCAAGACATCCCTCTGCAAAGCACTGCGGGAAAAAGACCCCCGACTATATTTCTCTGTCTCTTATACGACCCGGCCTCCCCGCAAGGGCGAAAAGGGGGGCCGAGACTATTGTTTTGTTTCTCCGGAAACCTTTCGGGCAATGATTAATAATAATGAATTTGTGGAATGGGCTGAAATCTACGGCCACCGATACGGAACCGCCTTTTCTTCCATAGAGAAAACCGTCGCCCGCGGTCTCGACCTCCTTTTAGACGTAGACTCCCAGGGCGCCCAGCGGCTGAAAGAAAAATACCCTGAAGGAGTCTCGATCTTTATTCTTCCGCCTTCTTTTGAGGAACTCGAAGCCCGGCTGCGCAAAAGGAATACTGACGCGCCTGAAATCATTGAAAAACGGATCAACCGGGCTCGCCAAGAGATCGCCCAGGCAATAAAATACGACTACATCGTGGTGAACGAGACCTTCGGCGAAACGGTTCGGGTGCTTCACGGTATTTCCCTTGCCGAACGGTATCGAGCCAAACGAATGGAACACAATGTATCGGTCTTGCGGTCCTGTTCTCAATAAGTTGCTTACAGGGGAATTTCACTCATGACGCATCACGAAGTTGTCTTCGGAGAAAGACTCATTGTCGCCTTGGATCTCGATGATATATCGAGGGCCCGGGCCCTGGTAAACCAGCTTAAATCATACGTCGGCCTTTTCAAGGTGGGGCATCAACTATTCACCCGCTATGGGCCGGCGGCAACACAAATGATTCACGATGAAGGGGGCCGAATATTTCTCGATTTGAAGTATCACGACATCCCTAATACGGTTAAGCTGGCGGTCGAGGCCGCGGTGGCCCTGAAGGTAACCATGCTGAATTTTCACGCCCTTGGCGGCAAAGAAATGATGGCGGCAGCCGTCTCCGCAGCCCACGACGCGGCCGCCAAGCATCATGTCTCCCCACCGATCCTTTTGGCCGTAACCATCCTCACCAGCCTTGCCGATCCCGACTTGGTTGCGGCAGGCATCGCCCCGCCGGTCGCGGAAGAGGTTGCGCGGCTGGCTTACATGGCCAACGAAGCAGGCGTCAACGGAGTTGTTGCCTCGCCGCAAGAAATCCCCATCATTCGCAGCACGCTGCCCGCCGATTTTCTGATCGTCACCCCGGGCGTGCGGCTGTCGAATTCGCTGAACGATGACCAGAAACGAGTCCTCACCCCCGGCGAGGCCTTGCGGACCGGGGCCGATTATATTGTGGTGGGGCGGCCGATTGTTGGGGCCCCCGATCCCGTTCACGCCACCCAAGAACTCATTCGTGCTATGGCATTGTAAGCTTTTTCCTTTCCGGTCCCACCGCCCATGGAACATATTATTTACGGCACACACCCGGTCTTGGAAACGTTAAAGAACCATCCTGAGCAGGTCCTTCAGATCCTGTTGCCGGAAGGAGGGCTAAAAGACAAGAAGCGGCAGATTCTGTCACTTGCCCGCCAGCACAACATAAAAGTGCGTTTTTTGCCCCCTCATCGCCTCGACAGCCTGGCGGGCAAACAAACCCATCAGGGGGTTATCGGAATCGTCTCTCCCCACACCTATGCTCCGCTGGACTCCCTCGTGAACGCCTGGAAGAGTTCTGGAGAAAAAGCCCTCTTTGTGCTTTTAGACGGGGTTGAGGATCCTCGCAATTTCGGAGCCATTATTCGAACCGCTACCACGGTGGGCGCCCACGGCATAATTGTGCCCAAGCATCGATCCGCCCCGTTAAACAGCGCTGCCGCCAAGACGGCCGCCGGGGCGTTGCCGCATATGCCGATATGCAGGGTAACGAATCTGGTCTCTCTTATCGGGCAATTAAAAAACTTGGGAGTGTGGGTTGCCGGGACAGAAGAGGCGGCGCCCCGGCATCTGTATGATTCAGATTTTACAGTGGATCTCGCCGTTATCATCGGTGGTGAGGGAAAAGGGGTCCGCCCGCTCGTTAAAAAAGAGTGCGACTTCCTGGTGTCTATCCCGGCCCCGGGCCCCATACGTTCCCTGAATGCTTCTGCTGCAGCATCCGTGGTGCTTTACGAAATCGTCCGTCAGCGCTACTACGTGCGTTAAAGCAAATCCTTAACAGCCCCCAGTATCTTTTCCGCCACCGCCGGGGAAGAAAGCAAGTTCGTATCGACGACAAGGTCGGCAGCCGACCGGTAGAGCGGCGCCCTCTCGGAGAGCACTTCCTCGATCTCCTCCAAAAACGATTTTGAACCCGTAAGAGAAGGCCGCTCGGTATCGTCCTTGATGCGATTTAATACGGTTTTGGGATCCACCCGCAGCCAGATGAGGGTGCCGTTTCGGCGGAGCATTTCGACGTTCCCTGCACGGATAACCACTCCTCCGCCGGTGTCGATTATGGTCCGGTCTTGCCCGCTCACCCGGGCCACCGCTCTTGACTCCAGATCTCGGAAAAAATCCCAGCCCCGACTTTCGACAATGCGAGGGATGCTCATTCCCGCCGCCTCCACAATGGCTTTATCCACGACATATTTCGGCCATTGCAGTCGGGCCGACAGAATGTCCGCCACCGCTGATTTGCCCGCCCCCCGGTATCCGATGAGGACAATATTCATCTCCAATCCTGCACAAACGGTTCACCTACTTCTTTGCCAAACGATCCAGAACCACCTTCTTCATGCTCGCCACCGGCGCTTTCTTTCCGGTCCAAAGCTCGAACTGTGCCGCCGCTTGGTTGATGAACATATCCACTCCCGAAATAGTATCACACCCCCTTCGGGCGGCATCAACAAGGAGTTTTGTCTCTGCGGGATTATAGACTACATCAAACACCAGCATCCCTTTTCGAAGCGCGCCTGCGGGAACAGGAATTTCGTCGGTCCGGGGATACATTCCCACCGGCGTACAATTAATCACGATCTCGGAGGCGGCCATCCGCTCTCGGAGCGCCTCCTCGCCCCACGCTTCTCCCTGAATCCGCGATTCCGTGGTCTCCCGAAGCCGATCAACCAATTCGCCAACCTCCTCTCTGACAATTCCCATGATCGACAATTCCCGCAACCGGGCATTCGCCACCAAAGAAAACGCTATGGCGCGTGCGGCACCGCCGGCCCCCACCATGAGAACGCGTTTATTCTCAAGCTCTACGCCATAGTCACGAAACGCCTTAAGAGCTCCCATGCCGTCACTGTTAAAACCGGTAAGCACGCCGCCGTCGTTTACGACGGTATTGATGGATCCGATTTTTTCAGCTAGGGCATCGACCCGGTCTACATGGTCGAGAGCCCTCACCTTGTGGGGAATGGTAATGCTCGCCCCCCGGATATTAAGGGCCCGAATCCCCCGCATGGCGTCTGCAAGATCCGCATCTTTTACCCGAAGGGCAACGTAAACGCAATTAATCCCCAGCTCGCCGAAGCCGGCATTGTGAATCAGGGGCGACAGCGAATGCTCCACCGGATTTCCCAACAAGACACACACTTTGGTTTTGGCATCGATCATTTCCATTTTTTCCCCTGCCGATTAGGTGAAGTAGGGCGCACCCTCATTCTCTGCGTCGCGGCAACCGTGCTCCCGAACCGCAAAAGGGTCGCCCCCTCAAGGCCGCAAGGGGGTTCCCCGGCAGCATACTATTTCGTTTCATTTTGCTTCAGTTTTCTGGTATAAGACAAGTAAAAAATTTCACTATCCGCTAACCTGGAGGCGCGTTATGCAAACCAACGACCCTAAAAAGGAACAGCGTCAGCACATTCGCTCAGACTATTCCCGGCTTATTTCCTTCACCCACTATGACCCAAAGAACGACCTTGAAATGCCGGGTAAAATTGCGGCCATACATGACCTCAGCGAATCCGGTGTCCTTATCCAGACGGCCGAGTCCTTCGATCCCGGAGATACCGTTGATTTGGACATCGCCTTCGAACAGGAAAAAATTATTTCCGCGGAAGGAGAGGTTGTTCATCGTCGAAAAAGCCCGGAGGGCCTCTATTACACCGGCATACGATTCACTAAAATCGACCAGAAAGATCTCGCCTACCTAAGAGATTTTGTTAAAACTCAAAATTAGCGCCACCGATGCCCGTTGCCTCCCCCGTGGCTAGCCGGCCTAATCCAAAAAATCGATTTGACTGGGGGCGCAGACAACCACGGCGGGGCCGTCCAATTCTCTTATAAATCCATAGACCTTCACCCTTTTGTTAAGAAAATAAGCAGCGGGATCCTTCCGCCCCAGGGGGAAGCTTGAAAGGTTCTCCTTGTAAATAATCACGGTAAAATCGTTTTCAACATTTTCGCCAAAATTAAGGTGGAGCTTTTTCTCGCCTAGGTGGGTGCGAAGAATCCGCCCCTCAACGGCCGCCAGCATCCCGACGAAACCATGCGCGTCTTCGGCAGAAACGGTATTGCCCGGCATGGCGCGCCAGATTCCCCGCCCCGAATTCCGCGCCTCCGCCTGCAACGCCGCCAAGCGTTTCTGATAAACGAGGTTGGGGGCACGCACATCCATAAGGGCCAGACCCTTCAGGACCAGATCTCCATTGACAAAGCAATCTCCCACCCAAACATATGCCAGAAGTCGGTCGAATTTGTCTTTCGGGTTTTGATCATATTCCAATCGGAGTTCCTTCCCCCCTACCAGCCGCTGGTTGTAGGCTGTCGCCTCTGGCCCCTGGATTTGGGGCTTAACGCACCACTGTGCGCCGTCCCACACCCTGACTTCCGGCGCATTAATTCCGAGATATCGAACCTTCTGCCCGCCCTCAATGATTACCGTGTCCCCGTCGATCACTTCATGAACAACCGCATGGAGCGGAAGCCCCGGAGCGACCCTGTCACCGTGCAGGTTCCGATGAAACAAGCCCCCCATGGCAACCACCGAGACAATGATCGCCACGACCCTCCGCGCTCCTTTTTTTCTTTTTTTGTAAAAGCCCTTCATGTCTGATAGAGTATACTCCTCTGGGTTGCCAACAAGACAAATGTTATCGGTACATAAGTTCAACTGTAACACGTTTTCTCCGCACGACCAAGAACGCGATGATAATCGAAAACTTCATAACCGCCTATGCCCGCAGGAAAAACGCCGACTATCTGCGGTTTTCCTCTTCGCCCCCCCTTGCCATTCCGTCTCCCAACGGCAAGGTTCCCATGCTGTTATACGTCCACATCCCGTTCTGCGAAGAACTTTGTCCCTACTGCTCCTTTAATCGGGTGGTTTTGCAGGAGGGGTTGGCGAGGGACTATTTCAACGCACTGCGCAAGGAGCTTGCCCTTTATAGGGAGCGGGGATATGATTTTCGGGCCGTCTACGTGGGCGGGGGAACGCCGACAGTCTTAATCGACGAACTCGAACAGACCTTGGCCCTGATTCGGGAATCGTTTGCGGTAACCGAGGTCTCGGTGGAGACCAACCCCAACCACCTCACCGAGGGCAACATCGCGGCTTTGAAAAAAGCAGGCGTTCATCGTCTGTCGGTGGGGGTGCAAAGTTTCGACGACACCCTTCTTGCGGCGATCGAACGATACCATAAATACGGAAGCGGGAAAAGTATCGCCGAACGGCTCGCGCAGACCCAGGGCCGTTTTCATACTCTCAATGTGGACATGATGTTTAACTTCCCCTCACAGACCGTGGGGGGTCTCGAAAAGGACCTGTCAACCCTGATCAATTTGGGTGTCGATCAGATTACGTACTACCCGCTCATGGTCTCCTCTTCCACCCGCGACGTCATCACCAAAAAACTGGGGGCCGTTTCCTACAAAAGGGAAAAATTATTTTATCATACAATTGTCGAGACCCTCACCCCCCGCTATCACCCATCAACCGCGTGGTGTTTTTCGACCAGCAACGCCATGATCGACGAATACGTGGTGAACTTTGAAGAGTATGCCGGTGTCGGTAGCGGCTCCATCGGTTATCTGAACGGAAGCGCCTATGCCAACACCTTTGACATCCACGAGTATATTCGCAGGGTCAAGCAGGGCAACCTGCCGTTGGAGGCAAAAAAGGACTTTTCCCTAAAGGAGCGGGCCCGCTACGACTTTTTGATGAAGCTTTTCGGCTTGCGCCTCGACCTTTCACAACTCAGCACGAAAATCGGCGGATCCGCGTTTCGGCAACTGTTGCCGGAGATTCTCTTTTTCACCCTCACCGGAGGAATCAAAAAACGGGGCGACGTCCTCTCCCTTAGCCGACGGGGGCAGTACTATTGGGTGATTATGATGCGGGAGTTTTTTATCGGTGTTAATAATTTTCGCGATTACTGCCGCAATTCGGGCCCATTAAAAACGATTGACAGTTTCAAGAAATGAGCATATTATACGCCATTATCATTTCCATCGGGGCTGTAGCTCAGCTGGGAGAGTACTTGACTGGCAGTCAAGGGGTCA
>JAFGRE010000157.1 GCA_016935335.1 Deltaproteobacteria bacterium
AATATGCCGTTCGAGAAAGCTGCGGGAACCATAGAAGGGAAACTCGTCGGGAAACAAGGGGTTGTTAAAACGCCAGACTTGACGAATGAAGGCCGCATCGCGACATCGATAATCATCTATGCCTCAATTATCATTCTGAGAGGGGATAAGGTCACTACAGAAGTCGCTTAGTGCTCGTCCGCGGTTGGTGAATTCCAAAAAACACATGGAACTCGAGGGGTCTGGCGAAACTTCAAGACATGGCTGTGGGCAAAAGATTCTTCAGTTGAGTATTCATAAGATAATCGACAAGCTGCTCTTTATTGTACCGTGGTCTCAGCGCCCACCGCCGCAAAATACCAAATGTCGCGCTGTAAACAAGAAAATTCGCCGTCAGGTTTGTATCCTCAATGTCAACGTTAAACTCCGAGCGTATTTTGTCGAGAATTTCCCTAAAATAATCAATCAACTCCAATTCCAACTTAGTGACTTCTTGCAGATGACCTTCTTTCATGTTCTTGGCTTCCGTCCAGCCAAACAAGATTTCATCCTCCAAGGCAAAATTAACTTCTAATAATGTCTTGTAGGCGACTTTCAATCTCTCCACCGGATTACTGATAGCGTTGGTTTTTGAAATAACCTGCTGATAGTAGGTGAAAATAAAGACCTTGTAAAAGATGTATAATATATCGTCTTTTGAATTGATATAGTCGTAAAGGCTTCCCATGCTTATGTTCGCCGCAACGGCAATATCGCGAACAGTCGTCTTGTGGTACCCTTTCTTTTTAAAAACTGACAACGCCCCTTTGATGATTTGCTGTCTCTTGTCGTCGATGAGTTCTTGGCTTTTTATTTTGGTTGGAATATATGTTTTCGGATTATCACCCTGTCTCGACTGCATCGTAACCCCACACCTCGCGTCCAATTATGTAACCACCAAAAGACATCCTCTTGCTGCCGATTCTTTCGCAACCGGCAGCGGACCCGCCTGCGTAAAGCAAGGTGAGCGCTCGCTTTTTTCTGTAATCCATATCCCTCTCCTTGTCAATAGATAATTTACGAACGCTTCCCTTCTTAGCATCGTTTCTTATCGCAAGCCCCCTTCCCTTCGACGTCATTGGCCTTTCTGGCGAGTTACATTTCTTCTCATTTCTTTTGAATTTATGTGGAAATATTGAACTCGGTTAGATACCATACGAATTACCTTTTTTCGCGCAGTGGAAACTGCGTATTGGGCGGTTTTTGTAACTCAGTCCGCGGATACTTCATGAAAGTCGTTTGATTAAAACTGGCATGCGTAACCTTAAACTGACGATCGAGTATGACGGAACCAACTATAGCGGGTGGCAAAGCCAGACGAACGCCCCCACTATTCAAGATACCCTGGAAAGCGCTTTTGCTCGTATTCTGAGTCACCGCGTCGGCCTCATCGGCGCAGGTCGAACCGACAGCGGTGTTCATGCCTTGGGGCAAGTGGCCAACTTCAAGACCGCCTCATCCCTTGAACTCTCATCACTCCTGCGAGGCGCGAACAGTCTCCTCCCGAATGACATAATGATAAGAAAAATAGAAGAAGTCGATGCTATCTTTCATGCTCGCTTCAGCGCGAAAAGCAGAATCTATGAGTATCACATTTGGGACAACCCGCTGCCGTCAGTATTCCATCGCAACTACACCTGGTGGATCCGGGATGGTTTAGACGCAAGCCTGATGGGAAAGGCCGTTCTTCATCTCCTGGGACATCACGACTTCTCCTCCTTTCAAGGGGCTGACAAAGAGGAAGTCTTCTCCGAGAGAGAAGTGATGACAGCGGCTTTCGAGCGGAGAGGCCCTAAACTGGTTTTTTCCATTGAAGCCAATGCGTTTCTCCGGCACATGGTTCGTAATATCATCGGGACCCTGATTGAAGTGGGGAAGGGAAAAATCTCCCCAAAGAATTTTTTTGAGATTTTTGCGGCCCGAGATCGGAGAAAGGCCGGCATAACCGCTCCTGGCTGCGGCCTCTTTCTAAAACATGTTCGCTATTAACCAACTCACCACCCCTTACCGATTCTATCTGCAAGGACGGGCGGGAGCCCGGCTAACAAGATTTTTCTCTGGGCACTTACTACATCATATTCGACCCGCCGAAGGAAAAAAAGGCTCCTGTCCTCATCAAAAATACCGTATGAAGCGCGAGGGTCCCCATCGCGCGGTTGCCCCACGCTCCCCACGTTAATGATAAAGCGCCTCTCCCTATTTACAACCGTCTTTACCAGGCTGGTCCTCTTAGAAAGGCATCCCGATCCATGGAGTTCAAAAGCTATGGGAATATGTGAGTGCCCAACAAAGCAAAGGGATTTCGATGGCAATGCTTTGATATTTTCCAGTGCTTCGTTTTCGCCTAAAATGTAATTCCAGTTTTGAGGATCAATCGGCGTTGAGTGTGTGTAGGTAAAAGATGGCGTGTCGTCCGTCAGTGGGAGGTGATCCAAAAAGTCTTTATCGTTGGAGTCGAGTTGGGAGATTGTCCACTCGATCGCAGCCCGGGCTACAGCATTGAAAGAACGAACATCGGTTTTCCCCGTTACTCCCCAGTCGTGGTTCCCAGCCACAATGGCCTGCGTTTTTCCCCGCAAAAGATCAAGGCATTCTTTAGGATTGGCACCATATCCAACAATGTCGCCCAAATATACGATGCTCTCAATCCCTTCATCTTCCACGTCTTTCAAAGCGGCTTGAAAGGCTTCCAGATTGCCATGAACGTCAGAAAGAACAGCATATCTCACTCTCATTCTCCCAAACGGCAAGTCGCCGCGGCAACACGGGGCTTTCCAGAGGACTTCCTTGATCGGTCCTTTGTTTTCGAAAACAAATTGCCTTGTGTGAATTATAGTATTTTTGCTATATTCCTCAAAGAAATAAATACCGGAAAACGACACATTTACATCCTGATGTAGAGAAGAACTTTTGATGTCATGAGTGATTGCTGCGAAGAATTTGAACTCTCCGTTGACGGAAATACCCTGCGGGGGAAAATTTATTGCCCTTCTCCGGGGTTGGAAAGTCCCAAAGGATCCCTCATCTTCTGCCACGGAATACCCGGTGCGCTCAAAGCCCCTCATGATCCGGGGTACGCTCAACTCGCTGGAAAACTAAGTAAATGCGGCTATTTGTCGGTTACTTTTAACTTTCGTGGTGCTGGGGAAAGTTCGGGCGACTTTGACATACTGGGGTGGGTTATTGACCTCAAGAGCGTTTTAAATTATATAGCGAGGCTCTGTCCTTCTTCGATAACCCTCTTTGGTTTCAGTGCCGGCGCTGCCGTATCCGTCTATGTCGCTGCTCATGATGGGAGAGTGAGCCGCCTCGTGATCTGTGGTTGTCCGGCAGACTTTGACTCTATCCTGAATAAGATTAAAGCGGATACATTTCTCCAACGCGCTCGAGATGTTGGAATTATTAGAAACCCGGCCTTTCCCTTAAACCACATCGAGTGGGCACGGGGATTTCGTGTGGTAAAATCAGAAGAATGGATATCCCATATAAAATCCGTTCCCAAATTAATCCTGCATGGCAACCTAGATGACACCGTCCCCGTCGACCACGCCCATAGACTATATGATAACGCTCAACAGCCCAAGGAACTCCTGATCATTGAAGGCGGCGGTCACCGCCTGCGCCTCAACCCTCAGGCAATGGCAGCTGCCCAGAAGTGGCTTGCTCGAACCTCGGAATAAACGTTGGTCTGGTAAATCCATGGGGAGCCAACGAGAAGACTATCCGCTAACCACCAACTATGCTTATGTCAGCCATATCAAACCACGGTAGCACGTCGCAGGAGCTTCTTGAAGAATTAAGGTCTCTCCTCCTGCGGGGGCAAAAAACCGTTTATCTTTCGGGCATACAGAGTTCCTTTCTGGCTTTTCTGATAAGCAAGGCAACCAGCATCATCTCTCGCGGCTTTCTAGTCATCGCGTCCGACAACGATAGTGCCGAACAAGTCTGCGAGGAACTTCAATTCTACATCGGTCAAGAAACGCAGAATCTCACACCGGTGTTGTATTTCCCCGGGTGGGAAACGCTTCCCTTTGACACGGCCGCCCCTCATCCACAGAAAGTCGTAACCCGACTAGAGACGCTTCACCGTTTACAAAACGAACCCGGATCTCCGATTGTTGTCACAACCCTTCGGGCGTTGATGCAGCACTGCATTCCGTTTGATGCGCTTCAGCAATATGTTATCCCCCTCTGCCTTCATGAGCAAATCGAGAGGGACTCTTTGACAAAAAGTCTTAGTGCCTATGGGTATCGCCAAGTGCACCTGGTGGAAGAAGTGGGTGAATACAGCATCAGAGGGGGGATTCTCGATGTCTTCCCGCCGACTTATCCTGATCCGTTACGATTGGAATTCTTCGGCGATAGGGTTGAATCACTTCGCCAATTCAACCCTATAACTCAACGATCAGTCGCTTATCTGGAAAATGTTTATCTTCTCCCGGTTTCAGAGATCGTCTGGGATGAGTCCGCTCAAAAACGAGTTCGGGAATCTGTCGATCTTCTCAGGAAAGAAAAAACCCACCCTCCTCAGCTCATCACCGCCTTCAGCGAAATGATAGAGAATCATAGCACCGCCCCGGGAATGCCCTTCCTTTTAGAATTCTTTTATGAGCAGATGGGAACACCCTTTGACTACCTTGCTGCAGATACAGTCGTCTGGGTATATGACATCCCCAATCTTAAGCAAAAAACGGCTGCATTTTTCGATACCGTTACTGAAAATCTCCTATCCGCTCGTGCCGAAAACAGGCTCTCCAGTCTGGGTTCAAACCTCTATTTGACGCCTGCAAAAACCCTAACTTATCTGGAAACGCTTCCCACCATATGGATAGAAACCCTGGAGATCCTTCATCCTGAAAATCATTGCCTGCGCTTTGTTTCGTCTGAAAATCGCGACGTGTGTCGCCAGATAACCGAACGCAAAAGCAAGCTCCGACCCCTGGCAAAACTCGTCCATCGCCTAAAAATCTGGCTCGCCGAGCACTATACGATCATAATTGTGGTTCATTCTGAGACCCAGCAAAAACGGCTCCAGGAACTGCTTGAAGGTTATGACCTTACCTCGCGTCGGCAACAGCATTTTGTGTCTATTAACGATAGAGACAAGCTAGGAAGCGGGGGGGGGCTTATTCTGACAACCGGGCAAATACAGCGGGGGTTCCGGTCGCCGCCCGACAGACTGGTTGTTCTCACTGAGACAGAGATTTTTGGTGAAAAACCGCTTCCGCCGAGACGATCCGAGACCGCGGAGGGCGATGTAATATCCCGCATTGACGATCTTATGATTGACGACTTTGTGGTCCATGTCGACTATGGCATCGGCCTCTATAAGGGACTTCACGTACTCGAAGCTGGCGGCAGCAAAAACGACTATCTTCTTATTGGGTATCGGGATGGAGACCGTTTGTATGTTCCTGTGTATCGGCTAAACCTCGTTCAAAAATATCGAGGGGTGGAAAACGAACTGCCAATCCTTGACAAACTGGGTGGAAAGACTTGGAGCGCTACCAAAAAAAAGGTCACGGAATCAATAAAGACTTACGCAAAAGAACTCCTTGCGATTTATGCCGCCCGACAGGGACTGAATGGCTTTTCTTTCAGCCCCCGCGATCAGTATTGTCGGGAATTTGAAGCTCGGTTCGAATATGACGAAACCCCCGACCAGATCAGCGCCATTGAAGATGTGATGGTCGACATGGAAAGCCAGCGTCCCATGGACCGATTGATATGCGGAGACGTCGGCTACGGAAAAACCGAGGTAGCCATGCGCGCCTCATTTAAAGCAGTGATGGATAACAAGCAGGTTGCCGTGTTAGTCCCCACTACCATACTCGCCCACCAACACTATCAAACGTTTAAACGCCGCTTCCATGAATTTCCACTGAATATCGCCATGTTGAGCCGCTTTCAAACCCATCGAGAACAGAAGGAGGTTGTCCACCAAACAAAGAAGGGGGCCGTTGATATTCTTATCGGAACGCACCGGGTTCTTCAAAAAGATGTGGATTTTGACCGCCTCGGACTGCTGATCGTTGATGAAGAACATCGATTTGGCGTCAATCACAAAGAGAAGCTGAAGACCTTGCGGACCCAGGTGGACGTTCTTACCTTAACCGCCACCCCTATTCCCCGTACCCTTCAGCTCTCCCTTCTGGGAATTCGCGACTTGAGCGTGATTAAATCGCCTCCAGAAGATCGACGGGCAGTAAGAACCTACCTTACAAAGTTTGGGGAAAAAATTATCCGCGAAGCCATTATCCGGGAATTCATGCGGGAGGGGCAAGTGTTTTTTGTCCATAACCGGGTGGAGAAAATCGAAGCGTTGGCGCATTTTTTAAAAAGGCTTGTCCCCGAGGCACGCCTCGGGATTGCCCATGGGCAGCTGCCGGAGAAAGAACTGGAAAAAGTTATGTGGGCTTTCCACAAGCGGGAGATAAATCTTCTCCTTTGCACGTCCATTATCGAGTCCGGACTCGATTTTCCCCATGCCAATACGATTCTCATCAACCGGGCAGACAAAATGGGGTTGGCGCAGCTTTATCAACTCCGCGGCAGAGTGGGGCGCTCCAACCATCAAGCCTTCGCCTACTTACTGATTCCCAACGAACACTCCCTTACTGATAAAGCAAGAAAGCGCCTTAAAGTCTTTACCGAATTCAGTGACCTGGGCTCTGGATTCCGATTGGCGAATTACGATTTGGAGATTCGGGGCGGTGGAAATATTCTCGGCCTCTCTCAATCCGGAAATATGGCCCAAGTGGGCATCGAGCTTTATTATCAACTGATTGAGAAGGCGGTAAAAGAAATTAAGAAAGAAAAAATACTTCCTGATGTTGATCCGGAAATCTCTGTGCGAGTTCCCGCCTATATCCCCGAATCGTATATATCTGATATCCACCAGCGCCTCCGTTTTTACAAAAGGCTGTCAAATGGATTAGACGATCGTCAACTCGCTGATATCGAATATGAACTTCACGATCGATTCGGGCCGGTGCCGGAAGAGACGAAGAACCTCTTGCTGCTTGCCCGATTAAAACCGTATTTAAAAAAGTACTCTGTTACGAGCCTTGATTGTAAAGAAAAAGCTGTTATTCTCGCGTTTCACCCTGAAGGAGAGGACTCTTTTGAAAAAGTACTTGAATTGATACGAAATAGTAAGGAGCGTGTCCGATTCACTCCCGATCATAAACTACATATTCCCTTTCAATCTGCAGGGAATTGGGCCGACCTTGTTGAAAAAATAAAAAATGTCTTGCAATAAGAATAGATTAAAGGTTTTAATTGCATCCTGAAGAAATCATGTTTCTGGATATAACTCTACAGACGGGTTGCAAGCCCTCAATCCCTTCATGAGAGAGGAGCAGATCACCACAATGAAAATCCGGGCCTTATTCGAAAACCTGCAAAAAATACTTCTTCCCTTGGTTATTGTCTTGCTTCTCGGGGCTCCCGCTAACGGAGAGGTTATTGACAAAGTGGTTGGCATTGTAAATGAGGACATCATCACCCTTTCCGAGCTTCTCAACGTTACCCAACGCCATACTCTCGATTCAAACGCCTTGAACTCCAGCGGGAAGATGAATGAAATTTTACAGCAGTTAATTGAACAAAAGCTTATTGCCCAAGAAGCTCGAAAAAGCGCCGTCATTGTAAGCGATGCAGAAGTAGATGCGTCTATCGAAAAGTTTAAGGAAAGCAATCAGATCAGCACTGATCAACTCAAACAGGCCTTACAAGAACAAGGGGTGCCCTGGAACGAATACCGAGAGCAATTTCGGGAAGAAATCGGAAAACAACATCTCCTCGCCGCAAAAGTCCGTTCTCAAGTAACCATTACCGATAAGGACGCAGAAGATTACTATGAAGCGCATCTCGAGGAGTATGTGGTCCCCCCCCGCGTAAGAATCGAGCAACTTTTCTTTCCGGTTGCTTCAGCGGCCCCGGATAAGACGAAAGACGACCTTCTCGCCACGGCAAACCAAGCCTTGGCCCGGATACGGTCGGGAGAATCCTTACAGGCCGTTGCCAGCATTTATAACCTGGCCCGCGAGGGCGATTCCGTTGATTTGGGGTACTTTAAAAAGGGTGAATTGATGGCTCCCCTCGACGCGGCTGCGTTCAGCTTGGGAGCAGGAAACGTAAGCGATGTTGTCGTTACTGAAAAGGGTTATTTCATTATTCGGGTTCTGGAAAAAACTGACGCTCAGACGAAGACAGTGGAAGAGGTAAAGGAAGTGATTTCTAACGCCCTCTATAGACAAAAAATGGAGAAGAAATACCAAGAATGGATGCAACAACTTCGCGACAAAGCGTATATTGACA
>JAFGRE010000158.1 GCA_016935335.1 Deltaproteobacteria bacterium
CCATAGCTGAGGTAGGCATGACGGATTTCATCGGGCAGGGTATTCACCAGGGCCGTAAATTCTTCGTCGGCCCCCTGATGGTAGATCGGTTTTTCCGTGGCGTCCTCTCCGCCGGTGACCACGGGGATCTCTTCCGCTATTCCTTCTCGTTTCCGTCTTTTTATCTCCTGCAACAGTCCTTCGAGCGCGTCCTTGAGTTCGTCATTTTTCGTTAATTCGGAAGCGAGCAGAAAAATATCCTCGGCATCATCATAGAATTCCAGGGCCATCTGTTCCTCGCCGCTTTTCATGTGGGCGAGGGCCAGAGACTCCCGGCTTCGGTCTATTTTTACCTGAAGACGGTTAGCGTCCCCGGAATCATTGGGACGTTTCTTCTCAAGTTTACTTAAGGCACTTTCGTATTCCAGTTTGGCCGCGCCGAATTCCCCGATGCCGAAGTAGGCGTCTCCCTGTTTTTCATACTCTGCGGGGTCTTTGCCGGAAAAGAATTTTAACAGTCCCATGAATAAGGCTCCTCTTAAGAGATTGAACCGGCATTATGGCATTTTCCCTTTCGCGAAGAAAGGGAAAGGTGGCGGGCCGCGGCAATCCGGGAAAGATTTTATTCTTGATCCGGAGGGGTCACTAAAGAAAATGGTAGCCAGTCGTTGACTATTGACTACCTATTCCAAAATTTAACAAAATCCGATCACCACAACCATTCGTAATCAAATATCGGCTTTCCATTTAGCGGGGGTTATTTTTCCCTTTGTCATGTTCTGCTACCCCCGTTTCTTCATGAGACTATCAACGCTCCAAGGGGGTTACATACTACGATACCAGAATGACATATCCCTGTGAAGCGTTTATGTTTTTGCTTCCCATTCTCTTGAAAGTCACGAAACATTTTTTAGGAACACGCGAAGAGCACCAAAAAAATAAGAAAAGCCACGCAGGGGATGCGCGGCTTTTCTTTAAGGAGGAGAGGAGATTATATGTACTTATAGACAAACATGTCCGCCGTTGGTTCAAGCCAAGAAAAAAGAAAGGTCAGGCGGGAGGAGAACCGGCTAACCTTTCTTCAAAAAGGAGGGGAGAGTTATTTCTGCTATTTAAGACCGAACCGGATCGAAAAAGTTCATCACGGCGGAAAGGACGGGGCAGTGGTGATAAAAACAGGGAGGAGGAGAGAGATTAATACCTCGGGCCTTTCTCGCCGCATATATCCGGCCTCCTTAGGGAAAGACCTTATTCGGGGGTTTAGGTTCCCATTATTCTTGCAAAGACGTCAAAAGGCCAGGTTCAAAGAACCTGACCTTGCTCAAAGGAGCCCGAGGGTCAAAAGACCACTCTAATTATAAGACAAAGTCGCCATGATCTTGGTTCAAAAATTTCTATCGCGGTGCAATTTCGGGAGCAACCACAACGCCCCTTGACAACCCCACCTCTGTAGTGAACAATAGTTGGGGAGATGAAGGTTTCAAAGAGACTTTGGGAGGCTGTGCCAGCCGATTGATGCGGGGCTGTTCCCCCAGGAGAACAGAATTCCGGGAGAAACGATGTAATGCAGATTCCTAATAACCGGGGGGGTATCATCAGTAGTGACAGTTAGCACCGATGTGGCCATAGCTTGTGCGGGCTCAGTCCGGTAAGGTTGGAGCACCCGAGGTCAGTGTGGCTATGGCAAGTCTATTTTGGGTGTGATGGATGCATCCCGGTTTAAGTGGTGGAGGAGTGGCTATAGCACTCATCGAAGATGTGGTTCGTGTTAAGCAGGAATGACGAGGATTTGATAAACTCACGATGGGTGCCGCTCTATTCTTTTTGCTTTCCTATCGTTCAGGCGGAATAGGAATGCGAAAGAGAGAGAAAAACATGTAATTCGGAGCATGCATTCGAATGTCAGAAAAACCCAAAATTTTGTTTTTGTGCACGGGCAATTCATGCCGCAGTCAGATGGCCGAGGGTTTCGCGCGATCTTTTAAAGGCAATGACTTTGAAGCCTTTTCCGCCGGCATCATAGCCGCCGGGCTTGACCCTTATGCGGTACGAGTTATGAAGGAGGTCGGGGTCGACATATCGAAGCAGCAAAGCAAAACCGTCGATGCCTTTGTCGATACGGAGTTTGACTACGTTGTAACAGTATGTGATGATGCGGCCGAGATCTGCCCCTTTTTCCCGGCAAAAACAAAGGTCGTTCACCACGGTTTTGATGATCCTCCTCGCTTGGCCGCTACCCTGCGTTTTCAGGATGAGAAGTTGGAATGTTATCGGCGGGTGCGGGACAAGATCAGAACGTATGTCGACTCCTTGCCGGAATCCTTGGAGCACTCATGATGACCTGCTGAAGCAAAATGGCATCGCTCTTACCGCACTCAAACTCGCGACAGGTGGGTCGCAGCACTATAATATACCTTAAACGAAGAAAGGAGTAAGCAGTGGCACTATCAAAAATATGTGTATTAGTACTTATTCTCCTGATAGCCGGATGCGGGAAGTCCCCTGAGGAGAAGGCAATTGAAAAGAGTATTGAGGAGTCAACCGGAGGAAAAGCCGACGTCGATATTTCGAAAAAAGGGATAACGATCAGCGGAGAGACGGAAGAGGGGACGTATACTGTTACCTCGGGTGAGGGAACCGAAATACCCAAAGACTTTCCCGCCGATGTTTTCATCTACCACCCTTGCAAAATTATGAGTGCCGTGAATTTACCCGGAGGTCATTCGCTTGCCTTGGCAACCAAAGACGATGGGTCAACGGTTACGGAAAAGTATAAGAAGGAGATGACCGCCAAGGGATGGTCCGAACAGACGTCTATGAATATGGGCGGGCAAACCATGCTCGTGTATGAGAAAGAAGGTCGTGGCGCTACCATCAGCATAGCACCGGCGGATGGCGGTGAGACGCAGATTTCGATGACGGTCACCAGCAACTAGCAGGATTGTTCAGAGCGCGCCTCGGTTTCTCGGTGGCTGAGTAGAATGGTTTTCATCATGCAGCCGTCAATCAGAGTTTGTGACCGTCTTTGAAGGTGGAAGTAGAGAGGTCTCTCTGGACGAACCTAACGCGCCAACGGGGCTGGTTGCTACCAGGGGAGATGGGCTGCTTCATTCTTATCCTCCGCGCTCAAGTATCACTCAATCCGGCTCCTCTGTCTGTTTCCTGTGATTCAGTGAGGACCAGAGCGGAGCCTGAGAACGAGATTCGGCGAAACCGATGACGATTGCATCGTTAACGGTAAGGAAGAACGAAGTCTTTTGAGAGCCTCGGGGGTACGAAAGTAAAACAAGACCTTGATTCAAGCGAACTAATTCTCGCCGGAGTCGTTAATCTGAACTCCCGGTCCGACAGAGTCATGGCCACCGCGGTTTGCAGGCGGTCTTCCGCTGTCCTTGGGGCACCAGGTGTTCAATATTCGATCCGATTGTTCCTGAGGGTCAAAAATGATCTACCTGAAAAAATCACTTATCTCAACGTAATGGCTTTCTCCGGGCAAATTTCCTGGCAGCAAAAGCAAATGATGCACGTGTCCCTTTCCACGTGGGGGAGGTGGTCACTCATGGATAGAGCTTCTACCGGGCACTGTTTGATGCAGGTGCCGCAGCCTGTGCATAACGCAGAGTCAACGTGCGGTCGCAAAAGCGACCGATTTTGGATCAAATCTTGGATATTTGTGTTTTGAAGCATTGCTTCGCCCCCCAAGGGAGGGAGTGTGAAAGCGGGTAGTCGTTTCAACTCCCCCATGACTTCGATTTTACTGAGGTCGTAATCTCCCAACCCCGCTTCCTTCGCTTTTTGAAGGAAGCGCAGCCGAGCCGGTTCACACCCCATCATCGTTGCGATGATTGCATCCAAGGCCACGGCGTTGTCGGAGGCCAGGATCAGTCCGATCTTTCTCAGGTCCGTGGAAGCCGGACCATTCCCCTGCATACCGACAACGGCGTCCACCAAGAAAAAGTCCGCTACCCGGAGCCGAAACACGTCAACGATCAGCTCATGGAAGCGTTCAGGGCTGCCTGCGACCTTGTGGAGTCTGGCTTTTTGGGCGCCGGGCAAAAAGCCGTAACTGTTTTTAATTGCTCCGGTGACGACGGTTAAGCTGTGAGTTTTGAATTTCGGCAGACTAATGATGATATCGGCTTCCAGTACAATTCGAGAGAGGCTCACCGTGGACGTAAAATCGCTTTTGAAATCAACCTCCACGGAATCGTTCCCAATATTGTGATAATAACCTTTTGCTGCTTTCATCAAGCCGGTCTTCCTGAAACTCTCCTCATTTGCCCCATAGTCGGAAAGGCCGGGGTTGTCACCTACAACGATGGAAGCAGGGTCCATAGTTTCCACCTTTTCCACGACGGCCCGAAGCACCGCAGGATGGGTGACGATTCCTTCATTTGCCTCCGAAGCCCGAAGCACGTTGGGTTTGATCAAGACCATTTTCCCCTGCAATTTCAAGGGGAAGCGTTCAAAGGCCCGGTCTACCGCCTCACCGAGACTTTCATAGGAAGCAGGATGGATCATGACTGTCGCCATACAGAATGCCTCGCTACTGCAGGTTTACCGGATGAACGTCGAGACCGAAGCACAGGTAGAGGTTTGTCGACCGCGTATCCGGTACATGATACTATCACAACGGCATTTGGGACAGAAGCCTGAATTACGATTTTGAGCCGGTGCCGTTCCCTCACCGCTTACCAACCATATGGTCCGGGGGGTAGTGAGATGAGACGGAACAGTATACCCATATATGATTTGGCATAGGTAAAAACTGCCTGAGCGAAAGTGGGAGAGTGGTTCCTTGACATTTATTCTCTACGGGGGCATTGATTCTTTTGCTTCTTAGCATTTTAAATTCTATATCCGAAATCGAATAGTAGCGGCTGAGGAAGAGAACCATGATTATATCGGAGGATAGTGGCTGCCTATGGAAAGAGGATAATTCGTTCTTTTTGTTTGATATGATTTGCATTTTCGCTCCCTTCGACCGCTTGTGCAATCATCGCTTACCTTGCTATCCTTCTAATTTGCATTGTGCTCGGCCCGTTCTTTTGGAAATATCCCTTGACCATTGCGCTTGTGCGTATTAAAGACCATAATGATGGTCGACGTTTTTAATCCCTACGAATCAACGGGAATAACTTTGAAAGTCAGGAGGCAGGCATGTCCAGAAAAACGCATCGAGTCATAAAACCTCTAATCTTTTTGGCATTGATAATGTTGCAGATCTTCCCGTATTGCGCTGCTGTGCAGGCGTCGGAAATGCAGGGCGATGTGGATCAAGCAGTCGGCATACTGGAGAGATTTCAGGAAATTCCGGAGAAGTCGATTCCGCCGGCTGTTTTGAAAGTGGCGAAGGGCTTGGCCATTTTGACGGTCACGAAAGCGGGATTCATTGTGAGCGCCCGCGGTGGAACCGGGATCGTCGTGGCGCGCACCGACGGTGGCTGGAGCGGTCCATCCGCGATCGGCACCGGAGGGGCTGGCTTCGGTTTTCAGGCGGGGGCACAGGTTTCGGAGTTTGTGATTGTCCTCAATACGCCTAAAGCGGTTGAGGCATTTTCAAAAGGAGGAAATGTGGCATTGGGTACGGATCTCAGCGCCGCCGCCGGTCCCGTTGGCCGCAGTGTCGGGGCGGACGTCCTTCCGCAGGCGGCGGTCTATACCTATAGTCGCAGCCAAGGTTTGTTTGCCGGTGTATCCCTTGAGGGAACGGTGATAGTAACGCGGAATGAGGCCAATGCCCAGTATTACGGAGAGCAGGTTCACCCCGCCGACATTCTTTCAGGCAGCGTGACAGCTCCTCTGGGTGCTCAACGGCTTCGGGAGATGCTGACGAACTATTAAGGTGCGCAGGGCAATCGCAACCACAAGAAAGGACTTCCCCCGTTTGGGTTAAGTCCTTGCAATCATTAGCGGTCCCCAGAGGATTCGAACCTCTGACCTACGGATTCGTGGGCATCGCCCTTGAGTTTCCGAACCCCCTCAATGTTCAATAACTTATTGAAACTGCTTGATTTTACCCTGGCAGGCTTTTTTCAATTTCAGCACATTTTGGAGGGATTTTCTCACACAGATTCACACACAGTAAGAGTGAAAATTCTCATCCATCGTTTGATTCGGTGCTTCTTACGAATCAAAATTATTCAACCGTCCGCCGATAAAAGTTTTCGGCACACACTCCCAGTCTTTTTCTGTTCTTTCCCAGACGGCCTTTAATGATGCACCACCGACATTAAAAGGAGGTAATTGCCCATAGACTGTGAGGTGCCCCTTCAGCAAGGTTAACTCTGAACTTTTATGGTCATTATCTTAGGTGTAGGTTAAAAGCAAGACCCTGGCTTTTCCTAAAAAAAGTCCTGCCCGTCGCTTGCCGGTGGAGAATTAAATTCATCGCCCCATCAAGAGCATACGTAAAGAGCGAATGGTCAAAGGTCCAGGGGGTTCTTTTTTCCGCACCATTTTCTCCATTCCTCTTTATATTTTATGGAACGGCGGGTCCGCAAATTCCCGGTTTCACCAATGTATAGAATGCCCCTTGGATCCAAATCGTATGCTGTTTTAATGGGCGTATTCGTAAACTAAATATAGGTGCCTGGTGCACGGGGCGCTTTCTGTCGCGTTTTAAATGTCCACGGATGAAATATCATACCATTGAGTATGCGGAGCAACTCTTTATGCGCTCAACCCTTTCTATCGCTTAACACCTGGATACCTTTGACAGTAACAGCCGCAGATATTTTTACGAGGCTGTCTGTGGTCGGACGGTGAGTTCCTCTCGGTGTACCCAGTCGGGCCACCGTTTCATCTCGATACGAAACTCGACATTCCATCTGACCCGTATTCCGTCACCAAGATTATTGGCTACCGTAAACGAGGGGGCAGCGTCCGGGGGAACAGAGATTTCTCCCTCTGTCTGGATAGGGACGTTCGCCGGGATTTTTTTAACCGGCAGTTGAAGGTCATGCCGCTTCTCGTAGATGACTTTTTGAAAAGTTTTTTTGGAGGCGCGAATACCCACATTCCCTGCCTCTTCACGGCATGTCAGAGTTATCCCGACTCCATTAATTTCGGCAGGGCTATTCACCTGAAAAGAAAGACTACAAGGAACAATCTCTCCGGAAGAGACGATCCCCGAATCAATCCGGGCTTCTGCCATGCCAATCCGCTTGCTGACAAGGAGGAAATACACGTTACCGAGAATCATTAACAAGCCCACCAGTGCGAGGAAAAGCGCGAACCCCAAATAAGTGTCGTTCTCAGACTGAAATGTTTTGACAGCGGCCGCTATTCCCGCAGAAAAGAATACCAGGGAAAACACCAGACAGCCCAAGGAACCTTTAGGGGACTCGGTATAAATAACTGGATGCTTTTCCTGAGTGGCTTTTCCACGAGATCCTTTCCCGGGAACAACAACCAGTTCCGCTTCAGCCTGAACGCTTTTTCCTCTGGTTGTCCGGGCCACTGCCTTGAGATACCAGCTTAGATCAATCATCTGGCCCTTATAGGTAAAAGGACCGGAGGGTGCCTCCATTTCGAAAGGGTAGCTGTAGCGGCCGGGAATCCATTGACCCTGATAGAGGAGTCTCTTTTCTTTGTCATCGGTGAATATCGACTTGAATTTTCTCGGACCCTCTGTGACCTCTGCGAAGCCTTTCGTCCCCAAGAAAAGTTCCAGGCCGTCGCACTGCCACTCCTCATGAATAGTCACTTTCACTTCTCCTTTTATCTTGTCGCCATAAGGATAAATCTTTTCGGGCTTATCCAGAAATATTTCCAGGTCTATCCCTTCCATCATTTTATTGCCTTCCCTCCCACGGGGGAAGATTGTTGATGTGTAAACAGATAACACACGCTCATTATGCTCAAGTCCAGAAAGATAAGCAACCAGCCCAAGAGGAATCTATCGAGTTTCAGGGAAGATGCCCGTGACACACTCCGGCAATTTTCAAACACCGATCCCTCTTGTTGCTGGTTCTCTCGAATCCCTCACCCAGATTTGTAGACTGATTAAGTAATACGGACATCAGCAGAAAAGCCTGAACCAATTTGATGGGGATGCATCGGTCAACGATTTAACCGAGTATTCATACAATGTAAGATTACGTTATCACAATTGCAGGCTAGTAATTAACACATAGTCCTTCAACACGTTGAAACTCCCCGCACTCTTAGCGTTCTCACATTAATTAACAGGGCTTGGTAAAATCCCTTCCGGCTGGAGGGGCAAACCGCCTCGCCCCTTGATAATAAAGCTACTGTATTTTCCTCCCTTTATTCTTGCCTCGCAGGGCTCGCTGAGAAGTTGAACAGCGCTCACATAGCTCCTTGAGAGCGGCGCCACTATACTGCTGACATTCACGATCGGAGATCTGATATCCACCGTACCGTCAATCCCTAAGGCGGACGAGGCGTCAACAGTACTTTCCGGGTCGGCCAGAAACGTACCCGCGCTGATTCGAATGTTGCCTCCCCTGCCTTCGAACGCATTGGCAATAATCTTGCTGCCGTTTAGGATCACATACTCCGGATCGATGGTGATGTTGCCTCCTTCCGTTTCCGGGCCGCCACCTACTGATGCAGTGAGTTCGCTGTCCACAAGGTGAACCATGTAGCCAGCACTTATCTGGATATTGCCGCCGTCAGTTTCGGTAGCTTCTGTAGTCACAGAACCGTCGCTGCTTAGAAACTTGTCAGTGGCGTTAATGCTAACACTCCCTGCGTAACCACTACCGGTACTTTCTGCCGAGATCATGCCTTTATTGTTTAATTGAACGTCTTCGGCCTGTAGGAGGATGCTTCCACCAGATCCCTCTCCATTAGCGCTGCTAAAAAGACCGCTCTCGAAAATGGTGCCATCACTTTTAACTGCGAAGCCAGAAATGCCAACTGATTCAGCCGTAATCCCCACCTCACCGCCATCACCATCACCTCGGCTACTGGAGGTAATTTGGGCACCGTCAGTTAGAGTTAAAGTTCCTGCGTTCAGTATAATATTTCCCGCATTCCCTTCAGCAAAAGAATCGCTATCCAAACTGCTCAGAAAAATGCCCTCACTTATAGCACCATAACCGGATAGGGAAACTGTTTCAGCCACAATTCTTATTTCACCCCCATTTCCAGCGCCCCGGCTCCACGTGCCAATTGTAGCCCCGTTGCTCACCATCAGACTTCCCACATCCAGAGAAATGCTTCCCGCATGCCCTTCACTTTCGGCGGAATTATAAAGACCGCTTGAGTAAACATTTCTTTCGCCATCAACACTATAACCGGAGAGGGAAACTGTTACAGCGGTTATGTTCAACCCACCTCCAGCTCCATTGCCGCTGCTGAAGGCGCTTATTTGACTACCATCCGTCAACGTCAAAGTCCTCGCGTCCAGAACAATGTTTCCTCCGTTCCCTTCGCTTCCGGTGATACTAGCGATGCCGCTTACGATAAAATCACCCCAAACGTTAACACTATAACCGGAGAGGGAAACTGTTTCAGCGGTTATGTTCAACTCACCTCCATCTCCGACGCCAAGGGTGCTGGTATCGATTGAAGCCCCATCCATTAACGTTAGACTCCCTACATTCAACGAAATGTCTCCCGCCCTTCCGCTACTTATTATTGATGCCCCAGCACTTATGGTTCCATCATTCATTATCAAAGTGGGGGTTGACATCGATATGGTACCGCCGTCACCGCTACCATTGGTTCTGGTTGAGATACCAGCGCTAACGAAAGAATCACTGCTTTGATGAGAAATGAAGATTGAATCGGTAGCACTAACCGTTATATTACCACCACGACCTGCTTTGAATAAGGAAACTTCAGTTGAAATCCGGCCACTGTCTTTTAACGTCAGATTTCCGACCTCCAGAAAGACATCGCCAGCATTTCCATCGCCAAAAGTTGTGGCTTCTATATAACCATAGTCCTTTATTATCAAGGCAGGCGTACATACCGAAATAGATCCTGCGTTACCGGAAGAACCTGTGGTACTCTCCAGAGCACTGCCAAAATCGGCAATGGATATCGAATCGGTCGCGTTGACCGTTATCGCACCTCCCTTACCAGGCCCGGAAGTTCCGGATGTGATCAGCGCACCGCCCGTTAATTCCAGGCTTCCGACTTCCACATGGACGTCTCCTGAATTTCCACTAGCAAGGACGCTTTCAGTACTGATGACCCCACTTTCTAATGTTATATTAGGGGTGGAAACATGAATATCGCCAGCATCTCCACTGCATAAAAAAGCTTCAGAAGAGATACCCGTGCGAAAAACATTATCGGCTGAACCGGAGATAGATATCATATCAGTAGCTGTGACCGTTATATTACCTGCATCACCTGAGCCTTCGGTGCTGCTTTCCACACTGCTTTCTTCATTTATTTCCAAGGTACCTACTGTGAGCGAAATTTCACCTGCGTCCCCGGAAGAATAGGACCTGGTTTTTATATACCCCCCAGCGCTTATACTTATATTGTGCGCTTCAATCGTTACGTCACTCGCATCTCCATCATAGTCAGCGTCAGCTACTATCCGTCCTTCATTTGCGAGAACCAAATCCTCCTTTAAACGAATATCTATATTCCCGCCATCCGAGGAACCATCTGATGAAGAATCAATGGAAGAATAATCCACTGTCAAGTTGCCTCCCCGGATGAAAACTGTTCCTGCGGGGTCTCCGCTGGTGTTGACATAGCCCTCTTCTCTAATATCAATTTCTCCCAGCTGTTCAAATGAGGCGATGTCCATATGGGAAGTAACTTCACCAGCAGACGCAACACTCACCAGGTTAATTCGACCACCATGGGTGCCCAAAGATCCCCCTGCTATATCGATGTCTCCACCCACAATCGATAAAGTTTCTCCCGCTGGAACGCTGAGCATACTTTCCTGAAAGGAAATTCTTGCAGGATTATCGCCCAAAAATCCAAAGGCCTCAGGAGGAGCCACAGTGAGCACGCTCGTCTCCGCGGGATCAGCATAGAGAATCCCTCCGTCTGAAAGTGTGAGATAGTCTCCCGTGCTCACATGAAACGATCCGTTGAGGTCCAACGTGGCATGGGGGCCGAACATAAACCCCCAGGGATTGAGCAGGAAGAGATCGGCATCAAGAATCTCGGACCTGATGAGACCATCGACAAAAGACCCATTGCCACTCGTGACCCGGCCAATCACATTTTCTATCACATCCGGTCCGGTGAACGTGGCACTTTCCCCGGTAAGGACATTAAACTCCCCAAAGCTGTGAAACAAGTTGGTGCCCTTCAGCTGACCCAGATTGTCGCTAATTACATAGTCCGGTCCGGTAAGGGGACCGCTTGGCCCCATCGTACCGTCGAGAGTGATTTGAGCGTGGGTGAAAGGGGCTATCACACCGGAAAGCACCAAAAACCTCAGGAGCAGAAAACCAAGGTGGACGCGTTTAGGGATTTCCTTATTGCCCCGGCTATTTTTCACGGAATAACGCACATTCTCCCCTCGGGTCACCTACCGTTACCCCTCAGACTGTATCCAACAAAAAGTAAATATATCTTTTTCGGTCTGTGACGTTTTCGACCGAAACATCGGTCAAAATCATATCGTCTTCAACTGCCTTGCCCTTAGCCCATCACTCCTCACAACGCCCGCAAGCACCAAAAAAACCAAGATAAAAACGTTACCACTTATGGTTCCTTAAACATTGTACCCCTTTTTTTCTTCCTGGCCAATTTATTGGAGGCATCACCCCCGCCGCCTTAGCTATTACTATAGATATACCCTCGGGTATCCCGTTACCTCTTCTCATGAACCCGCTTTTCAAGAATCTCCTTTTTTCTCGTGTTGCCGAGGGAGAAAGTCGGCTTGGTACTGTCGCAGGCAATCCGGGCAGACCCCATGAGAGAAGTCAATCTTCCATCTGTTGCTGAAATACTGTTCAAGCTGCCACCACCGGCCCTGCTCATCACGGATCTTTTTGCAGTACGAACAGATAGGGAGAAGGTCCTGCGGTTTTTTGATCTCAACCAATTTTTTCTGGAGCATCCGTTCCTTCTCAATGAGTGCTCCCATGACTGAAACGGTCACCCTCAGGGCGTCGATTTCAGGAATTTTCCACCGCCGCGGTTTGGAGCAATCATCAAACCCGATGAATCCCCATAAGCTTTTCTCCACAAAGACGGGAACCAGGACGATGGAAAGAATGCCCTGCATATCATAGAGAACGTATTTCTTGCTCTCGGCCATTCGAGACGTCGGTCCGGCAACAGGGGTTCCCTCCTTAAGAAGTTGAAGCCAGTCTTCAAATCCGTTATCATGCCAGGAGAAGTTTTGAAGCTCAGGATTGTCGATTTGCGAGGGTACGCCGTTTGCCACCCATTCAAATTTCTGGCTGCAGAGGATCTGACCGCTTTGTGCACGGTGATTTTCAAACAGATAAACGCGGTCGACCGAGGAGCTGCGCCCGATTAATTCGAGGATGTCGGGGGCGCACTTCTTCCAGTTTCCTTCTCGCAGAAATTTCGACATCTTGGTGACAGCGGTATGAATTGATCCTTCTTTATTCAAAGCGTATGCCTCCGTAAAAAGTCAGTTGTGTTTCCTAAATCCGCAAAAAACATTCGCATGCATGTCCAGGAATTGTCGGCAAATTGGCATCGTGCTTATTCAAATACAAACGGCGCGGGGAGCAAGACACTTCTTTCCTCCGGTAAAGGGATAAAACATAAAACTCTAATTAAGTTTACTCAAAAAATCAAGGAAACGACAAAAAAAGACTGGTTGGAGCAGAAAGTTTCGCAAACCTTGATTCCGAAAGCACGGTTTGCAGTCAAAATCGGAGGACTATCAAGTTGACTCCGGTGATGTATGATGCACTTGAGGCACAGATTTGGTGTGAGGAAAAACAGAGGGGCAATAGGTAACAATGGTTATAAATCGTTGTGGCAAAATTGGCCTTAAAAAAGCAAAGGACTTACCCCAATTGGCTAAGTCCTTGAAATTATTAACGCGCCTAGGGTGATTCGAACACCCGACCTACGGATTCGTAGGCATCGCCCTTGAGTTTCCGAACCTCCTCAATTTTCAATAACTTATTGAAATAGCTTGTTTTTCGTTTATCAGGCTTTTTCCAATTTTTGTCGATTTTAGCACATTTTGGA
>JAFGRE010000159.1 GCA_016935335.1 Deltaproteobacteria bacterium
ACAATGAATCATCGACAACAAAAAAACGCCCGTAATGGGCTGGCAGTATGATAGTCCTGAACCGGGGCAAAATCAATAAAAATACGACGGCCTCCCATGGCTCGTGCAAGCCGAAATGCTCTTTTTATTTCTCGCCGGCTCTACGTTTATAAATGTCCATCATCCTCTGAAACCATATGCCAGGGTCGGTTGTCTTTAAAGATAGGGTTACAAAACGGTTGGAGTGTGAGCCGATTCTTCGGCGCGGCAATAATCTTGTCAAAAAGGAGGGAAAATATGTTCGTCAAAGAGGTTCAACTATTTAAAGGAATTCCTTCGCACATCATGGATGAGATCGTAAAACTCATCGTCGAGGAGGAGTTTCCGGGGGGACATGTTTTTCACAAACGGGGAGACTATGCTGAATCAATGTACATCCTGGAAGAGGGGGTAGTGGAAATTGTGGTTGAAGGAAAAGAACGCGTCTCCATCCCCTTGGATCAGCCCGGATATGTCTTTGGATGGTCCGCTCTGGTAGAACCCTATCGGTATACGGCGACGGTGAAGTGTGTGAAAGACAGTAAGGTGATTAAACTCGACGGTGACCGGCTCATGCGGCTCTTCGAGCAACACTCTGCGGAAGGCCTGACCATTATGAAGCGCCTGGCTGGAGTGATGGCGTCGCGGCTGGACACCATTTACCAGAGGGTTTCCTCATTCTGATGGCCGGTGGCGCTGCGGAGAACCTTCATGACACCTCTTGTGGCAAGGATATAGCCTTGACCACATCCACCCTCGGAAATCGCGGACTCTTCTGCGGTGTTCGCTGCCGGTTCCGGCTGCGTGGCCGAGGAGAGAAAGAAACGGCCTTCTTCCCCGTCTTTAAGGCTTCAGGAGGCAGGGGCGGCAGCGATAACATTTCCTCGGTAGGATTAATACAGGCGATTTTACCGTCCAGGAATTGCTCCAGGTCCGGTATCATGTAACCGCCGTATTCACAGGCAAAGCTGATGGACTTCCCGGTTTCACCGGCTCGACCGGTACGCCCGACACGGTGAACATAGTCCTCAGGATCATCAGGCAAATCGTAAAGGATGACGTGGCTTATTGCCTCTACATGGATGCCGCGGGCAGCCACATCAGTGGCGACAACAACGGGGGTTTTGCCGGCACGAAAGTTCTCTAAAATGCGCAGGCGTTTCTGCTGAGGAATATCGCCGGATAACAGCTCGCTTCTGATTCCATGCCGCTGCAGCGATAAGGCCAGTCTCTGCGTGCTGTCCTTTCGATTACAGAAAACAAGCATCCTTCCCACATCGTCATTATTGAGAATCCAAAGAAGCAGCGCAAGTTTGTCGTCGCAGGAAACGCTATAAAACTTTTGATCAATAAGGTCGGTCACCACCGCTTCCGGCTCGGTTTCAATCCGCACGGGATCAACGAGCCAGCGATCTTGCAGGCGCACAATTTCGCCCGTTAAGGTGGCGCTGAAGAACATGGTCTGACGCTTTCCGGCCGGCGGCAGCTTGTTAACGATCCGCCGCACGTCCGGGATGAATCCCATATCGAGCATCCGGTCGGCTTCATCGATCACCAGAATTTCCGCCTCCGATAAACGCAAAGAGCCGCTGGTAGAATAATCGATGATCCTCCCCGGGGTGCCAACCAGGATATCGATAGGCTTGTTAAGAGCTTCACGTTGTTGCTGATATCCCATCCCCCCAAATACCGCGAGGTGATTAAATCCGCAATATTTCCCCAGGGCCTCGGCATCCTTATGGATCTGTATGGCCAATTCCCGGGTGGGGGCAAGCACCAAAACACGGCACGATCCCGGCGTTCGCCTGCTCTTTGGATGGCGGATAAGATGCGTGAGCGCGGCGGTGAGAAACGCCGCCGTCTTTCCGGTTCCGGTTTGCGCTTTTCCGGTTACATCCTTGCCGCCTAAAGCATGGCGCAAGCACTCCGCCTGAATCGGTGTGCAATATTGAAACTCCAAATCCTGGATACCGCATAAGACCTCCGTGGCGATATCAAGATCGGCAAATCGCGTTTTTCCTTCCACCGGAGCAACTTCTTTGAGAGAGGGCAGAACCAAGGGACAACTCTTGGCGCTTTTTTTTAAAGGCGCCCGCTGATTCGTGTCCTGAAGATGGGATTGCGAATTGCGCCGTTTTCTGCGGCCCAACCGTTTTCTCTGGGGAACCGAGTCGGCGGAGGTTCTCGTTTTTCCCTCGACTTCCGCGCCTTCGGCTTCTTGAGGGACTACTGCGGATGGGACATGACCGGAATGTTTTACTGGGCGGAATAGTCTGTTTATCGTTCTTCTAAAAAATGTAAGCACTAGTACTCTCTTTTCAGCTATGACAGGGATCGGTTAGACGGACATCATGGGACACCTGCGCTTCACCTTCAATCGAAACCTCAGGTTGCGACAAGAAAAATGTTTTTCCACTAATACCCTTACGTGCCGAGAAAAAATTCGATAACGGATGCGACATGAGGCGGTCGGGCGTTGCAGCGCGGGACAACCAAGCATATAAAGTTTGTATTATACACGTTTTTCTTCTCAATGCAACTAATTAGATCTTCCCGTATCAATATCATCGTCAAGTTTAAATCGCATAATTTAAATCATCTCATTTACAATTCTTTTTGCACCGGACTGATAAGTGAACGGACGCGGCTAGAGTATTTCACGAAAAACTCCGAAAGCCGCGTCTGGTCAACTGTCGTGTCGGCCTTCTACTTATTGTAGGCCGCTTTGAGGTCCTTTAACATAGGATAATGTTTGGTGTTGAGAGTTTTCAACTCTGCATTTTCGGCTTCCGCAGTGGCAGCCAAGATAGCATCCGCAAGACCAACGCCATGTGACTTACCATAATCTCGCTTGTAAAGACCTCCGGCTTTCCCGATCTCAGTGTTTACAGGGACAACACGGAAGAGAGAGACAAAGTCCTGCAAAGCAGCATGTTCCGCATTTCCTTTTACTCCGGCAAACAACTCCGCAACAACAATTGATGACAAGATAATGCGAGCATTATGCGCGTTAACGAAGGCCACTGCCTTTCCGTAACCCCGAAAAAAATCAACAAGAACATCAGTGTCCAAAAGGATCGGCCGCGCCATAATTAGTTCCTGT
Source organism: Deltaproteobacteria bacterium (assembly GCA_016935335.1). Lineage (GTDB taxonomy): Bacteria > Desulfobacterota > WTBG01 > JAGOGO01 > JAGOGO01 > JAFGRE01. Next base: position 3,122 of record JAFGRE010000159.1, read on the forward strand.
CCCATTCGGCACGAATTGACTTGAAATCAGGGAGATCCTTACGATCCTTCCAGATTCCAGCTGACTCACGAAGCACCAGTTCCCTATGTATGCTGCCAGCTTGATCGATGAGACGATCGATTGCCTCTCGAATGAGTTCACTCTGTTTTTTCCCGGCGGATTTAGCTATACTCGCCAGTTCGTCGCGTTGATGTTCTGTCAAATATATTTGTGTTCTTACCATGTTGCACCTCATATAATGTATACATCGGTATTATACATCATTTATGCCATCTGTCAAGGCTGTTACTGTTTAACAAAATCAGAGATGCAAACTATTTTCTGACCCGGGGAATTGAGAGATCGCAGGATAGGAAAAAACGCAGCCGGGGTTAATGAAGAAGTTCGATTGTAAGCCCTTTAATCCTGTCAAAATGTCTCTTATTATAGGTTGCGACCGAGAAACCAAGAGAAATAGCTGTAGAGCCTATCATAAGATCATGAGCACCGATCTGAATACCCTTTTTACGCAAATGAGCCCATATGTCTGCATAGATTCTCGCAGTGGTGATTTCAAAAGAGTAAACCGGGAATAACTCGATAACCTTCTCCACATAGGCGCTCCTCTTCAGGCGTCTTTTAGATGAATTCGCCCTATGGACGCCATGAAGAAGCTCGGCAACCGTGATAACGCTCAGGCCAAAAAGGTCTTCCTCTCTTCCATGTATAAACTTATCGATGTCAAACTTGCCTCTTTCTGCTTCGATAAGAATGCTTGTATCTAGAATTACTCCCATATATCCTTCTTTGGCAAGGATGGTTGACATTTCCGTATATTCTCAATATCCGCCGCAAAAGCAGCCAGCTCATCGTCCAGTCGGGGAAGATCTTTCAGTAAAAATTTAAGTTCTTTCAGTGTGGTTCCTTTTTTTCTCATTATAACCGGTTCCATAGAGGCCACCGGCTTTCCGTTTCTTTCTATAATATAGTGAGTACCTTTAAAATTTATTCTATTCAACAGTTCTGAGAAATCTCTCACCGCTTGAGTGGCCGTTATGCGCTTTTCCATAAATCGAAGCTCCTTGTAATATTCGATAATCATATTTTACATAATGGTTATGGTGCTGTCAAAAACAAATATTGACTTTTCAAATTGCGTCGTCCACCTTGACCATTTTAAGGGAGCAGCGTTGATCATTGATCTCCGGTTCATCCCCACGCATGTGGGGAACATAATTCCATGTCTCTCCGAACAACAATTGCCGCCGGTTCATCCCCACGCATGTGGGGAACATAAATTTATAGACCCCCGCCAGAAGGAACTCGACGGTTCATCCCCACGCATGTGGGGAACATCTGTGAATGAGCAGGGTATCGCGGAACTTCCGCGGTTCATCCCCACGCATGTGGGGAACATCAAGAAATTTAAAAACATTTCTTGAAGATGAACGGTTCATCCCCACGCATGTGGGGAACATCTGATAAGGGTCTCAATGATGGCTATGTGACACGGTTCATCCCCACGCATGTGGGGAACATGGCGGTGGTCCCCAAAAACTGGACAACGTGGTAAGCTCTGAATTAGACCGAAAAAGGAGGATCTGACCATGAGCAAGAAGCGTA
>JAFGRE010000160.1 GCA_016935335.1 Deltaproteobacteria bacterium
AGGACCTGCGGGCGTAATTAACTGCGAGAACGAGGAGGGCGCATGAAAGAGAACAGGGTTTTTACCGATGAAGAATTGAGAGATTTAGCCAAATCACGGCTGGAGCTGGCCAAGGAAGCTATACGCAACGGTGATAAAGAAGAAGCGGAAAAGGCGGTCCAGCGACTCTATGATGAATCCATGGTTGCCCACGACCTTTTCCGGGACTGGATTACCGATACCCTTTCCGAAATCGGAAGGCAGTTCGGGGACAAAAAGCTCCATGAAATTATGTACACCACGGTGGGTAACTACATGAAACCCCTCGCTGAGCTTTTCAAAAAAGGATTTAAGGAATGCGTGGAGGCAACGGCGCTCATTTGGAGCGCTCATTTCAGCGACTTCGAACTGCAGGAGGACGATGAAAAAGTAACATTTATTCTCAAGACCTGCGGCACGGGGGGCCGGCAAATTCGCGACGGCAAATATGGACCACCGCTTAACCTGTTGCGCATCAAAGAGCCCCAGGTTATGACCGGACAGAGCAAGGACTGCCCGGTTTACTGCGCCCATTGCGTCACCATGACCGAATTCATGATGGACGAAAAGATGGATTTTGTTTATGTGGTCGATGTGGAGGACGGGAAAAACAACGCGGAACATCTCTTTCATATCTATAAAGACCCAGCCAGGGTTCCTGAAAAAGTTTATAAAAATCTCGAAAGAAAAAAGCCTGAATAATATGTGACTCGTAAAAACGGGCAACAGAGCACCACGTGCTCTTGTTGCGCAATAATTATTAATTGATTAATTAATTAACTAATAGCGTGGGAGGTAAAATCAATGCCAGGAAAAATGCCTTATGAGAAATATGATCTTGACATGTATTTCGAGAAGTACCGTGACGTCCCTAAGGAGGTGATCATCAAGGAAGACCTCCTCCGACTCGGCGTGCATTACACTGACGCCGCATTGGAGGAATCTTCAAAATATACCACCAAATCATACTATCTCTTCTCATACGACCAGACTGATGTGGAAGAGATGAAGCGCCAGGAATTCCTGAAGGCTCCCGAGTGCTTTAAATTTAAAGCGGGACCTTATGACCTTAGGACGTCCAACAACAAGTCCTGTATCGACAAGCCGGGGAATACTCCCTATAAAATCGACTGCGTTGACGGCAAACTGCAGCTTTTCTGGGAAAATAATTACCTCGCCGACATCGAATTGAGGAGCAAGCCCCCGTATTACAGCCATAAACTTCCCGACGGCACCCCCTATTCCGACATAGCGGCATCGATTTTTTGGGGGTACCTCTCATTTTGTACCATTTTACGGAGCTGCCAGTACTGGGGAACCAAAGAGGAGTGCATTTTTTGTGACATCAACACCAATGCCCGTAAGCAGTCCAAAACCGGCCGGCCCTTTATGGTCTTCAAAAGCGTCGAGGATGTGGTAACGGTCATGGATACCATCTTCAATAAGGAGCGGGAGCCCATTAACCACGCCCTGCTTCTCACCGGAGGAGCGATAACCAAAGAACTGAAACATCAGAGTAATATCGAGTTTTATGCAAATTATGTGAGAGCCATCCGGGAAAAAATAGGCTACCGCTGGACCCTCCATCTCCAGACCACCGCACTTACTTTAGACGAGTGCAAAATTTTAAAAGATGCGGGAGTTGATTGCCACCATGCGAATATCGAGGTCTGGGACAAGGAAAAATTCAAGATTTTCTGCCCGGGCAAGGAAGAATTCGTCGGCCGGGATGAATGGGTCAAGCGAGTCTGTGATTCGGTAAATGTGTTTGGTGAGGGCGGTGTAGTCCCCACCTTTGTTTCCGGCTGCGAACTTGGCCGGCCGTGGGGCTTTGAAAAATGGGAGGACGCGGCCAAATCCATGAAGGACGCCTGGGAACACCTGATGTCACACGGGGTAACCCCTCGGAGCTCAAGCTGGGTAATCGAACCCAACTCGGTTCTCGGCCAGTATGACCAGCCGGTGGTTCCCCTCGACTACTACATTGAGGTAGATATCGCCTGGTATGAGACGTGGAAAAAATACTCTCTCCCCCCGATTAAGGGGTTTACTCCCATGGGCCCAGGACGGTGCCTGAGTATCAACAGCGGTCATCTGGACATGGGATACTAAAAATCTCATCCTTGCCTCGTTTTCCGTTCTCAAGAACAAGACAGGGGGAAGCGGCGGTGTGGATAATAACGCACCCAACCGAGATATAGAGTCAAGCCTCCATCCCGGAAAAGCCAGAACGATTCCGTGATGGAGGCTTCTGCTGTCCGGCCACGAACCATTCTCTCACGTTAGCCACCCACATTGCCACCGCATGCTAACGAGTATTGTTTTTTAAACCAAAGTTCTTGTTTAAAGAGGTGGTGAAAAAATAATCGAAGCACGAGGCGCAAAAATAAGGTACAGTACGATGGTGAACTTTAAAATTTCCTGACCAGAGGAGGGAATATGAGGAGAGAAATGATACAGGGAAAAAGCATAGTGTTGGTCTTGGTCGCCCTGATCTCTTTGGGGTTGGTTGTAAGCATTCCGGGTATGGCGTATGCCTGGAAGGCAGTCCGCCCGATTATGGGGACAGGCGTTGATGAGGGTAAGGTCGTCGGCTGGAAGGATGAGGAGATTCCCGACGATCGTCTTCCCCTCGGCGTCAATGAAGTGCCGGAAGCGGTCGGGGTCTTCGGGTATCCGAAAGAAGCCTACGGACTAAACATCACCCCCACGCAAGCGGGAATCGATACCACCAGACCACTCCTGTATACAAGCGAATGGTCCGGCCAGCCCGAATCATCTGCACTCATCGGTTCGTGGGCAGCCCGGGATTACGTCCAGTTTCAAACGAGCTACCAGGGCATGGAAGTAAAGCCCCTCCAGGATTATGCCGGCGACCTCCAAATCGACCTCATTGACAAAAACGGGAGAGTCAGAACTCGCAAAGTCTACCAATTCCGGAAGCCTTATTACGGCGAAGACGGAATCAGGTATAAGAGCCTAGTCTATTTCTTTGACCCCCCCGATCTCCGGGGCATGTCAATCCTTGTGGTCAAACCGGCTGACGAAAACCAGGCCGATGACAACTGGATCTACCTCCCCGCTCTCCGTAGGGTACGGCGGATATCTGCCGCCCAGAAAATGGATTCCTTTGCCGGAACCGATACCACCAATGACCATCACGACCGGGCCACCGGCATGTGGGATATGAAGATCACCGGAGAGACCGATCTCTTCGTCGATAAGTCTCCGATTAATAACTGCTATGGTTCAGGAGCCCATCGGGCCAGGATCGACGGGAAACACTGCGTGATCGTTGAGATGACCCCTCGAAATACGGACTGGCCGGTAAGTCGGGAGGTCGTCTATTATGATAAGGCCGGCGGGGCGTGGTATTTTGAGGAAACCTATGACAAGGGAGGCCGACTGATAAAAACCCTCCTTCCCTTCATGGCCCATATGTATCCCAAAGAGCCTCGCTACTGGACCTATGGAGACTGGTACGCCCAAGATCTGCGCACCGGCCATAGGTCGTTCATGGCTCTGGCGGAAACAGACCGGACCGGGCGGAAGATCCTTGACTATAAGACCCGCGACTGGTCAAACTATGTTTTCTGGTATGATACCGGATACTCGGACGAGTTCGTTTCCAGACGGTTTATGGAACGGGGCACCCGGTAAATGAGGGAACCACCACCCGCCGCAAGAATAACGCGGGGATGAGACAACCTATTGTACCTTCCCGGGGGAGGCATCGTGAAAATCATCGTAAGCACGGGTTTGATAATACCCTGATGAAGAGAAGCAAAGGGAACACCATTAGGCATAAATGTCGTCGGTGAACATGATACCCTTAAACAAAGGGTCTTCACTCTTCTCGACAACCGACTTCATGTGCAGAACGCAGTCAGGTCGTTTCCCCTCCTTCCAGCGGGGATACCCGCCACGCCACACATATTTAAGCAACTGACGGAATGAATCTCTGCTGAAGGTATAGTCGCCGATTTCCACCTTCCTTCTGTCCTGGTCGACAACCAGAGGGATGTCAGACATCGTGGCATACTTCCGAATAATTGCATCCACAGTCTCCCGGTTTTTAAATCCGTCGGGCTTTTGTCTAAACTCCTCGGGTTGCTGAGGAAAGGGAAATCTCTTGTAGACTTCACCGATAAATCCCTGATACGCAATGCCGTGAATGGCGCCCATCAGATTACCGATATCCATTCTGCTTTCAACAGGATAAACCCTCCACGTATCCTCGAATGGGGCGCCCGTTTCGATTCCGGCAAGTGCTGAAATATACTCACAGAATTCCGGCGCAAACAGAAAATAATGTTCGAGCAATAACATATCCGTGTCGATATTGAAAAACCCGAATGCGATCGGACCATGACTGAGAGACTGAAACTCTAACGGCATTGCTCACTCCCTGCGTGTAAGATTAGCGGTGATACCGAGGTAACCCCCTTCGGCATACTTAATTCTCATGATGTTTCATTTTCTGAGCATACTAAAATCTTCCCCGAAAGGCGAGACTTTTTCCCCCTTCCCGAAGAGGACAACCGGTGGTGAAGCCTGCCGCTCCGAACCGCCATCAGCAGGCCTCACGTAGCCGGTCCACGCAGCTAACCAGCAGCCGACATTCACCCTTTATGCGCCCTAACGGGTAAATTCCGGTTTTCTTCTTTCCTGAAAAGCGGAAATGCCTTCTTTGGCCGCGTCGGTACAAGCAATTTCTCCAAAGCCGCGGTACCCGATCTCCAGCGCCTCCTTGAACGAGGTTGCGCCAGCACCGTTCTTGATCGTCTTCTCCACAATCCCCACGGCCTCCTTGCTGAGGGGAAGTCTTCCGGACATCGGTTGAGCCTCCGTGACTATCTCCGCGATCTTTGCGGTTCCGTCGGGTATCCGTTCAATGCGGCCTTGCAACCTATTGACCTCCCTGACCGCCGCAGTGATCATGTCATAATAGTCAGCGGCTATCTCCTTGACCATGCCGATCTCTTTAGCCTCGGCAGCCTTTACGGTCTTGCCGAATCGAAGCATTTCATCAAATGTTTTTGAGGCATGGGGCCATTTACGGAACGGAACGATACAGCCGCCAATACCGGGGAGAATCCCCAAGGTGATTTCCGGGAATTGGAAGGCGGCATTCTTGGTCGCCACCATGCTGTGACATCTAATCGCAATTTCAAGGCCTCCGCCTAAGGCCATGCCGTTGACCGCAGCCACTACCGGCTTTTCCATCGCATCAATATAGAGAAGCAGATTGGAGCATTCCCGTGCGTATTGACCCGAGGCCTCGGCATCACCTAACATCTCCGGAAACTTCCCGATTTCGGCTCCCGCGCAGAAGGCCCTGTCACCGTATCCGGTTATGACAAAGCCTTTAATTCCAGGGTCGCTGCTCTCTCTTTTCAGTACCGCAAGAATCTCGTTATTTACGTCATCGTTTAATGCGTTCATGAACTGAGGTCTTCTGATAGTAATAACCTTGACCCCATCGACCGTATCCTCAAGAATATGTCGTTTAAAGTCCTGATAATCGGAGAACGACTTTTCCATACCGGGAAATCCGGGGCGATCTTGTTGAAATTTTGTAATAATCCGCTTGGTTTCGTCTGCTCCCATGGTCTGCATAAGGTCTAGGGGCCCTCGCCGAAAACCGAGCGCCAGTTGGCAGCCCAAATTGAGATCTTCCGCGAGACCAATCCCCCGGTTAATGATATCGAATGACTGAGAAAAAAGAATCCCCAGCAGCCGGTCTCGTATGAGCTGTTTGCTGCCTTC
>JAFGRE010000161.1 GCA_016935335.1 Deltaproteobacteria bacterium
GAACCGTCGCTATGATACTATCCTGTTCACGCCGGACTTCCAGCTCCTCAATTTGCCGCAGCTCCTGCGCCTGCCTGTCCAGATAGTGCCCAATACCCCCGCCCACCAAAGCCCCGGCAGCCGCCCCGATTGCTGCACCTTCGAGTTCGTGGCCGGACTGATGTCCTACAACGGCTCCGATCGCTGCTCCGGCAACCGCACCGGCTGCTGCCCCGGTCTTCGTCTTCGACCTCTGGCCCGCGCACGAAACCAGCAGGAAGAAAGAAAGTAACAGAATGCCGAACAGCCCCACAATACGCTTTATCCCCATCTCGTCGTTTCCTTTCGTAAAAAGCCTCTTCTTTCCCGCAGCAAAGATTCCCTTAACTCCTTTTCAATCTAATGCTATTGACGCCCGATCCTTGAAAAAGTTTACCGGTTTTGAACTTTCCGCACAAAAAATCCTGCACCGGCGGTTATGATTCGGAACTATCCAGATCCCGGAAATGATATCTGGTCCCGTACAAAAACTCCTCGATCACGTTGATTTTTTTTTCTAAAGAATAAATCCTGATCCGCTCAAACCTTTCTTTATATCGTTCCGCCAGGTCTTGAGCCTCTTTCAGCGATCGACATTTCTCAATCTTGGGGCTGGAAGGTGACAGGCTCGAAGTATGGACTTCGCTCAGTGACTCCCTGGGAATATTAAGATTAAACATAACAACAAGGTAATGATTCATCCCTGCGGCTCCTCCGATCCGCTCTACCCTCTGCGACTACCGATAAAATCCCTCCCCCCGCCGGATTTCGCATCTACATACTCGCCGTTTCCGAGGGGTTCTCTGTCTCTGGTCTCAACACGCGAAACCGTGCAGAGGACCCTCCCCAAAAAAAGCACGAAATTAGGTGAGATACGCTGAAAAGACTATTTTGCAGGTCTCCCGCCGGAACAGCATGCATTCCTTTGGGAGCGAGGCTGGCACATTTTGATCTCCACCGTTTACTCCTTATAACAATTATTCTTTATGCTATGATTGTAATCGACACGTACAACATGTCAACAAGAAAATGAAGGCGGAGAGAGAGGCAAGGCCCCAGAGAAAAGCAACTACTATTCAATCAAAAATCAGCGAAGCGACCTCGCCTGTGTCAAGAAAGGTAAGATCGCTCCGTCTGAATTCAGTGCAAAGCCAACGCAGGCTCTTCGCTTAAACACATGACGCTTCGGGAAGCACTGACTCCCAAAGCCTGTGGAAATCGGTCCGTTGTTATAATTTACCCAAGATTTCGCGGGCAATTACAATCTTTTCCACTTCTTTGGTTCCCTCGTAAATTTCAAGAACCTTGGCCGCCCGATAGAATCTTTCAATATCGTTGTCATTGAAATACCCATAGCCGCCGTGGATCTGTAAGGCCTCATCCACCACTTCCACCGCTACGTGGCATGCGTAGAGTTTCGCCATGGCCGTCAATTTAGGGTCGGGCTTTCCCTGGTCAAGCAGCCATGCCGCTCTATAGACGATGCTCCGCGCGGTTTCAATTTTCGTTGCCATCTCGGCGATCTTAAACTGCGTCGCCTGGAACGCTCCGATCGGCTTGCCGAACTGTTTTCTTTCCTTCGCCTGCTTAACAGCCATATCAAGCGACCCTTGCGCCAAGCCCAGTCCATGACCGGATACATAGGCACGGGAACGATCAAAGAAGTTCATGAGCTGGATAAATCCATTCCCTTCCGTTCCAATTAAGTGATCCAAAGGAACCCGCACATCACTGAAGAAGATATTGGAGGTATCGGAACACCGAAGGCCCATCTTCCCTTCCATCCTGTCGGCATCGTACCCTTTTCGATCGGTTTCCACCAGGATGATACTGTGTCGCTTGGTTTTTACTTTTTCTTCCGGATTGGTAAGGCAGTAGACCAGCATGAATGATCCCAGCGTTCCATTGCCGATCATCGCTTTGCTGCCGTTGATAACCCACTCGTTGCCGTCTTTGACCGCAGTTGTACTTGCTGACGCAGTATCACTCCCCGCGTCGGGTTCGGTGATGGCAAATCCCATCATCGCATCACTTTCAAAAAGCGGCGGCAACCATTTTTTCTTCTGTTCTTCGGTTCCGTAGAGAAGAAACTCTTCCGCGCCGAAAGTGATGGAACAAAGCTGCTGACCAATACCGGGATCGACCCGCCAGAACTCCTCGAGAACCATGGCCTGTTCCAAAAATCCATACCCCGGTCCGCCATATTCTTCGGGAATGAAGAGCCCGATGAATCCCAATTCTTTTGCCTTGGCAATAATTTCCTTGGGAAAGGTCTCCTCGATGTCGTAGTCCCGCCCGACATCGGTGAATTCACCGACCGCGAAATCTCGCGCTGCTTTTTTGATATCTTTTTGTTCACTCGTTAACTCAAAATTCATACTATTTCCTCCTGCATGAGTTTAGTGTAATAATTGCATCATCTCTTTCGTTCGACTACGATTCAACGGGACAAACCCGGCATAAGCCCGTGCGCAATGGCCAGCCTCCACTCATGGGGTCGCACTTCTCCGGATCGTCCTCGGTAACAGCGTTGATATTGGATCTCCACACACCATACAACCCCGGCTCTGTTCCCGGTTCGTCCGGAAACCACCACCCGTATTCCGCATGAACGACTTCCGGCGAGATTCCTTCAAAATACACACATTTTTGTTTGACTTTCCCGCGCGGTGTTTCTATCCACACCCAATCCCCATCATTAATCCCCAGCCCTTGGGCGGTCCCGGGATTGATCTGCACAAGAGGATCAGGGCGACGCTGGCGAAAGGCTCGAATCTGGCGGTGTTCCGAGGCGTAGTAAGGATCAAATCTTCCACCGGTGATAAGGATGAGGGGATACTGGACAGCCAGCTCCGGCTGAGAAACAGGACTCTCCGGCGGCTCCTGATACACCGGCAAAGGTGAATAACCCAATTTTTCAAAAATAGTGGAAAAAAGTTCGACTTTCCCGGTGGGAGTGCCGAAACCCCGCTCTTCGTATTTTTTGAATTGCGCCGGAGGAAAATCAAATCCTCCCTTTTCTTCCATAAATTGTTTGAACGTCAATCCCAAAGGCCGAAGTCGAAGATCATAGGCCTCTCGCAAGGTCTTTGCCGGCCAGTGTTCCTCCCGCCCCAGCCTGATGCCCAACGTTCGCCATACCTCATAGTCGGTTTTTCGCTCGCATTCTCCTTCGATAACCGGAGGCACCGCTTCTTCACCACCGACGATGAATTTGCCGAAGCCGAAACCATTGTAAATGTAATCCCTCTCGATCCACGAAGCCGCCGGCAGAACATAGTCGGCCAGTTGAGCACTGGGAGTCATGAAAAAATCATGCACTACATAGAGATCCAGCTTCTTCAATGCCTCATAAACCAGTTTCGCGTTTGCCTGGGTGAGAAGGGGATTGCTGGCTACCGTAATCGCTGCCTTTACCGGATATGGTTTCCCCGTCACAATAGCCCGGTACAGTGTCGGAGCATGGGCCACGGCAGTATCAGCAGCACAGGCTCCCGGCTTCCCCCAGCATTTTTTGACCGATTCCTGGATGAGGTCATAGCCGGGCCAGGAAAGCAATTTGAATCGATCCGCCCCCAATTGTCGTGCTTTGACTTCCGCCGTTACCTGTTCGGACAGCTCCTCTTCTTGTTCCAGAACCGCATCATTGTAAGGACCGGGCAGCAGATCCCCTCCGGGGATATCCAAATTTCCGCAAATGGCTACCAAGATGTATTTCGCCTGGAGGGTACTCACGGCATTGGGAAGATGGTCGATACCGACGCCGGACCATGACGCTGACGGCCCGTCAGCATAGGTTCGCGCCGCTTCCACAATTTTGTCTTCGGATATGCGGGTAATTTCCGATACACGGCGAGGGGTATACTCCTTGATATGTTCTCGAAGCTCATTGAAACCATGACACCATGTCCGGACAAACTCTTCATCATAGAGTCTTTCTTCAATCACCGTATGAATCATACCTAGCAGCAACGCCCCGTCAGTACCCGGCCGAACCTGGAGCCAAATATCAGCCTTTTCGGCGACTTCGGTACGCCGGGGGTCGACAACAATCAGTTTTGCTCCGGCTTTTCGTCCCTGATCGACACTTCTCCATGTGGGAGGGTAGCCATACCGATTACCCCAATACAAAATCGACTTAGTTACCCCGGGACGGACAAAAGGAAACGGGCACCATCCCAAGAGGGCGTTACTCACTGCTAATATGGGACCAAAGCAGACGCTAACCGGACCAACAGGGTTTCCCCCCAAAAGATTAATAAACCGGCTTCGGTATTCATCGTGGGTGCGTCCGGTTCCTCGAGTGGTTCCCACTGATTCAGGCCCGTACTCCTTGACAATCTTTTCCAGCCTGTCACCGATCTCAGCAAAGGCAACATCCCACGAAATCCGTTGCCATTCGCCCCCCCCTTTCGCGCCGACTCTTTTTAAGGGATAGTTCAGCCGATCCGGGTGATAGAACCAGTCCTTCGCCGCCCGCCGACGCATACAACCCAGGGTTACCGGTTTGTAAAGAGAAGCATGCTTAAAGTCATCATCAGGCATCACCTCAACGAGTCGATTCCCGTCAACATGAACCGAAACCCGGCAATGGCTATGGCACCACATGCAAATAGATTTTTTCTCTTCAACCATGGGCAACCTCTTCCTTTTCTTACGCCACTCGAAGCGATACCCCCTGCTTCACCCTGCTGTTCTCTTTTCCCGATCCCTTATTTGAAATATCGCTCCTCCGAATAGTATCCCGTTAAACTACGGCGTCTCCCACCGCTCTGTCAATCATAAAACTGCAGACTGAGGCATATCCTGTGGGTTCATTGGTAAACAAGAAATGCCGGAGCAAATTACTTCGATAGCAAAAAGGGAAAGAACCCGGGTTCTCCCGCTGAAATAATCAGGCCTCTGCAAAAATGCAAAAAATTCGGCTCTCGAAATCTATGATACCGCGCTTCCTTCTCTTTTTCTTTTTCTAATGAGCGAGAGAGATTTCTCTGTTAATCGCGTCAGCCGTTGATACAATATTCTCTCATAAAACATGCTGAAACGGATTGAACTTCTCCGGTTAAGCCCTCTTTCGATGAGGCGGCAATACACGTGAAGGGGATTACAGCAGTGTTGAATTCCAAGCATGAACTTTTCCATACATGCC
>JAFGRE010000162.1 GCA_016935335.1 Deltaproteobacteria bacterium
ATAAACGGATCGACCATGGTAGCTCTTATCTGATCGGGAATCTTCTTGTACAAGACACTCAGTTCAAGGCTGTCAAATTCCTTACCCTCATTGAGGCCCTCGGCCGCCCTCACCATCGAGGCTAAAGACAAGACTTTGCCGACCTCGGGGAGGCCGTCAAGGTAGTCATGGACTTCCTTTATCTTTGCAATCTTATAGGGCGTAAACCAGTAGTCTTTCGGATCGTAATCCGAAACCCAGCCGAATTCATCACCCCCATCGAAAGCGTCTTCAGTTTCTGCAGAATCATCTTCTGCTGCTGTTTCGTCCTCCGGTCCCTCAAATTTGATGATAACATCAAGAGGATTGGTGCCCCCCAGTTTTTCATCTATGAGTTTCATCCCCTGGTATATTTCAGTAGTCTTACTGAAGTAGTTGATGAAGCTGTTTTCCACCTTGAGCTTCGTAATGCCAAGCACGCTGATCACCGCAAGCACCAATGAAACAACGATCACTTTGCCCCCGTGCCGCTCAACGATCGCCGCAAGGATTGACGTCATCCGTGATTGCTTTTCGTCACGGATCAGAGCCGTGGACTTTTGAAGCATCATCAATGCCGCAGGAAACAGCAGAAACGACGTGCCAAAGGTCACCGACAGGCCAATTGTCATCATCCATCCGAAATCAATCACCGGCCGAATGTTACTGAACACCAAAGAACTGAATCCCAAAATGGTGGTTAAGGCGCAGTAGAGGCTGGGCCACACCATTTTCCTCACCGTGGTGCCCACAACGGTTTTCTGGGTTTCCGCAGACATCTCTCCGCAGAGTTGCCGGTAACGAACGGTCAAATGGATGTTCATCGACATGGTCAGGATCAACATCAAAGAGATAAAATTTGACGAAATGACCGTCACCTTCCAGTTAAGAAATCCGAGCATTCCGATCATAATTGAAACAGCAAAAAAACAGCTCAGCAGCGGCAAAACGACCCACCGTATTTCCCGGAAAATAATCGTCAGCGTCAGAACAATAAAGAAGAAGACACCAAAGCCGAAAATGGTCAGATCCTTTTTGATGAACGTAATCATATCATCGGCAATCATCGGAACCCCGCCGAGACGCACAACGCCGTATTGTTCGTAAGGACGGATGATGGATCGAATCCTCTCGATGTCCTGATGCCGGTTGCTGTTGAAAAGAGCGTAGGAACGTTCATAGTCAACAAGACAGTTTCCCAACTCCGCATCTTCCTCGTTGGTGAGGGTCCCGTCTCGTTTTTGTGCCAGGAGTTCATTTCTTTTCTTGAGAAGATCGGAAAAGTTCTTGTCGATTCTCAGATTAACAATCAAAGCCGTGGTTTCGCCGTCCTCGCTGATGAGGAGGTCTCCATAGATGGGGCTTTCGACTAATTCCTGTTTTGCCGTTCCCACATCGACAGCAGGATCTTTCAGCGTTTTAAACTTGTCCGGAGAGATTTCCGACAGCTTCAACCCTCTTAGCAGGGGGACATCGAAAACGGTTATCACCGAGTCAACTCGCTCCAATTGCTTAAGCCGCTCTTGCAGTTTCTCGATGATCCCAAACGATTCCTTCGAGAACAAATCCTTGGACGGCGAAAAAGTCACCACCAAAAAATCCTGAATGGAATAACGTTCGTTGACCTCGCGAAAAATCTTTAAGTCCTTGTCGTCCTCCAATATAAGGGAATCCGCAGAAGCATCGAGTTTAAAATCCTTCGCATGAAAGGCAAAAAACGAAAGCACCACAAAAAGTACGAACAGTACGATTGCCGGGTGGCCTAAGACAATCCTCTCATAATATTTCGATAAAGCATTCATCGTGTTGGATTGGTGTTATGATTACAGTACGAGCGACGAAGTCAATTCTTCTTTCAGGAAAGGGAATCCCGGGGCTCGCCGTTTACTCGCAATGGAGCGCTCTCTGACCGGTCGTCCGTGGGAGGATGAACCGTTCCTGGCTGGGGAAAGTATAGGGGAACAGGGTGGGTGTGTCAAACGAAAAGGCGACAGCGAATTACTCCGCCCTCTCCGTCGTCTGCCGGGCGCTTCGTCAAAACGCTCCTTCCTCTCATGGACGGTCTCTCGCCGCGCCGGAGGCCTTCGCAGAGTTCCGTGTAACCACTATACTAAAGCGGGACAAAAATGGGAGAGACCATCGGGCACTACGACCCCATGACTGCTCTGGAGTATATCATCCCGGCTTTCGGCGAATCATTCATTGCGCCCCCTTGCGACATATGATCTGCGACACCGCCCGTTTCGGGTTATCCTTGATTCCTTCATAGTAATGAATTATATCCCAATCACTAAACCAGCCGCGAAGCTCCCCCGGCGTCAACAAGTAGTCGGGATTATGCGGCTTGCCGAACTGTGACTGGTCGACCGTATAGGTTTCATACATGAGAATCCCCCCTTCACGCACGGCTTTTTTCATAAAGGGAATAAGAGGTCGATGAAGATAGCGAAATACCATAATGCCTCCATAGTAATCCTCACGTAGCAGGTTAATCCCGTTTTCTTCCAAGTCGGCTCGAACACACTCAAGACCCACACCGCACCGCCGCGCTTCCTCCCGTGCTGCATCCAAGGCCGGCTGAGCTATATCGCAGCAGACCACTGAGAGATTGTTCTTTGCCAATAAGAGGCCGTTGCGACAGTCGCCGCAGGCTAAATCCAAAACCGGGCCGGGGAGCGACTCGTTCGTAAAAAGATGCAAATATTCACGCAACAACGCCGCCGGCTCATGCCCCTCCGCATACGACATGCACCCTCCTTCATTCAAGAATTCTTCTCCGGTGTCGACTTTTTGCACTATACCATGAAATTTCTCTCCCATCCATGAGGAGGGAAGCTGCGAAATGACGCCCCTCCTGCAGCGAAGTTCTCTTCCAATACCATATATTGTAGCAAAAATCACCTCTCAGAACCGTATGCTGTGGTCACTGCTAAAAAAAACCTTGCATTTCCTTGGCATTACTTATAGAATAAAAAAAATTTGGGGATTTTCAATTACAGCGTTCGCTTTCCTCTCTATAAGCCATTTTCGAAATCGAACAGCAATGGAGCAACCTCGATCCAAGAAATTAGGAGACCGGCTTCTCGATAAGGGACTTATCACCCCCGAACAACTCAAGATCGCCTTAGAAATCCAGAAAACAACCTCCCGGCTCCTTGGTCAAGTGCTGGTTGATCTGGGGTTCGTGGACGAGAATGAGCTTGCTTCTCTCCTGTCCCAGGACATGGACTCCTTGCACATTCCT
Organism: Deltaproteobacteria bacterium; assembly: GCA_016935335.1. Taxonomy (GTDB): domain Bacteria; phylum Desulfobacterota; class WTBG01; order JAGOGO01; family JAGOGO01; genus JAFGRE01. The sequence goes on from JAFGRE010000162.1 coordinate 3,263, forward strand.
TCCCTCGAAGGCTACCCAATCGATCCCGAGGCCCTTCGACTGGTGCCGAAAAAATTGGCTCAGGAACGAAAGGTTATGCCCCTTAGCTTCTCCGAGGAGGTGCTTACGGTAGCCGTGACTGACCCCTTCGACATTGTCACGGTTGACGACTTGAGGCGGAGAACGCAAAAAAGCATCAAAACGCTGGTTTCTTCTGAAAACGAGATTTTGAAGGCCATCGATTTCTGGTATGCGGAAAAAGATGATGTGCTCAAAGATACCATCGCCAATGCCTTGGCCGCGGTGGAGATGGAAGGCGGAGGGGCGGCGGTTGAGGAACCACCGCTCATCAAGCTTGTTAACTATATCCTGCTCATGGGGATGAAGGACGGCGCCACCGATATCCATGTGGAGCCGGAAAAAAATGCGGTCATCGTACGGTATCGGGTTGACGGCATCATGCACGTCTGGGAGGTTCTGCCCAAACGACTCGAACGAAGCATCATTTCTCGCTTTAAAATAATGGCGAACCTGGACATATCCGAAAGCCGCCTTCCTCAGGATGGGAGGGCTGAATTCAGCTTCGGAAATCGTCTCCTCGATCTCCGGGTATCGGTTTTTCCCACGTCCCGGGGAGAAAATATTGTGGTTCGGGTCCTCGACCGCACCCGTCTGGCCACCCGCATTGATGAGCTGGGATTTGCCGAGGATACCCGGTCGGTCCTGAGGCGCCTTATCCAGAAACACCAGGGAATCATTCTGGTCACCGGCCCCACCGGATCGGGGAAAACCACCACTCTCTATGCCTCACTCCTTGAAATCAGCTCTCCTCGAATTAACATTATGACCATTGAAGATCCGATTGAATATGATCTGCCTTTTATTCGCCAGTCACAGATTAACCCCCGGGCAGGGTTCACCTTCGCCGGTGGTCTTCGCTCCATCCTCCGGCAGGATCCGGATGTCATCTTAGTCGGCGAGATTCGCGATACCGAGACTCTCGAGGTCTCTATGCACTCGGCCCTTACCGGGCACTTGGTCTTGTCCACCATTCATACCAACTCGGCAGTCGGCGCAATCGCCCGACTTGCGCACCTCGGCGCGCCCTCACACATCCTGGGATCATCCCTTATCGGGATTGTCTCTCAGCGTCTCATCAGAAAAGTCTGCCCGGAATGTGGTGCGCCCTATAAGCCGACCAGTGAGGAGGAAGAAATCTTTCGCAAGGGTTTACAGGGCGTCGCAGATATTCCTCCTGAAATTGTGCTTCGAAAGGGGAAAGGGTGCGATCGATGCAAGGGAGAGGGATACCTGGGCAGGCTCTCCATTGGGGAAATCATCGACGTCGATCATACTGTTTACACGCTGATTCTCGACGGAGCCTCTGAAGATGCCATTTTGCAGCATTTGCTCTCAAAGGGATATCGCACCATCTATCAAGACGGTCTCATTAAGGTGCTTAACGGCACTACCACCCTGGAAGAGTTGTCGCGGGTCGTCTAATATGGCAGTCTACCATTATACCGCCCTGAATAAAGGCGGTCAGTCCGTGACCGGAAGCTTGGAGGCGGACAATGAACATGCCTTATATACTGTTCTTAAAGGTCGAGGCCTCCTCCTGCAAAAAGCGGGGACAGAAAAAAAGGCCTTCAGAAGTCAAAGAACGGTGCGCCCGGAAGATCTGATAGAATTTTCTCACCAGATGACCTATATCGTTCAATCCGGCCTGCCCCTGATTCAAGGACTAGCCGATGTTCATGGCTCCTTAAGAGATACCCCTTTCAAATCAACGTTGGCAGCGGTGATTAATGACCTCGCTGCCGGTGATTCTCTGGCCCAATCGATGGCTCGTTATCCTCACATCTTCTCTCCCGCTTATGTCGCCGTCATCAATGCCGGTGAATATTCAGGAAACCTGGCTGAGGCCTTCCAGGATATCGCCCGGTATCTCGAATGGGTTCTCAGCTTGAAGCGCCAGGTACGACAGGCGATGACATATCCACTGATCGTTATGGTGCTGATCGGCATTGCCATGATCGTTTTTGTGACCTATGTGATTCCCAAGCTGGTATCCTTTATTTTGGAATTAGACCGCCCGATACCGTTGCCCACAAAAATACTGATTTTTTTTAATCAGTTTGTTCTCCACTGGTGGCCTGCTCTACTGGGATTGTCTGTTGCCGCCGTTTTCTCCCTCGTGGTCGCCATGCGTTTTGAAAAGTGTCGGGGCCTATGGGATCAGTATAAGCTCAAGATCCCTCACCTCGGCGATATCGTTCGCGACCTTGCCCTGGTCCGTTTTATCAACTACCTTCGCATCCTTTACCGAGCCGGCATCCAGATTCATCAATCCTTTGCTATCCTCGCGGACGTAGTGGAAAATCGATTCTACCGAAAAAAACTGGACCGGATGAGAGAACTGATTATGGCGGGTGAGTCTCTCAGTGATTCCATGGAGAAAGTTGAGGGGTTCCCTCCGTTGGTGGAACGAAGTTTTCGGGTAGGTGAAAAAACCGGCGCCTTGGAAACAACGCTGGAACAGCTGGGACCATACCTCGACCGACAAATCAATGCCAACGTCAAAAATTTGACCTCCCTTCTTGAGCCGATCTTACTGTTGTTCATCGGAATAATTCTCATATTTATTATCATATCGGTCATCTGGCCGATTTATGGAATTCTGGGGGAGATCACATGAGGGGGCTCCGCAGAAAAAGATACTTCCTTTATCTTAAAGACTCCCGCCTGATAGGGGTGGAATCGCACAAGGGAAGAATTCAGAAAGTGCTTGATACCACCGTGGAAGATCTCTCATCCGACTTCGACCTTCCCGGAGAAGCAACCCTGCTCATAAACCGTGAAGACCTGCAGCATCACATCATGCCCGTCCCCAAGCGGGGAAAGATCTCCGTGAGAAAGATGATAGACCATGAAGTTGAGTTATTTACGGGCTCTTCGCCTTCCGAAGCCTTGTATGACTGGCGAATAATCGGAAGCGGTCAGGAAGAGGGAGCGGAACAGACTATCTACCTCATCGCGTCGCAGCCACGTTTGCAAACCGTTTCCCTTTTGGAAACCTTTGCCCACTGGGGCCTCAAAGTAACTAAAATCGTCTCTTCTCTCGACCTCTTAATCGAAAAGGGCCGGAAGCTTCAGCAACAAGGGGGAAGCGGTCTCATGGTCTTTGAGGAGCCGATGGTTCACTTCCTGTTTTTTAAAGACGGAACGTACGGATTTCAGAGGAGCTTTGAACTGCGGGGGGAAGGTTTCCAAAAAGATCTCCTGCTTGAAATTCAGCGCTCCTTCTTCTACACGAAACAGAAATTCAAAATCACGATAGAAAAGGTGGGGGTCCTTTTGGCTCCTGAATGGCTTCAGGGAGAAATGGCCGCCCAGCTTGAAGCGACATTGGGCGTCCCGGTTGAATTTCTGTCGCCGACGATTAAGGACTGTCGGCTTCCGGAGATACACCTCCTCAATATTATTCTCTATGAGCCGATCCTTCTTCCACCGCTCCTCAATCTCCTCCCCGCTGAAATGATCAGGGAAGTGGAATCCCGCAAACTGGGCTGGGCGCTGACGCTGACGGAAGCGGTCATTCTCGGCCTCATGCTTCTGTGGGTCTATAATGCCCGGGAGTTCCAGAAAAGTGACTTCCATTTTCACACTATCCGCAATCAGCAGTTACAATCGATTCAAGCGCAATTGGAAAGCCAGCACGATAAAATCGAGCGGTTAAGAAAAACAGTTGAAGAAACCGCCACCGTGCAGGATCACTTAAAGGAAAAGAAATACCTCCATCTCTACCTCAAGGCCCTCCCTCTTTTTATCCCTCAGAACGTCCATGTGGAATCGATTGCGTGGGGAGCCGGTGCTTCCGAAGAATCCAGGGGGACCGTTTCTGCCCACCCCACTGATTTCGGCGGGTCCCCGAACGACAGCGTTATAATGCTTACGGGACAGGTCACTACCCCTTCTTCCGATGAGAAATACGCGGATTTCTTTCAGTTCGTGGATAACCTTGAGTCAGCACCGTTCGTAGAAAAAGTCGACTACCAATCGGAAGAACTGCTAACAAAAGGATTGTTTACGACCACCATCTTTATCAAGAACATTGGTTCCCGCAATGATGCTCACTAAACTGGAAAAAAGAAATCTGATCGTCCCCGTTGCTCTCGCCTTGTTGCTTCTCGGCGTGGGAGCATATATGTGGCACCTCTCAGACCAAAACAGGGCGTTACAGGAGTTGATAACGAAAACGAGTTTACGGATCAACAAGGATCGCGCCACCCTCGACTCGCTTCAGGATTTTGATGAAAAAGAGCGGATATACCTCGAATTTAGGCTGGACGACTGGATTCCGGTCTTTCGCAATGGTGAAGAAGTAAAGCTGTTTCTCACCAAGAAGGTGGAAGAGGCGCTTGCTTCCGTTGCCGCAAAAGAAGAAGATTGGCAATGGATCCCGTCCGAGATACCTCCGGATCCGTCGCATACGGGAGCATTCCATCTCCAAGCCCTCTTCCCCTCATACGCTGCCTTGGTAGTGTTCATCGAGTCCCTGGAAGAAGGGGTGCCGCCCCTATTACCTCAGGCAGTAGACATACACAAAGCAGGTATCCGTCTTACCTGCTCCGTTACTCTTAATTTTGCGTACCGGTTGACCGATGAGAGAGTTTAGCCTGGAACAAACCGGATGGATATGGCCCGCTCTGATCCTTGCCGTTATTGTGGCGGGGATTACCATCGTCGTATTATTGCCGCCGGCCGGTTTTGAAAACCACCAGGCAATCAAGCAGCCGTCGCCGACTCCCGCTCAAGATCCTCTGGGAGGAACAACTGTTTTCGTTACCCCTGCGGAGATGGAGAACTATATTACCTCTTTACGCCGGAGCGCTGTTCCTCGAGATCCCTTCCTCAACACGGGTGAAGAGGAGTGGAAAGCGTTTCTGTGCGAAGTCAAAAACCGCCCCCCACGCCTGGAAGGCATCATTCAGTCGGATGGCCGACGCGTTGCTTTGATCCAGGACGATCGTTACCATGAAGGAGATGTGGTGGACGGCTTTCGGATCATGCAAATAGAGGATACGCAGATGATTTTAGCAAAAGGGGATAAAACCTTTACGGTTCAGGTTACTGAATAAATAAAGGAATAAAAGATGAGACAAAGATTTTTGCGCACATGGTTGAAGGGAGTGCTCGGTATTTTTCTGGTTGTCGGTTGCGCGACCGTTAATCAGGAACCGGGCCGGAATGTTTCTGCGCCGCCTCCGGATCTTCAAGCATCCGTGGAAAGCGCGGCAGCGCCCGCCCCCCCGGCTCCCGCTCCCCCGGCGCTGCTTCTTCCCCTCAAACACCCCGATGGCGCGCCGGAATTGGAAACTCTGGTCGCCCTCACGGTTACCAACGGCAGCCTGAAACAAGTCCTGCAGGCGCTGGCGGAACAGGCCGGGGTGAACCTTATCATCGACCGGGATATCGTGGATGAAAGCGTGACCATCAATATCAAGAATCTTCCCTTGTGGGGGGCGTTAGATGCCCTGCTTACATCCCACAATCTCCACTACTCAATCCAGCCGGCATACATCCGCATCTCTCGCATGATGACCCGAATCTTTCATGTGGACTATATCCGCAGCCTCCGGGCCGGAACCAGCAACACCCAGGTATCTCTTTCCTCCGGGGGCTCCACCGGAGAATCAACCGGGGCCGCAGCCGGCGGAGGAACCTCGACCTCTCTCGGCGCCTTAGGCGGCGGTTCCTCGTTGGGAGACATAACCATCCAAAGCTATGAGCTTGTTGATTTTTGGACGGATTTTGAAAACGACCTCCGGCAGATTATGCGGGACCCCCTCTATGAGATCCTTCGCACCGAATATGATCAGATGAACCTGAAGCGGGATCTGAGTATGCTCCCTTATGAGGAAGAGTATGAGCGGGAGGTTATAAAACACCGATTGGAGATGTTTCGTCTTCAAAGAGAGATGGCGAAAAAGCGTCTCGAGACGGGCGTTGCAGAGTCGGCAGCCTCCATTCCGGAAGCGGTAAGTGCACCGGCATCAGCCATCAGCAACGGCGGAGAAGAAGACCGTGAAGCCGAAGGTGGCGGTCAAGAAGAAGACAAGCTCGTGGGAACCTACAGCATCGATCCTCAGACAGGAACATTGGTGGTTACCACAACACCCGAAGTGATGGCCAGAATCGAGAGTTTCCTCTCCCAGGTAAGACAAAACCTCACCCGCCAGGTCCACATTGACGTCCAGATTCTGGAAGTAAGTCTTTCGGAAGATAAAAAAATGGGAGTTGATTGGGGCGGATTCCCCGGCATGATCCAATACTACCGAATGCCGCACCTGAGAGATCTGATTGAAAGTCAGATGCTGGAGCAGGCAGAAGCAGGGGGTGGCGGCGGAGGCGGAACAACCGGCGGTCAAGGAATTACGTCACCGCTTTCCACTTCTCCCTTCGCGACCTCACCCGAAGGAAGCCTCCAGCTCGGCGTGCTTTCCACCATAGGATCACACCGGGCACTTCAATACTCCCTTAATCCCGTCATCTCTTTCCTGAAAGAGCATGGAGAGGTCAAGGCTGTTTCCCGCCCGCAAATAACCACCCTCAACAATCAACCTGCCGTGGTTTCCGTGGGCGTAAACGATTTTTATGCAACTTTTGAACAGCAGACCACCTCGGCCGAGGGGGGACTGGCAACTTCGAGCGTAACCAGCCGACTCAATCCCATTTTTATCGGCGTTACCCTTCACATCACTCCGCAAATTAGTCCGGAAGGCGAGATCGCCATGAAGATCGTTCCCGCCATTAATAAGATGATCGGTGAAAAAACAGTCCCCACCGGAATTCCTTCCGCCCCCACCCAGACGATACCGTTACTGGAAACCCGTCAGACCAGCACCATTGTCAAGACCCAGAGCGGGCAGACCATTATCATCTCGGGACTGATTCAGGAAAACGGGGATGTGACGGAAAAAAAGGTCCCCTTCTTCTCGGATCTACCGGGGCTGGGGAACCTCTTCCATCACACGGTGCGACATAACGGGCGTTCCGAGCTGGTTATGCTTTTGACGCCGAGACTGGCCGACACGACCTACGCCTTAGAACAAGCGGGGTACGAAAAGCTTAGCGGAAGCAAGTAGCTATGTACAAGGATTTTTACCAACTCCATGATAACCCCTTTCGCCTCTCGCCTGATCCCCGGTATTTTCTGGTCTCCCCCGGTGCCAAGAGCATTTCGGATCAACTTAGTTACGGACTTCAGCAAGGGGTTGGCTTTATGATGTTAACGGGTGAGGTCGGCGTGGGAAAAACCTCCTTGCTGAGGTATTTCCTGAGAAACCTTAATGGAAACATTGAGCGCGCTCTTATCTACAACCCCAATCTGGAAAACTCGGAGGAACTCCTCAAGTTTATCATGCTCGACTGGGGCGTCCGTAAGAAGTTCTCTCCCCATGCAAAAAAAGTCAACTTGCTGATTTTTCTTCTTCGCTTCCTCATGGACTGCAACAAGAAAGGGAACAAATTCCTCCTTATTATCGATGAATCCCAGGCCCTCTCCGACGATCTCTTGGAAGAAGTGCGGCTTCTCTCCAACTTTGAGGTGGATGACGCCAAGCTTCTCCAGATTCTCCTGATCGGGCAACCGGAACTCAAAAAAAAGATCGATATGTCTTCCTGGCGACAGCTCCGGCAGCGCATTGCTATTAAATCCGTACTGTTCCCTCTGGGGAAAAACGAGGTGGGAGAGTATGTCCGCTACCGCCTCGCAGTGGCGGGAACAAAAGCGAATCTCTTTGCGCCTCAGGCAATTAAGACAATATGGCGCGCCAGTCGCGGGATACCGCGGCTCATCAACCTGGTTGCCGAACGAAGTTTGATAGCAGGATATATTGCCTCGAAACGCGAAATCGGAAAAAAAGAGGTAAAAATGGCTTTAAAAGATCTGGAGCTGGACTGAGGACACTGGCATGAGTCTCATCGAAAAAGCACTCAACAAAGCGAGCAAGGAAATAACACCGAACGCCCCGGAGCAGCCGCTGAATGATATTGACCCGACCAGCATAGTTCCGGTCCCTCAGAGAGGAAGCTCTTTTCCCCTCCTCAAAATCGGGAGTATCGTTTTTACGGCAGTGGTCGCCCTCAGTTTAGTCCTGTTCTTTTTTACTTTTCATACATTAAGGCCCTCGCCCTCGAACGAAGTCTCTCCGCAAACGGATCAGATTTATACTCCTGTGCTTTCACAAACGGACACTGCGTCGGCTCTTACTTCCGAACCACCGGAATCGAGAACGAAGAGTACCGGTACGCTTCCCGCCGAAGATCTCAAAGCAAAGCCAGGACCTCTTGAAAACGCGCCTACTCCGGCACCCCCGTCTGCTGACCGGAGTGAACTGACCATGAAAGCACCGGAACCCAAAACTTCACCACCTCCCTCTGGTGCGCGATCGCCTGCTTCTGCAAAACAACCCCCCATACAGCAAACCCAGACCCTGGCTAAAAAAGCGTACGTGTATGCCGAGACGGGAAATTTCCTGTCAGCCATCAGATGCTATGATGAGATTCTCTCCAAAGAGCCCCGAAATTTTGAAGCACTCTTGAACCGAGGAATCATCAGGCAGAAAATCAACGACCTTCCGGGTGCGGAGCAAGACTTGCTCCAGGCGCTGCACCTGCATTCTGACGATAAGATTCTTCTTAACGCCCTTGGAGTACTTTATATCGCCACCGGGCGGGAAGCGCCGGCGAAGGATTTATTTGAAAAAGCGGGAGATACCACCTCCTTGATTAACCTTGCCCTCTTATACTGGGAAAGGCAAGACTGGGATAATGTTGTCGCTGCTCTGCGGGACGCTGAGCGAAAAGATCCCCATAATCCCTGTGTGCCCTACTATTTGGGGCTTCACTTTCGTCAAAGAGGGGATCATGTATCGGCTCGCAAAGAATTTAATAAAGCATTATCCCTTGCTCAGAAGAAGGGGCGCACGGATGTGATCCGCAACATTGAGTCGTTGCCCGGTGCGCCATAAGGGGCAAGCGGCGGGAAGGTCCAGACAAAAAAAATAAAAAACCGCGAACAGGCCTAAAGGAAAAACGGATTAACCGCAATCGACAAAGAAAAATCAGCCGATGATCAACAGTGCTTATTCACCGACCTCTGCTCCCTGACCTCGGCATTCAACCTTTTCTATCATCAATGACAGTCACGACAGTAAAAATCTTCATTCTTCTCACCCTCCCGTTAATCCCTCTTATTCTCGCCCGGGGTCTTCGAATGGATCGGATTTTTTTTGTTTTTTACCTGACCACCTTTCTGTTGAGTTCGTATCTTCTCACCAACTCTTTTCAACCGTACTCTCTTCATGTAGTCTTTTTTCTTGCCGTCCTCAGTCTGTTGTGGCTGAATCTCTTCTTTATCACTCAGTGGGACGTGCGAGACATTCCCCAGTATCGACGGGAAAAATTCTTTTCCTTCTTTCTTCTGCCCTTCTCCTTCTCCCTGGCCGCACTCTTTTACATTGATTACCGACCGGAATTATTCGAAGACACCTTCTATTTTCCCCACCCCCTCTTCCCGGCTTTCACCTTAATCTCTGCCGTCCTTTCCCTCCTCATGCTCACCATGGGATGGGAACGCCTAGAGCGAATGCAAGACCGCTCAAAAGGAGAGCGCATCTTCCGCATGGGGGTTATTTTGTGGTGGCTCGTCTTCTTCTTTCTTTTGTGCCGCATGATTTACGCGGGAGAGGCGATTAGCATTACCCTTTTGAACACTGTCTTCTGTTTTCATGTGATCTGGATCGCGGGTATCTACGGCCTCATATTCAAAGGAACCTTTCTGGAGGTTCGCGCCCACCCCTCGCCTCAATTGGCAGGCCGAGCTACGCAGTCGTTGCTCATCTTGGCAGTGCTTACCCTTTTCTTCTGGTTCGAAGCACTGAGCAGGAAGTGGGACTTCCCCCCCTATTCCGCGACGATCATCTCGGTGATCGCCCTGACGGCCATTCTTTTGTTTCCGCTTTTTCCCTTTCGTCCCTTCGAATCATTTCGGCGAATGCTCTACCATCATCTCTATCTTCCCGAACAGGATTTTGCTCTCGAGGTATCCCTTTATCTCAAGGTAATGAGAGGAAAAGGAGATGTGGCCAGCATAACCGATCACCTGCAAAAACGTTTGGGCATCGAATCCGTGCTCCTCTATCGAGCGGTCAAAGGGAGTCGCCAAAAATGGAAGATTCACCAATCATCACCGCGCCCGACTGCTTTCCCCACGTCCCTTACGGTCATTCCAGTGCAAGGCGCACAGCTCGGCCCGCTGCCTGTCGTAAGGGTTATTCCCCTCGATGTACGGGATGAGACACTGGGATGTCTCTTGTTGCTCGGAAAGCAGACAAGATTTCATTTTGAAGAGGAAAGCCTCATCAGATTTTGGACGCGAACACTCGGCCTCTTGCTCAGAGAACTCGAACAAAGAGAAAAGGAAAAAGAACAGGAACGGCTCGCCCACTTTTCCCAGGCCACGTCGTTCTTGCTCCATGACGCGAAAAACCTCGCCCAGTTGCTGGACCTGCTCCTGAAGAACAGCGCTGCCCTCAGAGGCGACGATCTCATCGCCTTCTTCAATGACTCGCTCCCGGCCCTGGAACAGGCCCGTTCCCGATCCCGCCGGATACTGGAAAGGTTGGAAACCTTCCAGCCGGACATTCGCCCGGTTGTGCAGGATAGCGATATCTCCCAAATTCTTAAGAATAGTGCGGCTTCTTTGCAGACTTCTTTTAAGAGGCAACAGGTTCTCTTTCATGAGCAAGAAAAATCAGCGCCCTGGAAAGGTGACCCTCTTGCCTTAGAAACAGTGATGGAAAATCTGGTTCTTAATGGATTGCAGGCCGGGGGAAAAGAAGAAAAAGTTGAAATTCTCCTCGATGAGAAGAATAACGGCTACCATATTCAGGTAAAGGACGAGGGCACAGGGATACCCGAAGAGAACCGAGAACAAATGTTTGAACCGTTTTTCACTACGAAACAAGGCGGCAGCGGCCTCGGGCTTTATCAGGCACGGGTGCTGATTGAAAAAATGAACGGTGAGATCTGGTACGAGCCCAACTCACCCCAGGGGAGTGTTTTTCATGTCCGGCTTAGTCACGATACTTCTCGTTGAAGACGATCGATCACTGGCGAACCAACTTAAATGGTTTCTTAAAAAAGAACATACGGTTGCTATTGCCTCAAGTCCGGAAGAGGCGGAAAGGTCGCTTCGTGATAATCAATTTGAGGTAATGCTTCTTGATCTGGGACTGCCGCCTCATCCCGAGAACCCCACCGAAGGACTTCGTCTCCTTCGGAAGGTTGTGAAAGAATATCCCTTGCTGAAGGTGATTGTCTTGACCGCCCATGGAGAACGGCAGATCGCTCGCGAAGCCCTTTCCTCAGGGGCATACGACTTTCTGGTCAAGCCGGCGGACGAGAATCTGCTCTCCACCCTGATCAAGCGGGCCTTTTTTCGAAAGGAGTTGGAAACCGGGTTCTGGGAAGATCGAAAGCACGAACTTCCTGTTCCTATGGTAGTGGCTTCCGATACTATGAAAGAAGCCCTCCAAACCGTCCGAGAGGTCGCCAAACTTCCGGTGAGCTGTATAATTCTCGGAGAAACCGGCACCGGGAAAGAGCTGATCGCCCAAAATCTTTACCGCTTCAGCTCACGAAAAGACAAGCCTCTCGTGGTGGTGGAGTGTTCTTCAATCCCGGCAACCCTGGGTGAAGCCGAACTCTTCGGGTCTGAAAAAGGATCGTTTACCGGTTCCACCGCCCGGAGAGAGGGCAGAATCAAACAGGCGGAAGGGGGCACCCTGTTTCTTGACGAGGTGGGCGAACTCTCTCTGGAACTTCAGTCTAAACTGCTTCGTTTCCTCGAGACCCGCGAATATACCCCAATCGGCGGGAAGACCGCTAAAGCCGATGTCAGAATCATTGCCGCCACCAATCGAGATTTGTCCGAGGAGGTCGAGCGAGGCAGGTTTCGCCTTGACCTCTATCATCGCCTCTGCCAAGTGGAAATCACCATCCCTCCCCTCCGGGAACGGCGGGAAGAAATCATTCCCCTGGCGAACTATTTTCTTGCCAAATTAAGTCACGAATTCCGGATATCCCCGCCACCCCTGATTGCTGAAGCTGAAAACGCTCTCCTCGATTATCCATTCCCGGGAAATGTTCGAGAACTCCGAAATATGATCTCCCGCGCTATGATTCTCTCCAAGGGCCGCCCCATCGGATTGAGAGAGCTTGGTTTGCAGGAAGAGACGGAAGAAAAGACCCTCATCAATATCCGGGTCGGCTATAGCCTTCCCCAGGCAAGGATCTCCCTGGAGAAGCAATGGATTGAAGAGGCGTTGAAAAGGAACAAAGGGAAAATAGCCGCAGCAGCGTCCGATCTCGGCATACCCCGACCCACGCTCTACGATTTGATGAAGAAATATGGATACCAGGGGTCGGAGGACGGTGGTCGGGGCCCAGGGGAAGGGGATCGGGAGAAGAAGCGCGGGCGTTGACGGTATCGGGCGGCGGAAGTCCGGGAGAAGTGGAAACACAATGAAGCAGCTCACTCCTCGTGATAAGTACGAGACGAAGCAAATGGAAGGGCTGACGGCAAAACCCGGCCGCAAGTTATAACGGGGAAAAAGCGCGGGGGAAAA
>JAFGRE010000163.1 GCA_016935335.1 Deltaproteobacteria bacterium
AAAGGAGTCAAAGGTCTGGTTGGGACCGGCGCTGATGAGGACGGCGGCAACCTTCTTGTCGTCGACTTCTATGCCCACAATATCGTTCTCATGATAGTAGTGAAAATACTGGCCCCAGGCGTCGAGGCGGTATTTTTGTTCAAGGTTAAGAGAAACAGCTTCGACGGGTATGCTGTTCGGCGGAGTGGGTTCCGGTGTAAGAACCTTCTGGTGCCCCCGGTAGTAAGCTTTTATGGAATCGCGGACAACGAGCATGCGCTGCATGGTGACCCGCTCTTCACTTGTCTTCTGGAGGCGCACGCTGAGGATCGCGGCACCGAGGGCGATGATGCCCACCGCAGCAACCAGGCTGATAATGAAGAGGAGAGAAAAACCTTTTTGGTTATTGGCGAAACGGTGAATGGTCATGGGAATGCTCCTCCGTGGTTGGTTGCGGAAAGGCGGTTCCTCAAGGGGACCCCTGGTTTTATCTATTTGGAATCTCTTAGAAATTTAAATCCCGGCGGCAAAAAAAGCAAGAGAAAATTGAAAATCCGGGCGCAATGTGATAACTAAGACCTCCCCGAGGCCCTCGGTTATGCGTTTTTAGGTGTCGACGCACCATGAAGTCGTCTTCGCTGGCCTGAAGAGGGGGGTCTGATGTGTTGGGGCGCCGGACTATTTTGAGATTGTTGATCGTTATGGGAAAATAGGTTGACCCCTGCGGGGAATTAAGGCATGACTATCTGAAGGCGGTGGTGAGGTGGAGAAGGGGGCGTGGAGAAAGGGAGTTTGTTGGAGTGAAAAAGTCAATCCGAATCGGCACCCGGGGAAGCGTATTGGCTCTGATCCAGGCTGAAGGGGTGAAGGCGCAATTGGAAACGCGTCATCCCCGGTTATACTTTGAACTGACGGTCATTAAGACGACCGGCGACAAGATCCTGGATGTTCCCCTGGCGGCGGTGGGCGGCAAGGGGCTGTTTGTCAAGGAGATAGAAGAGGCGCTTCTGGACGGCCGGATCGATCTTGCGGTCCACAGCATGAAGGATGTTCCCACTGTTTTTCCGGCGGAGCTGACCATGGGCGCGATCACTCGGCGGGAAGACCCCCGCGACGTTCTGATATCCCGAAAGCAGGCCCGGTTGGATGCCTTGCCTCGGGAGGCGCGTATCGGAACGTCGAGCCTGCGGCGGCAGTCGCAACTTCTCAATCTGCGGCCGGATTTCACGATTGTTCCCTTGCGGGGAAACCTGGATACGCGAATAAAGAAATTGGAGACGGAACAGCTTGATGGTATAATTGTAGCAGCCGCCGGGGTCATCCGCATGGGCTGGCAAGAAAAAATAGCCGAGCATGTCCCTCCGGCCCGGATCCTTCCCGCCATCGGGCAGGGTGCCCTCGGCATTCAGATTCGCCGCGACGATTCGGAACTGGGGGAGATCATCTCCTTTCTTCATAACTCCGAAACCGCCGTTACGGTGGGTGCGGAAAGAATGTTCCTGACCCGACTCGAGGGGGGGTGCCAGGTTCCCATAGCCGCTTTTGGGGTGATTGAGAAGGGGATGTTGTCACTGGAGGGCCTGATCGGTTCGTTGGACGGGACCGCCCTTATCCGGGATGCAGTGCGGGGGATGCCGGAGGAGGGAGAGAAACTGGGAATCGCTTTGGCGGAAAAGCTGCTTTCTTCAGGAGGCGCTGAAATCCTTGGCGAGGTCTATGGAAGAAAACTATGAGCGGGGACTCCGGATGGGTTTTTCGACCGCAGGCATTCACGAAAGGCACGGTTAACTGATATGTATACGGTTGTAGTTCATAGCACGTTTTCTTCGGCCCATAAGTTGCGGGGGTATCATGGGGACTGTGAAGAACTTCACGGCCATAACTGGAAGGTGGTCGTCGAGGTCGCAGGAGCCTCTCTTGATAATCTCGGGATGGTGATGGATTTCCGGGTGTTAAAAAAAAGGATCCATGCGGTTACGCAAAAATTAGACCATGCCTATCTCAACGATATTCCTCCCTTTGATACCCTTAATCCTTCCTCGGAGAATATCTCCTCGTATATCTTTCGGGAATTAAAGAAGACGATTAACGACGACCGAATCCGCCTGTCAAAGGTGACGGTATGGGAATCGGATAACGCCGCTGCCGTCTATTCGGAATAATGGGGAAAGAAAACCATGGCTCCTCACGACGTTCAAAACCAACCTGATCACCGCCGGATACCGATTCAGAAGGTGGGGGTCAAGAATATCAAGTATCCCATCATTGTGCTGGATAAAAAGAATAAAATCCAACACACCATTGCCACCTTCAACATGTATGTGGGCCTGCCGCACCAGTTCAAGGGCACTCACATGAGCCGTTTCGTCGAGATCCTCAACGACTACCGGCAGGGAATCGATATGAGGAATCTCTCCGACGTTTTGACGAAGATGAAAACAAGCTTAAACGCGGAATCGGCTCATGTGGAGATTGAATTTCCCTACTTTATCGAGAAAACGGCGCCGGTTTCCAAAGCAGCGAGTCTTATGGAATATACCTGCCGCTTTATCGGTTCCATGGAGGGCGATGAAAAGGCGAAATTGACGGTGGGTATAGATGTGCCGGTCACCACCTTGTGCCCCTGTTCTAAGAGTATCAGCGACAAGGGGGCTCATAACCAGAGAAGTCTTGTCTCGGTGCGTCTTCGAATCAAGAAGTTTTTCTGGATCGAGGATATTATCGTTCTTATCGAGGAGTCAGCGAGCGCTCCCGTTTACGCCCTTCTCAAAAGGAAGGATGAGAAGTTTCTCACCGAGCAGGCGTATGAAAATCCTCTGTTTGTCGAGGACATCGTTCGAACCATTGCCGAGAAACTGAACGCCGACGGCAATGTGACCTGGTTCAGTGTCGAGTCGGAAAATATGGAGAGTATTCACAATCACAATGCCTATGCCATGGTTCTCAAAAACGGGAGGAGAGAATAATCGTCATCGAGGCATGCGTGAGTAAGCGTCCATCTCCAGGGAGGAGCGGATTCCTTTTTTGAGGTAGGGCGTTCCCGCGGCGGCGATCATGGCCGCATTGTCAGTGCAGAGAGACGGCGGCGGTATATAGAGGGAAACCCCGCGTGCTGCCGCTGCTTCGCGCAGTTTTTCCCGCAGTCGATTGTTCGAGGCCACCCCGCCCGAGACGGCGAGCTTGCCAATATTCCTTTCTTCAAGGGCTAAAAAGGCCTTCTTCACCAGCACGTCCACCACTGCTTCCTGAAAAGCGGCGGCAACGTCATTTATCTCCGCAGGGGTCAACTCGCGGTTCATTTTGCGGATGGTTGTGATCACTGCGGTTTTCAGGCCGGAAAAGCTGAAATCCAACGGCGTATCCGGAAGCCAGGGACGAGGAAATGAGAAGGCGTCCCGGTTTCCCAGGGTTGAGAGTCTGTCGATGATGATGCCGCCGGGGTATCCCAGGCGGAGAAATTTGGCAATCTTGTCGAATGCCTCACCGGCGGCATCGTCGCGGGTTTGGCCGATGAGAGGATAGTCTCCCGCACTTTTGGCTTCAAAAAGACTGGTGTGCCCGCCGGAGACAACCAGGGCGATAAAGGGAAAGGCGACATCGTCCCGGTTCAGGAAAACCGCCGAGATATGGCCCTCCACGTGGTTCACGCCGACAAGGGGGAGTCCGGTGGTGTAAGCGATTGCCTTGGCCACCGAAAGTCCCACCAGAAGAGAGCCGATGAGGCCGGGACCCTGCGTTACGGCGATCCCGTCGATATCATTCAAGGTAAGGTGGGCTTCTTCAAGGGCGGCGGTGATAACGGGGATGATGTTTTCAACATGCGACCGGGATGCCAGTTCGGGTACGACGCCGCCGTATTTCTCGTGGACTTCGTTTTGCGATGCCACGATGTTGGATAAGATGGTCGCTCCGTCCCTGACGACTGCCGCGCTGGTTTCATCACAGGATGATTCAATACCTAAGACGTTCATAAAAATAGATAAAATAGCGGTTTCGGCTCTCTCCGATTGAGAAGGCTTTTATCGAGACTTCCTTCTCCGGAAGAACAGTGTGTGTTGGTCCATGAAAGGTTCATAAAAACGGATTACTCCTTGGGCTGAGTTTCTGCGTTTCGATAATCCGCAATTGCCTGTCGTATCGTCTCTTCCGATTCATTATGTGCTTTCATTATGGCAACTATGATGGCGGATGAGATACTGATCGGTTTATTGGAGGAGTCGCGGTAGAGACCGTCCAATTTTTCGGCGATTTGGTTACAGGTGACCGGAGGTCGGAGATGGAAGCGAGCCTCCAGGGCTTCTGGGGAGAGCGTGTCCAGGGAACCGGGGAGAAGCTCGTTTTGCGCAATAATCTCGCCGAGGGCCATCTTGAATCCCTCCTGATAACCAAGGATGAATCCGAGCCTGAGTTCATAAGGAACCGTATCCCACCAGTAACCGTCGAGACGGTCTTGCCCTTGCGCGGAGGATCCGGACCCGGAAACAAAAAAAAGAATCGTGCCGCAGCACAGAACCATGAATCTAACCAGTCTTCTTAGAAAAAGCATGATGTGCCTCCAATAATCGTTTGATAAATGAGAAAAACTAATATAAATAATCTACCATTGTCAATAGAATAGTGGCATTACAATTTCGCGGCATCGCTCTGTCATCGAGGAGTGAACTGCGCCGACAGGCACCGAGAGCGACTTCCCCGGGGTTTTGGCTGCTTTACGGCCTTTCATTGCATGGGGAATTGGAGTTTTTTATGGAGATTAAAACTGATTTTCTTATTATCGGCAGCGGTATCGCAGGCCTGAGTTTTGCCTTGAAGGTAGCGGCTCTTGGGTCTGTGGCGATTGTTACCAAGAAGGACAGGCTCGAATCGAGTACCAATTATGCCCAAGGGGGGATTGCGGTGGTGATGAGCCCTGATGATTCCTTCGCGTCGCATATTGAGGATACGCTTACCGCCGGAGACGGTCTTTGTCATAAGGATGTGGTGGAAATGGTGGTCACCGAAGGACCGGCACGGGTGGGGGAATTGATGGAATGGGGAGTCGAGTTCACTCGGCGCGAGGAGAACGGAAAGACCGAATTTGATTTGGGCCGGGAAGGCGGTCATTCGAAACGCCGCATCATTCATGCAAAGGACTTGACCGGTGAGGAAGTTGAACGGGCCTTGATTGCGAAGGTTGAAGCGCATCCGCGGATTGCGATTTTTGAGAATCACGTTGGAATTGACCTGATTACCCAATCAAAGTTCGGCGGCAGCGGGGATGCACGTGGGTCCGACAAAAATGATCTGTGCTGGGGTGCCTACGTATTGGATGTAAAGAGTGGCGAGGTGCATACCTTCCTTGCTTCGGTCAGCCTGTTGGCAACGGGTGGGGCTGGAAAGGTTTACCGGTATACGAGTAATCCCGATATTGCCACCGGTGATGGGATTGCCATGGCGTATCGTTCCGGCGCTTCTATCGCCAACGTGGAATTTATTCAGTTCCATCCGACGTGTCTCTATCACCCGGAGGCGAAGAGCTTTTTGATCTCTGAGGCGGTGCGGGGAGAAGGAGGAACGCTGAAGCTCAAGAATGGTACCTCATTCATGGAACAATATCATCCTATGAAAGAGTTGGCTCCCCGGGATGTTGTTGCCCGCGCCATTGATCTTGAACTTAAGAAGAGCGGCGACGACTACGTTCTGCTTGATATCTCCCACCGAGGGGCCGATTTTGTCACCAAACGCTTTCCGAATATTTGCCGAACCTGCCGTACTTTCGGGTATGATATCACCAAGAACCCGATCCCGGTTGTTCCGGCGGCTCATTATATATGTGGAGGGGTTTGCACCGACAAGAACGGTGAGACGGACATCGGCCGGCTGTATGCGTGTGGCGAGACGGCCTGCACCGGCCTGCACGGCGCGAACCGTCTGGCAAGCAATTCCTTATTGGAAGCCCTGGTCTTCGCCCATCGTGCCGCCCTAGAGGCTGCCCGGGAGGTCAGGGTCGAAGATCGGGAGTTCCCTCAGGTTCCGGCGTGGGACCCGGGTAATGCAGTTGATAGTGACGAGTCGGTGGTTGTTTCTCATAACTGGGATGAAATTCGGAGTTTGATGTGGAATTATGTGGGGATCGTCACCTCCGACAAGCGGCTGATTCGGGCCCAGCGGCGGATTGCACTCCTGCAGGAGGAGATACGGGAATACTACTGGAATTTTATTATCACCAAGGATCTCATTGAATTACGAAATATTGCCACGGTTGCGGAGCTTATCATTCGATGCGCCCAGGTACGGAAGGAAAGTCGCGGTCTTCATTATAATATTGATTTTCCCTTTAAAGACGATAAGACCTGGAGGAGGGACACCATTATCCAAAAAGGGAGCGGGGAATAATTACTCGTTATAAACGGCAATCTTGTCCTTTGACTTTTTTGCCTTGTACATTGCCCGGTCGGCATCGGCAACAAAACTCTCGACATCATAGTTTTCCGTCAGCTCCGCGATACCGATGCTGACGTCAATGGGACGGGGCTTGATGTTTTTGCATGCCTGAATGATTCTGTTTGCAACCCGGAGTGTCTGATCTTTGTTCGCTTCGGGAATTATGACGGCGAACTCATCTCCTCCATAACGGAAACCGGCGTCCACGTCCTTTCTGATCGAGTAGAGGACCGCCAGTCCGATCTTTTTCAAGAGGCTGTCGCCCTCGACGTGTCCGTGGTTATCGTTGTACCGCTTGAATTTATCGAGATCGAAGATCAACAGAAAGAGAGGCCGGTGTTGTCGTCTCGCCCGGTTTATTTCAGCAGTCAGCCTGGTGTAAAAATGGCGTCGATTGAAGAGACCGGTGAGATCGTCGTTGCGGGAAAGTCGTAACAGTTCCTGGTTCTTATTTCTCAGTTCCTGTCGGATTTTGCGCTCCCGGATAATTCTGTCTAGCTTGGCCTCCAGCTCATCAATGCCGAAGGGCTTGGTGATAAAATCCGTGGCCCCGGTTCTGATCACCAGGGCGTACGGATACTTTGAGTGATGTCCGGTAATGGTAATGATATCTGTCTCCGGAGACTTCTCTTTTATCCTTGTTATCAGAGTCAAGCCGTCGATTCCGGGCATTTGAATGTCGGAGATGACGATGGTGAAGCTCTCGGTTTCCATCATTTGGAGGGCATCAAGTCCGTCGTTGGACATTTTATTATTATGCCCCAAGGCATTCATCATATCCGAGAGCATACGGCAGACGGTTTGATCGTCGTCGACAATTAGTATCTTTTCCTTCATATTTCAGCAGGGAATGTCGTCGTTGGTTTACAACAAATTCTCTCGGAATGGGGGTAGAGGATGCTAGGAGATGACATCAGGCAGTATCCAAGAGAACATTGTTAGTCTATCGCTCATTTTGCACTTCTCTGCAGGCACGTTTTTAGGTATAGTATACCAAAACCCCTTGTATGTACAATAAGAATTGCGTGTTGCCGTAAATCGTTTGGATGCGGAAAATTATCGGGAGCAGGGGATGAAGATATTACTCCATATATGCTGCGCCAATTGCGCTCTTTATCCGTTGAAGCGCCTCAGGGATGAAGGCCACGAGGTTTTCGGTTTCTTTTACAACCCTAATATTCATCCCTACCAGGAGTATTCAAGACGGCTAGATGCGGTAAAAGATATAGAAAATCGCCTTGCCGTGAGGATGATCTATCTGGACAGGTATGATCTGGAGGACTTCTTGAGAAGCGTGGCGTTTCGGGAGGGGGAGAGATGCCGCATCTGTTACCACCGTCGCCTGGAGGCAACCGGCCGGGCGGCAAAAAAAGGCAAATTCGATGCGTTCACAACAACATTATTGGGGAGCAAGCTGCAGGATTATTCGTTAATTAAGGAGATCGGGTTCGCAGTAGGCCGGGAACAGGGTGTCGCCTTTTACGATGCTGATTTCCGCGAAGGTTGGAAGGCGGGCATAGAGATGTCCAAAGAACTAAATCTCTACCGCCAACAATATTGTGGCTGTATTTACAGCGAGAAGGAACGGTTTGCGCCGAAGAAGGTCAAGCGGTCTCCTTCAATTTGTAGGTGACTCTCAGAAGAGTGTCTAATTGATCTCCTCCCAGAACCAGGAAAACATCCATATTCCCCCCGACATTCCTCCAGATCGAAGCATAGTTGCCTTTCTTGATCTTAAATCCCTTTAGGCGAAGCTCGCTGTTGTTGTAAGCATCCTCCATGAATTCGATGGAATCGGTGGGCCCGTACTTTGCCGTCAACTGGTCTTTAAGGTCCCGATATTTTGCAATATGCTTGAAGGCGGAAGAATCGTCTCCAGGCACGTGAAAGTACTGAGCGACCTCAACAAGCAAGTTCTTCTTGAAAAGCAGTTTGGTTTCCGCGGCATCCGGTATGTCAACCGGAGGACCCATAAAATCAAGACTGTTGGATCGTTCAAATATGGGTTTAAGCCCCTTTCTCTGGTACCGGTTCTTTACTTCCGCCTTAGACATTCCGAACCCGAGGGTTAACAGCTCGGGGAAAGATTCTTTCGAGTAATTGGAAGATATCAACTCAGCCATTATGGAAACCCTTTTGCATGCCCTTTACGGTAACTGTTTATGGTAGTGAAGTGCTGCGGCTCCTCCCGGTTTGTCCGGGGAGCGGCCTTGAGAAACTCCAGGCTCCTGATTAAAAGCTTGACCCCGTGACGGGGTAGAATCTAAAAAAAATATCGAAAACGGAGCATTTGTCAAGCAAAGAATTATCATTGCCGGGCACCATCTTATTTCACGGTGAGGATCAAGGGATTGCCGCCTCCGGCATTGATGATTTTTTGAGCTATTTTCTCCGCTTCCTGGCGGGAAAGACTCTCTCCGATTCTCACCCGGTACCAGATTTCGTTATCAGAGAGTTTAATCGGCGTGATAAAGGGGGTGAATCCTTTTTCTTTGAGGATGTTCATCAGGTTCTGCGCACCGTCGCGCTGTCGGAATGATCCTGCCTGGATGGTATAAAAGGTCTTTTCCACACCCGGGGTCGGTTCTCCGGAAGGGTGCGGCGGCTCTGATGGTTGAAGCGGTTTCGGTTGACTCGTT
>JAFGRE010000164.1 GCA_016935335.1 Deltaproteobacteria bacterium
ACCTTCACCTTCACCGTCTCCGGAACCGACACAGTTACCGTCGGCACAGATTCTTTCGAGATGCAATGGACCGATACTGAAGGAAATAGCGGCCTCATCAGCGTTAGCCCCACCGCCTATACCGACATTGAGGTCTATCAGGGGATAAAAATATCTTTAGCTGAAGGCACTGTTGAGGGTAATGATACCTTCTCTGTTGATGTTACCAATACCACCATCCAGTCCGCTGCTGCTGAGGGATTAGCCCAGGCAGAAGTCGAAACTCACAGCGGCTTTGTCGACGAAAACACCTCCTCCGTCACTACCGTTGACGGCACCTTTTCATATACCTATGGGGGAGTTACCCGCACACTGGTAGTTCCGGCCAACGCGACCCTCCTCGATTTACGTAATTTGATCAATAACGATGGTAGTAATCCCGGCGTTACCGCAGCCATTTTAAACGACGGCAGCGGACTTAGTACCGCTTTTCATCTTCAATTGAGCGGTAATCATTCGGGAGCAGCCTATACGATTAACAGCATAACCCATAGCCTTGACAATTTCGCACGGGGAGGATCTTCCGGTTATGGATTCACCCAGACCCAAGAAGCGCACAATGCGTTCATTAAGGTGGACGGCTATCCCCCCGATGGTTCCGAGTATATCCAGCGGTCATCGAACACAATTGCCGATCTAGTCAGCGGAGTCACACTAAATCTTTCAAGCGCGGGAAGCGCCACTGTTTCCATTACCACCGACGTGTCCGCTATCAAGGCTAAAATCGAAACTTTTGTGGAATCAATAAACGCGGCGCTAGACTTCATTAAGGAGATGACCACGTATGACCAAAATGGGGCCGGCGAAAACAACGGCCCTATGATCGGAAACTATGCATTCCAAATTGTTCAGCATCGGATCAATGCCATTTTATCAACCGCAGTTCCCGGCCTTGTTGATGGTGTTGACGACTATACGAATCTTTCCCAGATCGGCATTGCCACCGATCCCGATCAAAACGGTAAATGGGTAATAGACGAGACGTTGTTGAACACTGCATTAAATACTGATATCGAGTCCGTTTGCAGCCTTTTTATCCAGAATGAAACGACCGGAATCGACGGCATGGCAGAACTAATCTACGCTGAAACAGAAAATCTCACCGAGTCATATTCAGATGCTAACCCGGGGATTGTATCCGTGCTCATCGAAAATTACGAAGGTATCATTGATAATATCGATGCCAAAATTGAAAGAGAGGAGCGACGTCTGGCGCTCGTGGAAAACCGCCTTAACACCAAATACAGCCGGCTCGAAGTACTGTTGGGGCAATTAGAAGGCCAGACAGCTTTTCTTACGTCCCTGATAGAAAGTCTCAATGGAACGGGCCAAGACTAATCCGCCCAGTCGTGTGCGCGGGGGGGGACAGAATAGTATTCGCTCCAAAATATCCTTAACCACATTCACCCACAAGGAGATTGACCATGTTGAATTATGGAAACCGTCAATACACAAATATCGATGTCACCACTGCCGATCAAGGGAAACTGGTGGTTCTCCTTTACGAAGGAGCAATACGATTTTTAAACGAAGCAAAGAATTGTATCCGAAACAATGACGTGCCGGGTAAAGCCAGGTATCTGAATCGCGTTCAAGACATCATCCAGGAGTTGAATTACTCCCTGAATACAAATGACGGCGGCGAAATTGCGCAGAACCTAAGGAGTCTCTATCTTTTCATGGATAGACACCTGGTAAAGGCCAAAATCGAGAGGGACGGCGCTAAAGAGATAGATGCAGTCCTTTCCTCGCTCAGCAGCCTTTATGATGCGTGGCGTCAAATAGTGAAAAACCCTGAGGCCAAGGAACTCAAAGAGACCAACCAGACGATACCTGGCTTATCCAGAGGTTTTACCGTGTAACGTGAAAGCAGGTACAACGTATCCCGTCTGCTCAAACTGCAACGGGATACGACAGAAATAACGGGCGCCTCATTTTCAGCCCTGGCTCGGCACTAACGATTTTCCGGGCGGAGGAAGACAAAAGTGAAAACAACAAGTGAAATCATCTTTGCTTACGAACAAATCTCTCAATTGTCGCAACAATTGTTGATCATAACCGAAGCAGTGAGAGAAATAATTTCAAAAAAAGAGATGAACCGCCTCCATTCCAAACTTGCCCGACGCGAAGAGATTATAGATCGGCTTAAGGCGATTGAGAACCAGTTACTCGGACACGGCAAGCCCCACAAGAAACTGAGGGCGATCTTTATGACAAACAGTAGAAAAACCGCATCGTCTTTCCTCCAAAAAAGCGCGGCTGTCCTTGAGAAAGTCAAAGCCTATGATGAGGAAATAACAGAGTATCTGAAAAAGGAAAAAATTGCGATCGCCGACGAATTGAAAAAAGTCTCCATCCGGCGCAGACTCAAGAAGAGTTATAAAACCTCCCCCTCGCAGCAGCCCAACTACTTCAGCCTCTCAATTTAAGTCGGATGATTCAGGCCCCCTTATCCGCTCTTCCCGGTAAGGAAACCAGTCCGACCGCCGCAATTCGTCAACCTTCATCACAATTATCTCATTACTAATGGTATTGTAGACAACCTTTCGCCCCTTCTCTCCACCGATGTCCTGGGAGACAATCCTAACCTGTTTGGTCATCAGAATCTTTCGGGCAACCATACCATTCTCCCATCCAATGTTTTGATCACAGATTCTCTTGTTATGCGCGCCCCCAAATATTTGGGCCTCAAGATCCTCTATTCTAGACCCGTCATGCAGCATCATGCTGATCAGAGCAAGCGTAGCGACATTCCCATACCGCGGGGTTGCTTCATCTATCTCTCGAGTGTAAGGAAATTGGAAATGATTCATTCCCCCCACACGGCGTTTTGCATCGTAAATGCAGACCGAGATGCTGGAGCCAAGGACTGTTGAAATGACGGTCGGGCGGATAGGTACGTATACATATCCCGGTTGCAGCAGGTAATTTGTGGGAACGAGATTCTCTGATTTACTAGTCATTATCGGTCTATTTTTCGGAAATTATCTCTGTTTTATTCGAAAAATTAGACAATTTTCTCTCCCTTGACAGCCAACAAAGTCAATTTACAGAAGAACGTCCCATGAAAAAGCAATTTTCATGCCATTTTTACAATACACCCGCTTTACATCACACCGCAGCAAAACAATTACCGCAACTTTTTCTTACCATATGTCGATGGTTATAGGGAGAAAAAAATACATTTTTTCATGGTCTGCAGAATCAGTTTGAAATCCAGAGCCAGGTTGGTTATACTTCGCTGGGAAAACCCTCTTTATTCAACAACAAAAATGAGGAAGGACCTATCATGAAATTCCTTGTTGCCGATGATTCCATGGTGATGCGCTCGATTATAACCAAGGTGATTAACTCATTGGGGCATGAAACGGTACATGCCGCCAATGGTCAACAGGTGCTTGAACTCGTGGAAGAAATCGGGGCGGACATAGACTTGGTGCTTCTGGACTGGAACATGCCCGTTCTAAACGGCGTAGAGACGGTAAAAGCGATCCGGGGAGGCAGCCGGTTTTCGGCTATCCCCATAATAATGATCTCAACGGAATCGGAAGACGCTAAAATTGACGAAGCTCTGAAGGCCGGCGCCACAGGCTACGTGCCGAAACCCTTCACACCGGAAGCGCTGAGCAGTGCAATACAAAAGGCATTAACTCACAACGCCATCGTATAAAAGAGTCTAACATTGCTATGACTTCGCGTAGTTCATGGGCGCGGTAATTGAGCCTTATCCCAGGCGAGAGAATCAAAACACAGTGGAGATAGTTCATGAATAAGATCCTTCTCACCGACTGCAGTCCTGAAGTGACTCAATTCATCACCAACGCCATGGGCAAAAAGGAATCCATCATTACGGATACCGCAGCCCAGAAAAGGTCGCTGAATGAATTTAAAATGGTTGTTCTTGAAGAAAATGCACTTCAGGAACCGACGGTCCAAACCATCAAAAAGATACGCTATGCCTGTAACTTTAGGAATATTCCGATCGTATTGGTGAAACGAAAACAGGATCATCTTCCGGTTCACCCGTACATTATGGCCGGATGCACTGAGATTTTGTATTTGCAGGATCCTCCGGCAGCTATCCGCCAGATTCTTCAGGGGTACCTGACTCCCAACCGCCGACCTCTGGCTGAGGAAATGGAATATCTCCAGCATTTTATTCAGAATACCCAAATGGTGCTGGAGACCATGGCAGCCCTCAAAGCTGAGTTCAAAGAGGTATACTTCTCCGGTGTTTTTCGAATCTTCGCGGATGTCTCGGGAATAATCGGCTTATCGGGGAAGGCGGAAGGCACGGTAATTATGACGTGTTATTGGGACATAGCCAAAAAGATAATTTCTCAAATGATGAAGGTTAAAGAGGATGAAATCAACGCTGAATTGATCCACGACGGCATAGGAGAACTCATCAATATGATAAGCGGCGCCACCAAGAAAAACTTTGTCGGCACCCCCTATCATTTTGACCTCTCTTTGCCTACCGTGGTTATGGGTCCCGGGCATCAGATCGGGCATCCGGAGGATTCAAACATTGCGGTCCTCATCTTCGATGTTGACCAAATGTCTTTCGCCCTGCAGGTAGCCATTAAACCGTATAAAGCCTAAGCGTCCATAATTTGGTGTGGCTGACGATTTTTCCGTAACGGATCTTTGAGTGAAGTCCTCTGTGTCGGGGGGGGGGGGGG
>JAFGRE010000021.1 GCA_016935335.1 Deltaproteobacteria bacterium
GGTGAAGGTGAAGGTCTTGTTGGTGCTGCCCAGGTAATTGCCATCCGAGGTGACGGTTGCAGTGCCGTTCCAGGTTCCGTATTCAGGCGCATCGATGTCGGAACTAAATGCTTTTACCGTAAACGTTTTATTGCCCCCCTCAAAAACACCCGAATCGAATGAGATGAAGACTCCGTCTTCGATCTCGATCGTATCATTGGCGGTATATGCGTTTCCAAGGTTAATGGTTCCAGTGCCGCCGCCACCATCTCCGACCCAGCTTATCGTCCAGTCACCGCTCCCGATGATTTGCTGGTCCGCCGGGCCGGTGAAGGTATAGGTTCGGTAACCGGTGGCGCCAACCGTGCTTTTGTCTCCCGTAAACGATCCCGACGTTGTCATGGCGGTTGTAGTGGAAGCGGTTAGATTTGTTGTGTCGGCCGAGGAAATATCATTCGTATAAAAGTTGAGATTTGTAGGGTTGTTGGGCACCAAGATTGTATAGGCGGGACCGCCGTTCTCTGCGGTTATGAGGAGACGGTAGGGGTTGATATTCGATCCGTCATGCATTATGGAGGCGGTGATCGCCTTGGCTCCGGTGTTTTCCGGGCTGCCGTTAATTAAGTCCCGCAAATCCTGGAGCGTAGTGGCGGCGGAGATATCAGCATCAGCAATGGTGATTGTCCCTTGAGTGCCGACCTGTATGACAAGATCCCCTCCGCTGTCACCAACCGCAGTCGTACTTTCATCCGCCCATCCCTGTGAAGCCAGGCGGTGATTGATGTCGCTTCCTACTGTTACCGTGTGTGCCCCCGGTGCAGCGAACGCTGCCGTAGTTGCGGTGAGGACATCTTCATCGCTGGAAGCCGCACTGCGAGAATAAAACTCGTCTGCGGTATTGAGATCCCCTGCAAACGACTTTAAAACAAGAAGCCGAGCGTCCAGCCCCTGGAGGGCGGTAATTTTTGTGGACCAGTCCTCCCGCCAGGTGTTAAGTCGATTGATGTGAAAACGCTCAATTTGCATTAACTCATCAACCAAATCAGTCCAGTTGGTATCTGACGTGAGAGCCGAGTATTGAATGGTTCCCGCGGTGCCACTGGTATATGAATTACCTATGGAAATGGTCATAAATGGATTCCTGCCGTAGTGTGAAACACGAATTTGTTATTTTTGTTTCGGCACGCCTGCTCAGCGCAGCAGGCCTGCCAAACACCTGGCTTGGAGCGCCTATTCGCGATAACAGTCTAGATACGTCACCAATGAAGCAAGCATTGTGCCAAATCTGAGGAATGAAAATGCTTGGCACGGGAGTGCCCGCCGCATCAGATTTAGGTGGCATTTGGCGCGATTCCCTCACTGCAATGATACCGGCAGAGAAACCGAATCCCCGAGAGGTTACGGAGATTTTTTCCTTCCGCCGGGCAATAACTACCCAATGAGCTTCGGTCCGCTCCTCATTACTATCGGCATTTTTGTCAAGCTCTTAAGACGGAAATGGCGATTGCGTCTCAAACTTCTCTACGTGGTTCCCTGTCGGTGGGAGAGACGGTATGGAGGTGTTCCAGGTAAAACTAGGACACGTCCGTCAGGACGCCTTTTGGCATACACGTTGCAAAACCCAAGGACAATGCTCAGAACTTATGATACCAATTGCGTATTTTTTTAGGGAAACGGAGCGGCATCGGGTCCGTGCAAGTGAAAGGGGGCATCTACCTTTGTGACCGGAAAATAAGGAAAACAAACGGGTGGAAAAAGGAAGATCTTTGGGCGCTGCCGGGCGAGGAAAAACTGTCTATGGGTAAGGAGACCGGGGAAAACGTCATATGAATAAAATGCTATTTTTAGGAGATACGGTCCCAAACAGACCCTTTGACTTCAGTCCATCATTTGCGAGACTTTGTGCCGAGCACGATAGTGTGATCTTTAATCTTGAGGGCGCATTTTCCCGACGGCGCAAAGCATTGTTTAAGGCGGGTCCCACCATTCTTCTCGAGGAAGAATACTTCGCGCCGCTGGCTCGGCATTTCAATGTGGCCATTCTCGCCAATAATCATTCCATGGATTTCGGGAAGGAAGGGCTCGAAACGACAATCAGCCTGTGTCGGAAAAATGGAATAGATACGGTTGGGGCGGGGATGAATCTATACGAAGCATTTTCACCTCTGGACATCGGCGGCTGCAGAATCATTTCAGTGGCTGAGAATGAGTTTGGTGCCGCTTATGAGAACCAAGCCGGTATCGCAACCGTTGATAGACCTCTTGAGCTTTTTAAAAAAATAAAAGAGGGCCAAGCTGCCGGTTTGTTTGTTGTCGTTGTGGCCCATGGAGGTACGGAAAAGATATCGATCCCCCCTCCCTATCTCCGTGATCGTTATAAATTGTGGATTGAATTCGGAGCCGATGCGGTTGTTGGAAATCATCCTCACGTTGTGCAGGGCTTTGAGTTATATCGGGATAAGCCGATCTTCTATTCATTGGGTAATTTTGTCTTCCTAAATAATGAGTTTAAGGAATGTCCGAATGCATGGTGGTCAATTGCAGTCAGTATTGATACTCGGGATCGCGGTATTCGCATTATCCCGGTGGTGGCCGACAATGACGGAGTTATCAGGGTGAGTAATGAAGAGATTTATAGAAAAGAGTTTAATCGCCTGTGCACCATGCTCGCTTCTCAGGACTATCAAGCGCTTTACGATCAGCTGGCATCCGATCACTATTCGTTGTGGTATAGCCGACTTGGCACGAAATCGAAGGAAGATGCAGCTCTCCTGCTGCATTATCTTCGTTGTGATGCCCATCGAAATATGGTGGAAAATGCTCTGTCGCAAAAGATCGATGAGGTGAAACCTGCCACGAGATGTAGCAATTCGACTATGCAGAACAATAATGGAAAGATGAATTGCGTCCGCGTAGGCACGGCGGCTGGCCAACACAACCGGGGCAAGCATGCGGCGATGGAATGCCGCTATAAAATGATCAAAATCAGGCCGGATTCGATGGACGACTGTATTATTGAGGAAATAGAAAAGGATCCTTACCATGTCACGGAGTATGTACGTGACAACGACTACGTTCTGGACGTTGGCGCCTACAACGGAACCTTCGCATTATTTGTTAAGAAGGAATTTTCCTCGGCAAAGATCATCTGCTTGGAACCGATTCCGGATAATTTTGCCGTATTGAAAGAGAATGTCGGTGGTGCCGCGATCATAGAACAGATTGCCTTAGTTGGTAGACCGGGGCCGATCGTAATGTATGATTTCGGTATCGATGCAAGTGCATGCCACTCTATTTACAACGTAAATCCCAATAAGTGTACTCCGGTGACGGTAACAGGTGATACCCTATCGAACGTACTGCAGCGACATGGCGTGGATCGCCTTCGGTTTCTTAAGCTTGACTGCCAAGGTGCTGAATATGAGGTCATCGCGAGCACTCCGCATAGTGTGCTCGACCGGATTGATTATATAGGCCTCGAAATCCATTCATCCATTTCGAGTAGAACACTTTTAGGAATGATTCCGGATGCCGCTACGAAGAAAAAAATTCTCTATCAGCACTTATTAGAAACTCATATCCCGATTCATGGGGATATAAAAAAAGACACCATCCAGGTGTGGGCAAATCGTAACGTAACAGCTGAAACAGCCTGTGAAAGGGACATAAGAGCCTCTTATCATCATGGTCCCGGCGGCGGGAAGATCGACTTGGGTCGGGACGATGAGAATT
Organism: Deltaproteobacteria bacterium; assembly: GCA_016935335.1. GTDB lineage: Bacteria > Desulfobacterota > WTBG01 > JAGOGO01 > JAGOGO01 > JAFGRE01. The sequence continues at coordinate 3,712 of JAFGRE010000021.1, forward strand.
GGTTTACACATGAAAATACATTCCGGGAGTTGCTTTCAAATTTTAGGGAA
>JAFGRE010000165.1 GCA_016935335.1 Deltaproteobacteria bacterium
CCTGCGTCGTGGAAAAACCCAAACCTAAAGAAACACCCCCCATGCCTCCCGGCGGCGGAATGGGCGGCGGAATGGGCGGAATGTATTAAAAGACGTTCATAAAGTAATCTCGAAGAGGTGCGGAACGGCTCATGTGAACCGCTCAGCACCTCTTTCTTTCCTATTAAGACTTAAGCGTTCGAATTGAGTCTTAGAAGTGGAAAAAAGCACGAAAATTTCAGAGCGCGAAAAAATAGAACCAGCCGCCGGGAATGTAAAAGTCCTCATGCGGGCACTGTCTTCCCTGCCCGGGAAGGAAGCCTTGGATCGCATCCTGGGATTCGGAAAACCTCAGGAAGTCGTTCAGAGTCTTTCCGCCGAAGATCTCTACTGGCTTGTCAAGAAGATCGGTGAGGATGATAGTCTCACGCTCCTTGCCCTGGCATCCGATGATCAGTGGCAATTTTTGATCGATGTGGAGATCTGGAGAAAGGACAGAGTAGACGGAAATCATGCCGCCCGGTGGCTGACACGGCTTAACCGTGCTGACTCCAAACGTCTTGTTGAGTGGCTCTGGAAGGAAAACGAAGATCTTGCCGCTTTTTACCTCTTCCACAATATCGAGGTCATACCCAAACCCTCCGATGAGTCGTTCGACATTCCGGAAGGATTCTTCACCCTTGATGGATCATTTTTTATAAGGGTCCTCCATCCGGAATATCAGGAGACCATAGAGGCTGTCTTCCGGGAGATGGCCTTTCAGGATTTCAAGCGATACCAGGATCTTCTCTCAACGTTCGCGTATGTCCTTCCTTCCCAAATCGAAGAGGAGATGTACCGGCTGAAAAATGTGCGCCTGGCCGAGCATGGTTTTCTCCCTTATGAGGACGCACTCTCAATTTACGCTCCTCTCAGTTCTGAAAAGTTCCTCATTGAGCAACCAATTGACTTCAAAAGTCTCTCCGCTAGTCGCCTACCGGTGACAGTCCCGGTTTTACCGTTCTCTAACACTATTGCAGAAACCACATTCACCGAGGCTTTGGCCCAGGTCAAAGACCCCTCTCTCCAGGAGAAGATGATGCTTGAGTTTGCCGGCCTTTGCAACAAAATCCTCTCGGCAGACACTCTCGTCGTTGATAGTCCTGACGTTTTGGTGAAGACGTGTCGAAAGGCGGCAGGGTATATAAACATTGCCCTGGAAAAACTCTGCGAGTCCGACATTTCACTGACAGGACCACTGCTGCGAACCCATTCCCTGGTCTCCTTTTTTCGGGTTGGGTATGGATTGGCACGAAAACGGCGCCACGAAGTCGCCCGCTGGTGTCCCGGCAGCTGGTTCCACAGCCAGGGGTTGACTTTTGCGTTTTGGGACGATCCGTGGGGACCGACCCTGACAGGGATAATGAAAAAAAAACCTCTCTTTTACGTAAGGGAGAAAGAAGAATACCGTGAATTCATGAGGCTATCCGAGGTCGAGGACTGTCGAACTGTTTTCCGCCGCATAACGGTACTGGATAGGCTATTGAAACGCCTGACCGAACTGCATCCCATTGACTATCCGGTGCTTCACAAACCCGCATTGACCTTTCAGCCTCTCCTTTTTACCTGGTGGACTCGGCAGGTGCTAAGGATCGATCCTGGTTTTTCGAGCGTTACTCCCGAACAAGGGAAGGAGTTTTTTCGGCGTGTACGGATGCCGGCCAAGAATCCTCCTTACCGGATGCATGGTTTCAAAAAAGCCTTCATCAATGACCTCCTGGCGCCTGCCGCAGAATTCGATCAAGAATCCGCGGCAATTCTCAAAGATACTCTGGCGCATCTTTGGCAGGACTTCCACACTGAATATGCATGGATAGCGCTCACCGATCTTGATGAACGGTTCTCGAAATATATCACGATTTCTGAGACCTGATGACCGTTCTCCTGAGGACCTCTCAATCTCCTATTCGCCAACCTTCTTGAACCGGTGCGGGCAGAGCAACGAAAGCATTCCCAAACACTCTGCGCGGCGCAGTCAAAACCCGATAAGGACTTTCCTCATCCCGCAAACGGCCTGCTTTGTCCGAGACTTTATCCTCTGCGAAACCCAGCTCCGCCGCGGCATCCGGTGCAGTCGCTGCTGTCCAATTGTCTCCGCCAACACCTTCGGCTGCGACCAGCTCCCCCACAAAGCTTCCTACCCGCACCTTGCTCTTGAACCTGACAGGAATACGTCTGCCGTCTGCCGTAACCCAGATCTGCAACGTCGCGTCTTTGCTCTTTTCAAACACACCCCCGATATGCTCCAAGTCAGGCTCAACTAAAAACGTATCATACATGCCGCAAGCCAGCGTCACCAGCTCTTTTCTAATTATTTTTGCCTTGCCGACCACCCATTTTTTGCCGTCAGTCACCGGACATTCAATTTCCCTGTTCCGGCAAAGATCATACGACCGGAAAGCATAAAACACCGACAAAGGATCAAACGTCCCCGGTTGGATGGAAACAGGATCCCTCCTTCTCCCAAAGTTCGAATACCTCACTTCCCGATCCTCCCAATTAAAACTAACGGTTACGTCCCTCTTATGGTTCCCCTCATTCCTTTTTCGGTAGAGGATTGCATGGGTCATGGTAAGGGGGGCATAAGAGTCAACCCGATCACGGACTTTATAAAATACATCCACAGCCGGATACGTTTTCGCTGTCATCACAAAATGGTATGATTGAACACCGTCGATTGTCTCAACCGGAAGAACCTCCAGGATGACTTTCCCGGCAGGGATAAAACTCCATTTAACCTCATAGGTCAGCCTTTCACCAGGAAAAAAAGGAATCGCTCCCTCCATCGCCCCGACGCCGTGAATCAACGGACAGAACACCAGCAAGGAGATAAAACCGCCCACCAATGCACGCCCCCAGCACCGTTTTTGTACTATTTTCTTTTTTCTCGCCTGATTCCCCGTCATCGTCATGGAAGAAGACTTTCCTCGCCACCCTTCTGAGGGATAATTCGTCGTTATAAAGGGTTCTCTTGGTGATTCATGGGGAGGTGATGCGATCCCGAATACAGCAGACAGCAGCGAGTCCCTTATTCTTCAGGAATAAAGCTCACATCCCCTTTGCCTTTTCGTAAGACTTTCGGCTGATCTCCCGTAAAATCAATAATGCTGGAGTGATGCGGCACGATCCGTCCACCATCGATCACAAGATCCAGGGAGGCACCGAACATTTTGTCGATTTCCTCCGGATCATTGTAGAGGCTTTCATCTGGTTTAGTAACACTCGTAGTGATAATAGGATGCCCGAGTTCCAGAACAAGTCCGCAGGAAATTTTATTGCCGGGCACTCGAATACCCACGGTCTTCTGATTAGTGAGCATGGTCTTAGGAACAAGCCTGGTTGCCTCCAGAACAAAGGTATACGCACCGGGAATCAGTTGGCGCATGAGCCTGAAGGCTCCGTTTGAAACAAACGCATACTTGCTGATATCCTTTAGGTCTGCACAAACAATGCTCAACGGCTTGCTTTTCCGATGTTTCCTGAGACTTCTGATTCGCTGGATGGCGTCCTTGTGGTAAAGATCACACCCGAGTCCATAAATCGTATCCGTGGGATAGACGATAATGCCCCCTTTCATCAGTATCTCGACCGCTTTTTTGATCAGGCGTGGCTGCGGATTGTCTTGGTTGATTTTCAGAATCATAGGATCTCCTTTCAAGACAGTAAATGAAAGTGACCACAGTGTTACGAGACAACGGATTATCCTTCTTTGCCGTCGATGCTCATGAGCGCGGCTCTGATCTTGCCCGCATCGTGCCGAATGCTATCAAGCTTGTGCAGGGACCTCTTCCCCTTCCAGCCCTCTTCAAGAAGGTCGGCAAGCACAGGCGTACATCCTTGAGCTTTGATTTGTTCCACTTCGTAAGCGGCAGGCAGTAGAAGATAAATAGCATCAGACCGATAGGCTTCTTCCACCTCCGGTCGGGGTCTCTTGTTGTTGATCAGCACGTAATCCGGAGGGGTATCACCCAGATAATGGGTAATGCATGCTACATGTTCCAAAACGCTCATTCCGTCGGTCTGGCCCGGAGTCGTCGTCGTATTACAGCAGTAGACTACCTTGGCTCCCGTGCGGCGAAGAACGCCTGCGAGACCGGGAACCAGTAAACAGGAGATAATGCTTGTATATAAACACCCTGGTCCCATGACGACCATATCTGCACTCATAACAGCATCGTCTATACCGTTGGTCAAGACCACCGCATCGTTCTCAAGAAACAGCTCGCGAATCGGAGGCTTCCCCACCCGACGCACTGCCGCTTCACCCCGGACTACGCAACCGTTAGCCAATTTCGCCTTAATATTGGCATTAGTGACTGTCACCGGTAAAATCGTACCTCTGCATCCTACTATTTCACTGGCCATTGTCACCGCCTTTGAAAAGTCTTTCGTCATGTCCATCAAGGCAGCAAGGACAAGATTCCCCAAGGACATGTTCGGCAATTCCGGAAATTGATCGGGTTTGAACCTGTATTCAAACAGTTTTTTCAACACGCCATGGACGCCGGTTTCCTCTCCCATCGCGGCTACGACAGCCCTTATATCTCCGGGAGCCGGCATTGAAAACTTCTCTCTGATGACCCCGGTACTGCTTCCCGTATCTGTAGTCGACACAATTGCCGTAATAGCTTCTCTCTGTCCAAAGAATCCGTTAATGAGCAGTGATGCAGCGGAAATACTTCCGATACTTACAAGCTTTAGTGGTGGTCTCTCTGGAGGGACGTGGGCATCCATATATTATTTAATTATTGAAGAGTCCTTGATAAAACCATTTTCGGTTTCGGGTTTTTCTTCTCCCCGAAGCTGAACCCTTGCCTTGCTATACCAGTTAACCTGCCGGCAAATTCCCATGATTAAATTGACATCACTCGAGCGCAAACCAAGGCGGGAAAAAAAACGTCGGATGTTCATCATCCAATGATCGGGGTTTTCCGGTTGGATAAAATTGATTTTAATGAGGATATCCTTAACCCGCTCATACATCAACTCGAGTTCTGCCGAGGTGGCAAGCATCGGGCTTGTCTGTTCACACTCCTGAAAACTTGCCAGGAAAATCTCATACGCCATGATCATCACTGCTTGCGCAAGATTAAGACTGGAAAATTCAGCAGTAGGGATCCTCACTAACTGATGGCAGAGACGAATCTCCTCATTGGTAAGCCCCCTGTCCTCAGATCCGAACAACAGAGCAACGGAATTCTCGGCAGCATAAAAGAACAGCCGGGAGGCGACCTCTCGAGGCGCCATGATCGGCTTTCGCTCTCCTCCTGTTCGAGCGGTCAACCCAACAACGAACCGAAAGTCGGAGAGTGCTTCTCTGACATCCCCATAAACTTTCATCTCATGGATGATATGAGCTGCTTTGTGGGTAGCCATTTTTAACATCCGTTCATAATCGAGTTCTGTGGGAGAAACCACACGCAAACAAGGTATTCCCATGTTGCAGGCTACCCGGGCTGCTGATCCGATATTCTCCGGAATCAACGGCCGGCTCAAGACGATAGCGAAATTTGCTAGGAGGGGATTCGCCGCCATTGTAAATAAGAAAGGTTTTGAACATTGTGAGCAAAGGATCTTCTGCCTCTTCTTACTTAACAGATTTTCCCGGGTGCGGCAAAGCAAAATTTTCCGATAGATGCAGGCAAGACGCGTATCCTTTCATAAAAAATATTTCGAAACCATGGCATGTTTAGCAGGTATGTCAAAATAAAAAATTCAGTCCCCGTAATGAAGAGGGGCCTTCGAAAACCTCTTTTTTCGATTATGAGAAAAGAGGAATGGAATCGCATGTCACTACGATAGTAAGAACTGTTAGCCCGCTGGAAATTTCGCCGGTTCACAGGGTTCCCACGGCGTGGAGATAAATGACCGACTCTTTCTGACCGTCGAGGCCGAAAAGAAGATTGACCTTGTCATCATAAAAAGCGCCGACGCTGACCGAGCCTAATCCCAACGAGACTGCTTGGAGAAAGATATTTTCACTGATATGACCGGCTTCCATATAGATGTAGCGCATCCCCCGTTCACCATACTTAAAACGGGTGCGGTCAAAAACAGCTGATACGGCGAAAGTTGCGTTGGCTTTACCAAGCATGCTCTGATGGAGTCCCGCCTCTATTATCCGGGCACTAAAATCCCCTGTTTCCAGCAACTCCAAACCATGTTCCCGTATATTGTAATGGTAAATCCCCTGGGGAATTTCTTCCACATTGTTCACTACAACATACAGTTCCATCGGATACAACGCGCCGGCTGAAGGAGCCGCACGAAGGGGATGACTATATCTTTCACCGGTTGTTCCTTGGGCGGCAAAAACCAGTTGGGACAACTGGGCAAAATCGATTGATCGAGTGGAAAATTCCCGAACCGAGCGGCGTTGCTCGATGGCCGCCTCGACGGGAAGCCCCCGATACTGTGGTCTTAACAGCCTGATCATCTTTGCCTCCGCGTATTGCTTATACTGTGGCGGTTTGGGTGGCTTTTGAGGACAGGGATCAGCCGAAATTCCCTTGCCGGGCAAGGCGGTTGCCTGCTGGAAGCGCTCGGCGATACTCAACCCCGAGTTCTCCGCCTCCTTCATCCCGGCGAGGAGGCCGATCATAAGCAAAAGAATCATTATCCCCAATGGTAGCGCCACTGCTGCGGCTCTTCGTGATTCTTTCATTGCTCCCTCATGTCGTGCCACATCGAATCGAATGCGGTGGAGGACATCACATTCTCATTGAATCTGTATTTCCAGATATAGATCCCCGGCGTTGTTGCCGATTGCCGTTTTCTTTCCCTTCCCTTTAAGTCTCAATTGGGCACCCGAACGGACGCCGGCAGGTATCTTGACAAGGAGCTTCTCGGTTTTTTGAGCCCTTTTCAGGGCGATTCGCTTTTCCGTTCCTAACGCTGCTTCCTGGTGAGAAACAGCAAGGGTATAATGGAGGTCTCTCCCCCCAACGGCACCCTGACTTCCGGAGAAAATTTTCTTCACCAGATAGCCACCAATCTTCCCGGCAACTCTGGTCAGGAGGTTTGACTTTAAGGCTGGTTTAGCTGTCGGCATGAATCTCTCTCCGGGAGCAAACGGAAAGACGGTTCGCCCGAACCCTTCAGAGCCAAAAAAGTATACCCCTCCGAATACAGCGCCTCTCCCCCCAAAAAAAACATCATCAAAGAAGCGCGTATCAAACCTGAATCCGGATCTGCTGAATTCCCGAGCTAAATCGCGGAAAATCGCACTTGCCCGGGGATCTCGAAAAATGTCGCGGAAGATGTCTTCCTGCGTATAACCGACGCCCCCCTCGGCAACCCCCCGGCCACCTCCGTGATCTCTGTGCTGATCGTATCTCCTTCGCTTTTCTCCGTCCATCAGCACACCGTAAGCTTCACTGATTTCCTTGAATTTCTCTTCAGATCCACGGCCATTCCGGTTCCGGTCGGGATGATAGAGAAGGGCCAGTCTTCGATAGGCTTTCTTGATCTCTTCCTCAGAGGCATCTCGAGAAACGCCCAGGATCTCATAGTAGTCTTTCTGATAAAAATCTCTCGTCCGCATCTTTCTCAAACCGCCCAGGGACCATGACCGTCCTCATCGCCGTCTATTTCCTCTTATAAAACGGAAACTCGAGCAGTGACGTTCACTGGAACCTATTGATTTTAAATAATAAAAAATGTTTCACCCTCAATTCCGGCGTGACAACCATAAAAGCAATCAGCGGAAATGACTTGAATTTTATAGCAAATGCACTATATCATACCTAAGGTGAGTCTGCAGTAGTAAATAGTTGTGCCTCATTCTTGTATTGGTGTTGTATGATTCCGTTTTCATCCTTTTTGGGGAGGAGACCCATGAAAAAAGTCTTTATGCTTTTTCTCATCGTCCAAGTCTTCGCTTGCGCTGGCTCTCAAGAGCAAATGAGAACCAAAAACCGTGAAAATTTACTCCGGTTATCCTTAGGGATGGAAAAGTTTGAGGTACTGCAGATAATGGGAACCCAGACAGTGGATTACACCAATAACCCCTACAAGGTCGAAACCCCTCTGGGGCGAGACGGGAATCTTTATGAAGTTTTGTTTTATAATACCGAACAAAAAAATAAAGACCATGTGATCACCGATGACGAGTTGGTTCCCCTCGTTTTTAACAACAACACGTTGGTCGGCTGGGGATGGGCCTTTTTAAGCGAAATCGTCCCCAATTACCAATATCAAATAGACGTTAAATGACGTTCTCCTTATGATCTTTCCGCGCTACGTTCCGGGACAAATCCAGTCTTGGGGAACAAGAGAAAGGTCTGTTTTGGAGGAGGCGATCTTTCATTCATTTGTGGTTGCACCCCCTTGATCAATTCTGCCGGAGAGGGCCACACTCATGAAAAAAGCATCATTACTAAAAATGACCAACATCGTGTTGTTTTTGCTTATGCTGTGACAAGCTATTACCGGGTTAGGTCATAACCTGATGGATGAAGAACTGTTTGAAGTAATTCACCCTGTAGTTGGAATTCTGCTTGTTGCGGGCGTCATTCTGCATATGCTACTTAACTGGGGATGGATCACGTCTACCTTTTTCCCAAAACGTTAAACGCAAGCAACAAGCACTAATACTACCAATTTCTTCCCCTATTGCTCTTGTTGGCCTCAAAGACAGCAAAACTTCTCTTGATTATTCTATGCTTTGGTCCTTTCCTTTTCGTTTATGCTGCGCCGGCTAGCCTGGAGCCGGAAAGCTTCAACGGCATTCCCTGGGGCGCCCATATCGACACTATTCCGGGAATGAAAAAAATAGCCTCCCAGGAAGGAATCGATGTTTATACTCGGGAAAACGATATCTTAGCGTTCGCTGGCGAAATTGTCACAACAATTGAATACTATTTTTATCAGAACAAATTTATGGGGGTATACATTACCTTTGATGGCTTTCTGCGGTTTACGGCCATTAAAAAATCCCTGTGCCAGTCCTACGGCCCGGGTAAAAAAAGAAACTACTTTCTTGAAGAGTACAGCTGGCTCCAGGAATCCCTCCTGATAACCCTCAGTTATACTGCCCGCACCGGCTCAGGCAGCATCCTTTACTGCTACCTCCCCCTTTGGGAAAAACATCTTGAGAATGAAAAAAAGGACGGCACCCAAGACCATCCTTTCTTCGAAACGGTAAGAGAGAGACTCTCAATTTTAGTGAAGTTTGAAACGTATCTAACCATCTTCCCGTGGGGAGAAATATGCTTGTCAAATATTCCTCATCCGGGGAAATGAATAAATTTCTTATTCCAAGTCAATACTTCCTTTGGTTTTTTCCCTCCGCGCGCTTTCTTTTGCAGCATATTCCCCTATACACGGAGCGTCTTTTCCCTTAATAATCGAACATTCCAGATAATCAGCTATTTCCATAATACAGGCCCGGATGGCTTTCCCTACCGGCGTGTTTTTGTATTTCCCGAGGCTGCCTCCAAAGCTCCCCCGGCTGACTCCAAGGCGCAGGCCTCCAGATTTCGAAGTGGCTTCCACTGTTCTCACATCATAGATTTCTCCCGTCTCCACCTCAATCACTTTTAGATCAACCGCCATATATGCCCGATCTCTTTTGCCGCCGATGGATATGCCTTGAAACGAAACTCCCGCTCCCTCACCGCTGGTATCATGCTCAAACGCCGAAACCGTGCCCGCCACCAGATACTTGGCGCCGGTGATATTTCCTATCTTACAAGTCGTCTTTTTATTCAGTCGTCCGGAAGCGCCCAGGTCCTGCTCACCCAGCACGGCATCGAGTTCTTTTCGTTCGAGCACATTGAAAACCTTCTTGCCGGCAAGCTCCGCAATAAGCATATCTTGAAGATCCCGGCCGGCTGTCGCCCCCCACCATCCGGCACTTGTATCATTTGTGAATCGTAGCACCCCCATCCGAGGTTTTTCACCAGCAAAGCCCGGGGAAAACGAAAGAAGAATGAGACATACTATCACCCCGATAATCCCTTTTTTCATAGATACCTCCTTTGTTATATAGGTAACACTGTTGCCTATTACACCTTATTAGCGCACTAATTCAACGAGCAATACTTTCTTCTGTGCTGTCTCTATTTCGACTTCCTGAACATAAGACTGATACCCTTCGGCACGAACCTCTACGACATGAACACCGGTCAAAAGTCCCATGGTCCAGGAATGATCATCGTCTGCTTCCGCTTCATACCCATCCACCAAGACACGGGCCTGAGGTGGTTTTGCCAGTATCTGCAGCTCTCCGGCCGGCCTAATTTTAAGGTTTTTATACGGCGATACCTCTTCCCGGCGAGAGTCATCATAGGAAAACCAATAATGCATAAACCTTCCTCGGGGATCGTATCGGTATCGAGGACTTTCATGATACCGATAATAAGGATGGGCATTAAACAACGAAGGATAAAAAACGTGACGGCCGTGCCTCACGCCGTATTCATCGAACGAATGCTCGGGGGAATAGCCTCCTACACAAAAATAATCTCTCTCGCCTGCGTGTAACACAGGCGACATATCCATAAGCCCACTACCAATGAAAAACCACGCCGTAATTATTCCGACAACCACCTTACTATCCGCCATCGCCCTCTCCCGCTGGGTCCTCTCACCCCCTCACCGTCAAGGATTGAGAGAAGAGTTTCGTATAACTTTCAAAATTATAGGAATCCATTACATTGGTCAAGATCTTTTTGGAGGCGTTGGTTAGAGTTGGGCATTTTGAAGGTACTCGGACCGGAAGAAATTAAAGAGAGGATAGAGAAGAAAATCAGAAAAATGCAGAAAAAGGCCTTCTATTTCTCAGTGAGGGCTTGATGGTATTCAGCGATTAGTTTCTCTTTCTTAAGGCCGTGATCAATAAAGTCCCACGGCAATAGCTCAGTCAGTTCGCGGTGACGATAGACATAAAAGTCCGGATTAATGTCTGTCATTTGAAATGCTTGATTCCAGTTCCCGCCGTTCTCATGCACGGCGAGGAGAATCTTACCGACCCGTCGATCTCCCCGACTCAAAAGGGCCTGCACATAGGCCCACTTGGGCAAATCAAAAGTTACCAGAACCTGCCGCTCCTTCCGCAGTCCGTTCTGTATGTGGTTAATTTTTCGGCGCAACAACGAAAGGTTCTCGAACGGTACCCATTGAAAAGGTGTGAATGGCTTGGGGACAAACGGAGTTATACACAGCGTGATTGCACCAGGAAGGGTTTTTCTTTTCAGCGACGATATCATCGTATGCTTGATTTTCTTGGTGAGGGCAACGATCTCTTCGATATCGCTCATCGACTCCGTGGGGAGTCCCACTAAAAAGTAGAGACGAAGATTGGGAATCTTGCATAAAGCTACGAGTTCGACGGCGTCGAAGATGTCCTGATTCGAAATATGTTTCTTGATAACCGCGCGAAGCCGCTCTGAACCAGTTTCAGGAGCAAGTGTAACCGATTGATGTCCGCTCTCTTGTAGGGCGCTCAACAGTTCTTTTTTCAGAGCATTCAGCCGTAAAGACGATACCGAGAGTCCGCCTCCTCTCTCCCGGATGAAGTCGCAAATTCCATTGATCTCAGGATGATCACTCACGGCCGCGCTCACCAGACCTATTTTCTTGCTGCTCTGAAGACCCTTCTCGATAGCCGGGGTGAGACTCTTCAGCGACCGCGGTCTTACTGGTCGATAGATCCACCCTGTAGCGCAAAATCGACAGTCATAGCAACAGCCTCTGCTGATTTCAACCAGATACATACCTCCGAACTCCATCAGTGGAGATGTGACGATTGAGCGCGTTACATGGCTATCAACCTTTTGTATCCATCTCCGTTTCACCCTCGATGGGACTTTCTTTTGAGGTACAAAGGATGCGAGTGTTCCATCTTCTCCATAAGAGACCGCATAGAAATAGGGAACATAGACTCCCTCGATCGCCGATAACCGGGCCACCAGGTGGGTGCGAGAGTTCTGCAGGGTGCGAGCCGTCTTGATCTCCGACAGACATTCAGGCAGCACCTCCTCGGCTTCGCCTAAAATAAAAAGGTCCATAAAATCGGCAAGCGGTTCGGGATTAAGAAACGTCGTAATCCCCCCGGCCAATACAATCGGATGGGCATCCTTTCGTCGGGAGTGACGGAGTGGAATCCCGCCTAGGTCCAGGATGGCGAGGATATTAGCATAATCGTTTTCAAAGGAGAGGGAAAAGGCAATAATATCAAAACTTCCCAACGGCGCCTGAGACTCCAAAGAGAACAATGGGGTAGACGTTCGCTGAAATTCCTTAAAATCTCCTTTTTCAGGCAAGAAGAATCGTTCACAAACTGCATAAGGGAGACTGTTGATAGTGAAATAGACAGACTGAAACCCCAAATTAGCCATGCCCACATGATAATAATTAGGATAAACTAGGGCTACCGAGATCTTATCGCCCCAGGGCTTTATGATGGTTCCCTCCTCCTCTTGCAGGAGAGACCGAGCCTTTTCCTTTAGTTTCCAGGACATGGTTTGTGGTCTTCACCAGGCACTGTAACCGGCCAACTTTCACGGCGTATCACATCATTCAAGAGTCTGCACACCGGAAAGAACCAGATATCTTATTCAGCGTGCCGTCTCAGGAAGGTCGGTGTATCGTACTCACCGCTTTCATTGAAACAGCTATCGATAATCGTCCCAACCTTCACTACCTCTGGTTTAACACGGTTCAGGTAACCCCTCTTCCTGATGTAGGCGGGCACATCCATATCCTTCTCTTGCATCTGTTTGGAGATAACGGAAATATTCCGCCGCAAATCCTCCGAAAGCATTTCGCCCCCCTTCCCAAATCCGGTGGCTATCACGGTCACCCTCACCTCTTCTCCAGCGTCCTTATCAATAACCGCTCCAAAGATAATATTGGCATCGTCGTGCGTTTCTTCCTGAATCATGGTAGATGCTTCATTCACTTCAAAAAGTGTTAAATCAGAACCGGCACTGATATTAATGAGTAATCCTTTTGCCCCTTCAATACTGACATCTTCCAGAAGAGGACTTGAAATAGCTTTTTTAGCAGCATCAATTGCTCGGTTCTCTCCGGTTGCGACCCCTGTACCCATAAAGGCCATGCCCATCTCCGACATAACCGCCCGAACATCGTTAAAGTCAAGATTGATAAGTCCGGGTATCGTTATAAGGTCTGAGATCCCTTTCACCGCGTGAAGAAGAACTTCGTCGGCTTTTTTGAATCCCTCCAAAAGCGTCATCCTCTTGCTAGAATTTACCAAGAGGCGTTGATTCGGTATCGCAATAAGGGTATCGACGGCTTCTTTGAGTTCTTCGATTCCTTTCTCCCCTATCTGCCGTCTTCGCTTTCCTTCGAAGAGAAACGGTTTGGTTACAACAGCCACGGTAAGGACATCAAGTTCTTTGGCAATCTTCGCCAATACCGGCGCTCCGCCCGTTCCGGTGCCGCCTCCCATTCCCGCGGCAATAAATACCATATCCGCACCTTTTACGAGTTCTTTCATTTTTTCGATGTCTTCCAACATCGCTTTTTGCCCGACTTCGGGATCCGCACCGGCACCCAAACCCTTTGTCAGTTGTGCACCTAACTGGACCTTAATCGGTGATTTACATGCTCCCAAAGCCTGCAAATCAGTATTCGCGGCGATAAACTCAACACCATCCATATTCGATTCAATCATGGTATTGATGGCGTTACAGCCGCCTCCTCCAATTCCGACAACCTTAATTTTTGCACCTAAGCGAGGCGTATTTTCAAACTCTATCATCTTCTTTCCCCCTTATTAGTAGGTGATAATTTTATTCTTCTCCACATCAAATAAATTCAAAAAACCAACCCCTCATCGTCTTGACAAGGGAATTTAACGGGCCGTTGTTCCCCTTGAACACGTTATTACTGCTTTTGCCGTTCCCATACAGCAATAATCCGACCGCTGTGGCATACATCGGGTTATTAACAACCTCGGTGAGGCCTCGTGTCCGCTGGGGATATCCGATCCTGACCGGAAGTCTAAGCATTTTTTCAGCCATCTCTTTAATCCCGGGCATCAGCGCCGACCCGCCGGTCAATACAATGCCGGACCCGATCAGTTCCCCCAATTCCGATTTTATAATCTCTTTGTGAATCAGTTCGAACAGCTCTTCCGCCCGCGGCTCAATAATTTCACACAGTCTCCTCCTCGAGACAGCCCTGCTTTCTTTTCCGTCAACGCTCATGACCTCAATCGTTTCGTCTCGATTGACTGTACCCGGAAGCGCACAGCCATATTCTTTCTTGATTCGTTCAGCCTCCTTTACCGGTGTCCGCATTCCGATGGCAATGTCAGAGGTAAAATGATTGCCCCCAATGGGAATCACCGATGTATGGCCGATGCTTCCTTTTAAAAAAACAGCTATATCGGTGGTTCCGCCCCCGATATCAATCATGACGCTTCCCAAATCCTTCTCATCGTCCGTAAGTACCGCCTCGCTTGATCCTAGTTGTTCGAGGATAATATCCTTAACGTCCAACCCTGTCTGGTTAGCACATTTAACGATATTCTTGGCGGATGCGATCGCTCCCGTCACCACATGCACTTTGGCCTCCAGTCGCATGCCTGACATGCCCAGCGGGTCCCGGATTCCGCCTTGGTCATCCACAATGTACTCCTGGGGAAGCACATGAATGATTTCTCTGTCAACCGGGATTGTTACCGCCCGGGCAGCATCTATCGATCGTTTGATATCGCTGCGCTTAATCTCTCTATTTTTAACTGCCACCACACCATGGCTGTTAAAACCCTTAATATGAGCTCCGGAAATACCGGTATATACCGCTTCTACTTCATAATCAGCCATCCGTTCCGCCTCATGTACGGCATGCCGGATTGATTCAATAGTCGCTTCTACATCGATAATTATTCCCTTTTTCAATCCTAGCGATGGATGCACTCCAATGCCGACAATATCAACCCCGTCAGGCGTTTTTTCTCCGATCAAAACGCAGGTTTTCGTCGTACCCACATCAACACCCACGACCATGTTTCCGTTGCTTCTCATTGCTTCATCACCTCCTTTAAATCAATCTTCACGATGCGTTAGCCATTCTAACATGGGCCTTCTCCGATGAAATAAGCTCAATAGCATGCGGAGTTATTTTTCGTTCATTTAAATCACTCCGCACACCGGCAAGCAACCTGAGCTTTCCGCAATAATCACCGAGCCCCATCTCTATCGGCATCGTTTCCTTGAGTGTGTACAAGGTGAGCCCGTAGTTAGCATCAATATGAACTTCCGAAACGTCGTCACGATGAATTACGTCAAGCGTATGGGCGGTGTTGAGGACTGCAAGGACCTCTTGAATACGATCGGCATTCTGACACGAGAAAGACAAGCCGGTTATAACCGGCAAATCAACAGGGTCATGAGGTCCGACTTCCTTGAACAGAATGCCGTCATCATCTACCAGAAAGAGCCTCTTATGGCTCACCAGCGCAACCGCCTCTCGTTCTTCAACTTTTATGGTTAATTGGTGCGGTAGATTTCTTTCAAGCTTTACATCTTTTACCCAGGGATTCGATCGCACCCGGTGCGCGATATTGGTGAGATCAACAGCAAAGATATTGGACCCCAGCCGCAGGCCTGCCAGTTTCACCAATTCTTGGGGGCTCACATGTGTGCACCCTTGAAATCGAACGTCTTGTAAAGTGAAATATGGTGAATGAGCAATGCCGTTCGTCAAGTAGTATACGGATACCACGCCGAATGCTATGAGAAATACGGCGCCGATAGTCTTAATCGATACAAAGAAGGCTCCTTTTACCGTTGCCTTTTTTAGAAACCTTTTCTTTCGATTCCACCGGTAGCTATTTGATATCTTTCTTGAGTAGTAACTCTTCATAACGCCCCCGGTACTCAGGTAATATGCAACTGCGCTGAAAAAAGCATCCTTTCAACAAGCGTCGGGAAGTCTATCCCTGCTTCGGCGGCCGCCATTGGCAATAAGCTCGTCTCAGTCAGGCCGGGAACAGTATTGATCTCTAAGATCATCAGGCCCCCAGTACGCTCAACCAAAAAATCAACTCGGGCGGCCCCGGAGCAGTGTAACACCCGATAGGCCACCACCGCCATCTCTTGGGCCTTTTCAGCTACTTCCCGCGGTAAACGGGCAGGAACAATATATTCCGTCTTCCCAGGCAGATATTTGGATTCATAATCATAGAAGCCGCTTTTCGGGACTATCTCAACGACCGGGAGATACTCTCCGTCAAGAATGCCCACCGTTATATCGCTCCCCTCTACGTACTCTTCTATCAAAATTGCGTGATCATATTCGGCCGCTTTTTCCAAAGCTTCCTTAAACTCATGGTCTGCCCGTACAACCGACGTCCCGATCGTCGATCCGCCCGACACAGGTTTGACAACCGCAGGAACCGGTATGGTAATCTTGGAAACATCATCCTGTAAACAAAACACCTGGAAGCGCGGAGTCGGGAGTTGGTGATAGGAAAAGATTGTTTTTGCCGCTTCTTTATTCATAGCCAACGCACTTCCCAATACGCCGGAGCCGGTATAGGGTATTTCCATCAGTTCCAGAAGCCCCTGAATGGTACCATCTTCTCCCCACGGACCATGGAGCGCAATAAAAGCAATATCAATCTGTTCCCGCACCAACCGTTCGACAACCGTGCGGTCCACATCAATTGCGCAAGTCTGATAGCCCTTGTCCGCCAGCGCCCGCGCTATTGCCTTGCCGGTCTTAAGAGAAATCTCTCTTTCTGGAGAGATCCCTCCCATTAAAACCCCGATTCGCTTCTTTCTCAGCATTTCCTTCGTCAAAATTGCGTACACGTTCCTTGTCATTATAATGCCCTTCAGTAGCTTACGTCCCGTCTTCTCCGACAATGTGAATCTCAGGTTCCAATTGAATTCCCTTTTTTTCCCACACCGTATCCTGAATATGCGAAATGAGATCTAAAATATCTCGCGCGCTCGCCGATCCCTGATTGACAATGAAGTTTGCATGCCGGGACGACACCGCCGCTCCTCCGATCTGACATCCCTTAAGTCCCACATCTTCGATCAATTGGGCCGCGTGATACCCCGGAGGATTTTTGAAGACGGACCCGGCATTGGGGAAACCCCACGGTTGGCTTTGCCTTCGCCTTGTGAAACGTTCCGCTACTATCGCTCTCACCTCCTCCTCAATACCTTTTTGCAGTCCAAAGAGCGCCTCAACGATAATAGCATGTGGAGGAATCTCCAATTTCCGATACGAAAACCGGAGAACAGTTTGAGGGACATCCTCTAGAGTGCCGTCAGCCGTAAGAATGCGCACCGAAAATGTAACGTCTTTGATCTCACCCCCATAGGCTCCGGCGTTCATAAATAAGGCACCGCCTACTGAGCCGGGAATACCGACGGCGAATTCCAATCCCGAAAGACTTTTATCGAGAGAAAATTCGAGCAGCCGAGAGAGGCGCTCTCCTGCGTGGGCTCTCACATAGACCGTATTTTCCGCCTCGCGCTCTATTTCAATGGTAGCCGACTCTGCCAATAGTCGGATAACCACACCCCGATATCCTCCATCCCGAACCAAAAGGTTTGTTCCTTCCCCCAGGACAAAGAACGGCGCCTCTTGTTCGCGAAGAAAATGAACTAGACTAATAAGGTCTTCCACGTCTGCGGGAAAAGCGACTACATCTGCAGGGCCACCTACTTTAAAAGAAAGAAAGTCTCTTAAAGGAGTTTCGTAAAGCAACGTTCCCCGAAAAAATCTTTCCAATTGTCCTTTTTGATGGGCTTTCACGCTCTACCGTTCCTTCAACTTTCTGAGAAGTGTCTCTCCCACTTCCCAGATATTGCCCGCGCCAAGCGTCAATACCACGTTATCGGGTTCGACGATATCAAGGAGATGGCTGATGATATCATCGGTCTCGGGTAAATATAGTGCGGATTTATGACCGTGTTCTTTAATCCCTTGGAACAGGGCTTCCGCATCTACCCCTTGAATCGGCTCTTCTCCGGCAGGGTAAATATCCGTAAGCACTAAATGGTCGGCTTGATAAAACGCAGTAAGAAAATCATTGAACAATATCTGCGTTCTCGTATATCGATGCGGCTGGAACACCACGATCAACTTCCGATCCTCCCACACCTGTTTCACCGCATTCAGGGTGTGATGTATTTCCGTTGGATGATGCCCATAGTCATCAACAACGGTGATACCGGCAACCTCTCCCCGGATCTGAAAGCGCCGGTCAACACCTTTGTACTCTTCTAATGCATTTCTCATAGTCACCACGTCGATATTCAGCTCACGGGCTACCGCCACCGCCGCCAGCGTGTTTTGGACATTATGAATTCCCGGCACATGGAGAATAAATTCGCCCAAATCCTCGCCGTGATAATGGATACGGAAACGCGAACTAACGCCCTCAAAAAAGACATCGCGAGCTTGATAATCCGCCTGAGACGTGAGACCATACGTAATGTATCTCTTTTTGAGGCCGGGGATGAGACGCTGGACGGCCTTGTCGTCTAAACACAGAATGTTTACTCCGAAAAAGGGAATCTTGTTGTTAAACTCTTCAAAAGCCTTTTCAATGGAGACAAGGTCATGATAGTAATCAAGATGATCGGAGTCGATATTGGTAACAACCGTAATAGTTGGTGACAATTTCAGAAACGATCCGTCACTCTCGTCAGCTTCGGCGACTAAAAACTCCCCGCTGCCAAGCTTAGCACCACTTCCGATAATATTAAGCCTTCCGCCGATAATAATGGTAGGATCAATTCCTCCCGCCGCCAAAAGGGTTGCCACCAATGACGTGGTCGTCGTTTTCCCATGTGTTCCCGCCACGGCAATGCCGTATTTCATTCGCATTAATTCCGCCAGCATTTCCGCCCGAGGAATGATGGGGATCATCTGTTCCATCGCCGCCTTTATTTCCGGATTATCAAACGTAACCGCAGATGAATAAACGACGACATCTACCTCGCGGACATGCTCGGCATCATGTCCTTGATAGATCGTCGCCCCCAAATCTCCTAGTCTCCGGATAACATCAGACACAATAAGGTCGGAGCCGCTGACCCGATGTCCGAGATTGAGAAGCACCTCGGCGATCCCGCTCATGCCACTCCCGCCGATACCGACCATATGTATAGTAAGAGGTTTATTATAAATGGCCTTTACCTCCCTTCAGGAATAGGAAAATAGCGATTGACAATAACGTCTGCCGCTTCCGGTTGAGACAGAGACAGAGCGCGCCTACTCATTTCTTTAAGCGCTTCAGGGTGGGCTAAGAAATGAAGAATGGCCTCTCCCACCTGTTCCCCACTGGTGTCTCTATCTAGAAGCACTTGTGCAGCACCCTTTTCCACCAACATCTTCGCATTAACTTCTTGATGGTTATGGGCAGCAAAAGGGTACGGGATGAGAAGCGACGGTTTTCCGCAAATAAGGAACTCCGATATAGTAATCGCTCCGGCTCTGCTTATCACTAAATCAGCCTGGGCATATGCAGAGACCATATCGGATATGAAGGGTAGGATGGTGGCCGGCATATGGTGCTTTCCATAAGTCTCCTGTACCCATTCGTAATCCTGAACGCCCGTTTGATGAATCACTTTCAGTTTATCCCTGATTGGTCTTAATGTGGGGAGAGCATCCACCATCTTCTTATTAATGCTGTGCGCACCTTGACTTCCTCCCAAAACCAAAAGACAAAAACGACCCTCATTCTTCTTAGGAGCTGAACAAGATCTGGCGCGGAATTCTCTTCGAACCGGATTTCCGGAGATAACGGTCTTCCCTTTAGGAAAAAATCTGAGGGAGGCCTCAAACGCAACAAAAACCGTCTTTACTAGCCTCCCCAAAATACGATTGGTTAAGCCGGGAATACTGTTCTGTTCACATATGGCGGTTTCGATACCCATGCAGTATGCCGCCGCGATAACCGGAAACGATACGTAGCCTCCGGTCCCCAACACAATATCAGGCCGGAAATGACGGATAACCATCATCGCCTGCAATATTCCGACAAAACACTGTGCAATCCCAAGCGCTTGCTGTAAGAGCCCCTTTCCCAATAAACCGGTTGTCCAGATGGTCTTCAAATCAAATCCTCGCGATGGAAGTATTTTCTGCTCAATACCGCTTTTTGTGCCTACAAAAAGAATAACATTTTGATCATCTCGTGCCTGGAATTCCTCTGCTAGAGCAAGTCCGGGAAAAAGATGTCCACCAGTGCCACCCCCCGTAATCAAAATCCGCATGGGCTACCTCTCATCAATGCGCGATTGCGTGGAAACACTCAAAAGAATTCCCATTGCGGCGCAGTTGACCAGCAGAGACGTGCCTCCATAGCTTATAAAGGGCAGGGTGGATCCTTTCGTCGGGAGCAACCCCATAACCACCCCCATATTTAACAAGGCTTGCAGGCCGACGAGAGATACCATGCCCACAGCAATATAAGTCCCGAGAAGATCCCGTGATCGTAAAGCAATCTTGATGCCGCACAGAATAATGACTAAGAAGAAAACAATAACAAGCAAAACACCAATGAATCCTAATTCTTCCCCCAGAACCGACAGGATAAAATCAGTATGAGCCTCGGGAAGGTAAAACAGTTTTTGTCGACTATTTCCCAACCCTTGTCCCAACACCCCACCTGAACCAAAGGCAATGTATGACTGGATAATATGAAAACCGGCATTTGCAGGATCGCTCCAGGGATCGAGAAAAGCCGTAAGCCGTTTCAAACGATACGAACTGGACATGATAAGAAAACAACCGATAGGCACCAGTCCTGTTACCAGTGTCATGAGATGGATAATTTTTGCCCCCCCCACGAACATGAGGAGAAAAAATATCATCATCATAAGGACTGCCGTTCCAAAATCGGGCTGCTGGAGGATTAACAATGACATCCCGCCGGTAATCAGCAAGGGTGGAAGAAAACCGGTCGAGAAGTTCCGTATCTTTTCCGCTCTCTTATAAAGGAAATAGCTCAGATAAATAATCAGTCCCAACTTGGCGCATTCGGCTGGTTGAATGGAGAGCGGGCCAAACCGTAACCACCGGGTCGCCCCTCCCACGCAAACGCCGACGCCGGGAATGAGTAGAACAAGCAGTCCTCCTATAGAAAGGGCAAGGATAGGATAGGCAAGTTTAGACAAATACTGATAGGGAAATCGAGCCACGGCTGCCAAAAGCAAAATCCCAAGTACTGCAAACACAAGTTCTTTTTTCAAAAAGTAATATTCGTCATCAAACAACTTCAGGGCACTGATAGAACTCGTGCTATAAACCATAATGACCCCGATGCTTAAAAGGGACAGACAAGACAAAAGGAGCAATGTATTTGTCATGCTTCTACTCATGGCTCACAGCCTCACCGAACTCTTTTCTCGCTGCCGCGCGACGAACGGATTCTTTAAACACCCGTCCACGTTCTTCATAATCGGAGAACATGTCAAAGCTTGCGCACCCGGGGGATAAAAGAACCACATCTCCCCCGCGAGCATGCTGCAATGCAATTTCAACCGCATTATTCATGTCCCGGGCAAATCGCGTATCGGTGAGCGCACTGAAAAGCCGATAAAATTTATTCTGAGCCTCACCCAATAGTATAAGCATGCGCGTTTTCCGTCTTATGATATCCTTAAGGATGTCATATTCGCCGCCTTTCTCCCGCCCTCCCGCTATAAGAATCACATTGCCCGGGAAGCTTTGAAGTGACTTCAGGAGCGCATCGATATTGGTTGCTTTCGAGTCATTGTAATACCCGACACCACCAATCTCCCGAACGAACTCCAGGCGGTGTTCCAAGCCCTGAAATTGATCGAGGCTTTCCTGAATCGCATCCGGAGAGCCGCCACAAAGTTCGGCAGCGCCGATGGCCGCCGCCAGATTCTCTCTGTTGTGCGGCCCCACGAGCTTGACATTGGACTGACTATAAACGTGCCGCGAACCATCCTTCTGTTGGAAGTAAAAAAAATCAGCAGCGATGTGAACGCCTTCGCCCTTGAACGGCACACCACTAAAAGGCACAGTCTGCGCCGCAAGTTTCGCGATCACTCCGCTACACCTCGCATCGTCACTATTAATAACGGCAAAATCGTCTGCACGCTGATTCATGAAAATCCTGAATTTTGCCGCGCAGTAATCACCAAAGGTTGCGTATCGATCGAGATGGTCCTGGGTAATGTTAAGCAAAACTGCAACGTGAGGTCTAAAGGCGTCAATTGTCTCCAATTGAAAGCTGCTGAGTTCCGCAACTACGTAATCAGCCTGAAGCCTGTCGTAAACAAACGTTATTAATGGGATCCCGATATTACCCCCCATAAACACTGAAAATCCTGATCGCCGGAGCATATCGGCGATTAAGGAGGTGGTTGTTGTTTTTCCATTGGTTCCCGTCACCGCGATGATGGGAACGTCGATAAATCGGCAAGCCAGTTCTATTTCGCTAATGATCGGCACTCTTTGTTTACGAGCTTCGGTCAAAGCCGCGAGATTCGGATCAACGCCGGGACTTATCAGGATCAGGTCAGCCTGGCGAGATATATCATGTGGATGGCGTCCCAGCACAAATGTTACCCCCTCTCTTTCGAGTGCGGACAGATCTTCATTGAATTGTTCTCGCACCTTGATATCGTTCACCATAACAGCGGCCTGGTGCCTGAGGAGGAAACGTGTCAAGCTCCTGCCGGTTTTCGCAAATCCAATAATAATTACTCTTTTATTTTTGAGATCCATTGTGTGCTTCATCGTAACTTCAGCGTGCTGATCGCCAACAGAGCCAGAAAAATACTGATAATCCAAAAGCGGACAATAATTTTGGGTTCAGTCCACCCTTTGAGTTCAAAATGGTGATGAATGGGGGCCATGCGAAAGATCCTCTTTTTTCTCAACCGATATGATCCAACCTGGAAAATAACCGAGAGAGTCTCCATCACGAATACCCCACCAACAACTGCAAGAACAATTTCGTGCTTGGTAACAACAGCGACGGTGCCCAATGCGCCTCCCAGAGCAAGCGAACCGACATCTCCCATGAAAATCTGCGCGGGATAGGTATTGTACCAGAGAAACCCCATGCCGGCACCCACCATTGCACCACAAAAAATAGCCAGCTCGCCGCTTCCCTTCACGAACGGAATCTGAAGGTACTGGGCAATCTTGTAGTGGCCGGTAGCGTATGCAAAAACCATATAGGTTCCAAACGCAATCATAGCAGGTCCGATTGCTAAACCGTCAAGTCCGTCGGTCAGGTTAACGGCATTGGAGGCGCCAACGATGACAAAGACTGCAAAAATGACGAAAAACCATCCGAGATCAGGACTGACATTCTTTAGGAAAGGAACACCCAGATGGGTATTCAAGTCAAAATTGAAGTAAAGATATACCGCCACCGCGAAAGCGATAGCGAGCTGGCCGATCAGTTTCAAGGACATGGAGATGCCGGACTTGGCTTTCAATTTCACATAGTCATCAACAAATCCTATTAATCCAAAACCAACCGTAACGAGGAGCGCCATCCATATGAAGCGGTTCATCAAATCCGCCCAAAGAAGAGTAGAGGTGACGACCGCACCCAAAATCAGAAGCCCTCCCATCGTAGGAGTTCCCTCCTTCTTAAAATGCGACTGCGGTCCGTCACTGCGAATAACCTCGCCCATCTTCAGGCGAGAGAGCTTTCGTATCACCCATGGTCCTAACACCAACGTTATCGCCAACGCCGTCACGGTAGCGTAAATAGTACGAAATGTAATATATTTGAAAACATTGAATACTGACCAAACGGTATGTAGCGGATAGAGGAGATGATACAGCATTAGTGACGCCCCCCAGGTCCACGAGTTTCCTGCCTACGCTCTGTATCCTCTATCAACTTTTTTATTACTTTTTCCATCTCCATTGCTCGAGAGCCTTTCACCAATATCCAGTCGCCTTTGTTCATAATCGACCGAAGGATCTCGTTCACCTCACCGTGTTCTCTCGCAATAACAATAGCATCCTGATTAAGACCGCCCGCGATCGCTCCTGCTTTTACCTCGTCCGCATGGTTCCCTAGGAGAAGAAGGTACGTTATATTCGATCGGGCAATTTCTTCGCCCAGCTGGCGGTGCAGCGCATTCGAGCCAGCGCCTAACTCCAGCATATCCCCTAATACGATTCCTCCTCGTGATTCTCCCTTGAGATTCAAAAACGTCTGGAGCGCTGCTTTCATCGAGACCGGATTTGCGTTATAGGCATCATTGATAACCGTTATCCCCTGAGGCAAACTCAAAATTTCCTGCCGCAGAGAGAGATTCCTAAAATGCGCTAATCCCTCTGGAATCAGAGCTGTTGTTTCACCCAATGCAATCAAAGACGCGACGGCAGCAAGCGTGTTCATGACATTGTGTTCACCAATCATGGGAAGGACCACCGGTATTTTTTCTCCCCGCGCGATAACCTCAAATGCCAACCCCTGTTCACCCAATGACCTGATATCGTGCGCGGTAACATCACTAGAGCGTTTTATGCCAATGGTTATTTTCTCCCCCTTCCATTTTCGAGAGAGTGCCTCTATCATCGGGTCATCATGATTTATAACCGCCGTTCCCTGAGCGGACATCGTCTCAAGGAGTTCGCCTTTGCAGGCGGCCACCGCCTCTACTGACTGCAAATGCTCCAAATGGACTGGACCGATATTCGTGATAACCCCTACCGTGGGATCGGCAATTTCGGTAAGACGGGCTATTTCCGCTCTTTGATTCATCCCCATTTCCACGACACTTACATCGTGATCAGGGGACAAACGTAGCAAACTGAGGGGAAGCCCGATCAGGTTATTCAGATTCCCCTCGTTTTTTAACACGTGCTTTCTTGTCGAGAGTAGGGTAGCTATCATTTCCTTGGTTGTTGTCTTACCGTTGCTCCCAGTAACCGCCACGACGGGAATATTAAAAAGCCTGCGGTAGTGAGCAGCTGCATTTCCTAACGCCCGAAGGGTGTCGTCGACCTCGACAATAGCGACGTCGGCTCCAATGCCTGAGAGTTCCGCTCCCTTTCGCACCAGCAAACAGGAGGCTCCTTTCTCCACCGCCGCACTCAGAAAATCATGTCCATCAAATCGCTCTCCTTGTAACGCCCAGAAAACCTGCCCTGGTTGAATAGACCGGGAATCAGTTGAGACTCCACACCACTCCGTTTCCGGATCACCGCGTTCCATCCGCCCCCGAACAACTTCCGCAATCCATCGAACCAAAAGACGCATATGACGACCTATGCTACCCGACTTTCATGGATAAATTCAGGCAAAGCACCCCGGGAGAGAGATTGAAAAAACTCCCGGTACTCTTTACAGCGATCTTTGAACCTGCAGTTCCGCTCACAGATCTCAACCGAAATGCGAGGACTGTTTTTTCGATGCAAACAAACAATATGACAACCTGAATTCTTCCCCTGCGTTTGGTGATCTAAAGTCTGCTCCATCATAACCCTTTCACCGCAAAGTGTGTTTCTGATTAGTCTATAACACTCAACAAAGTCACCCTAAAATCCAAAATCGTTTAAGACATCTTTCCACGAGCGAAGTAAGCTTAATAGCGCTGTGTCGCGATACGCCATAGATAATCAGCCGGCATCTAATGCTCCAGATCAAATGGCGAAGATTGTGATCCAGTGTGTCGCGGATCCAGGCGCGTGGTTGCATAAACATAGTTCTCCTAACACAGAGAACGCTCTTGTAAGAATTTTACAACCTTCAAACGGTCATCAAACGGTATCCTTCTGTCACCCGCTGTCTGATATGCCTCATGCCCTTTGCCAGCCACCAAAACAACATCTCCCTTCCGAGCAAGGGAAAGGGCCGTCCTGATAGCCTCTTCTCGGTCAACCACCATCATATAGCCGGTACCCGTTTCGTGAAGAGAACCATCCATCTTCGGCATGTCGATCCTTTTAATCCCCGCTTCGATTTCCTCCATAATCTGTTCCGGCCCCTCTCGTCTGGGGTTGTCCGACGTGACGATAACCACGTCAGCAAGCATGGCAGCTATCTCACCCATCACCGGTCGTTTAAGTCTGTCGCGATCTCCGCCGCATCCGAAGACAGCAATAATGCGCTCAGGGGCGAACTCTCTTATTGAATGAAGGACTTTTTCCAAGGCGTCAGGGGTATGAGCATAATCAACGATGACCGTATAATCAATTTCCTCACCAACTCGTTCCATTCTCCCCGGCACGGAAGTACACGTTTCAATGCCTGCACGAACCGATTCAAGGGGAATGCCCAAAGCATACGCCACACCGGCAGCCGCCATAATATTACAGAGATTGAACCGACCAAGAAGCGTTGAGCGGAACCGGATATCCCCGTCTGGGGTTTTTAAACGTCCTGCGATTCCTTGATAAGAAACGTGTTCCTCTACGACGGTAATGTCGACATCTCTGCCTAAACCATACCGTATAATCCGTGCAGCAGTGCGTGAGGCAAAATAGTCGGCATAAGGATCATCCTGGTTTATCACCGCATATTTTGGCCTCTGCGATTCGCTGTTAATCAAGGAATGAGAAAAAAACATGGCCTTGCATTTAGCATACTCTTCGATGGTGCCGTGATAGTCTAAATGCTCCGAGGTAATATTTGTGAACACGCCGACGTCAAAATGAACTCCTGCTATCCTGCGTTGATCCACTGCATGGGAAGAGACTTCCATAACAACATGGGATACTCCCTCTTTTATCATCTCGGCGAGGAGCTTTTGAATTTCCAGTGATTGCGGTGTTGTCGTCGGAGCCTCGATGATCCGATTTCCAAAACGATAATTGATGGTCCCGATAACGCCAACC
>JAFGRE010000166.1 GCA_016935335.1 Deltaproteobacteria bacterium
GTGGATATTGCGCATGGGGGTGCTATTTTCACCTTGGCTGATCTCGCCTTTGCCGTGGCCGCGAACTCCCATGGAACCGTTGCGGTGGCAGTCAGCGTTACAATCTCCTTTCTCAAGGCGGTAACCGGCGGAACAGTAACTGCGGAGGCCAGGGAGGTATCGCTCAATCCCAAACTCGCCTCATATTCGGTTACCGTCACCGATGAGAACGGTACGGTCATCGCCCTCTTCCAGGGAATGGCCTATCGCAAGAAGGAGAAACTTCCCCTTCTCCCAAACGACCGGGAAAAGTAGGGTTCCGAATTTATTTAACGAGGGGCAGTGCTTCTTTGAATAGCGGTGTTCCGGCCTTCTCCAGGAGTTCGAAGATCACCATTTCCGTCGAGGTAATCGTCACGCCGCACTGCCGCATCCTCTGGAGCGCGACTTTACGATTATCCGCAACCCGCGAGGAAACCGCATCACTCACCACGTGAACGGTATAATCGGGAAGTGCCTGCAGGGCTGTCTGAGCGACGCAGACATGCGCCTCGATGCCGGCGATTATAAGCGTGTTGCGCCGGAGCTGACGAATACCCTCCCTGAAGGCCGGGGACCCGAAGCAGCTGAAGGCCGTTTTGGTGATAGGATGCGTGTTTACGAGCGCCGCACGAATTTCCGGCAGAGTATCACCGAGTTTCTCTTGCTCCGTAACCATGACCGGCAGATCGATGATGCGGCAAAACCGCACAAGCTTGATGACGTTCTCAACAATCATTTCCTTGTCCGCCACAACAGGGACAAGCTTCTCCTGCATATCAATGACCACCAGCAGAGAATCGTCCTTCTTAAGGAGTGTATCGGCGGATGAATTCATTTCTCTCATATGCTCAACAAAAAAAGATTGATACTTACCCTACCAGTCCCTTCACCTTCATGTACTCGGCGTTAAGAATAGCAGCGCCGGCTGCACCTCTGATGGTATTGTGGCTCAAAACGCTCATTTTCCAGTCGAGGATCGGACATTCCCTGATTCTTCCCGCGACACATGCCATCCCGTTTCCTTCGTTTCGGTCATAACGCGGCTGAGGCCGATCATTTTCTTCTCGCAGGACAATGGGTTGCGACGGCGCCGAAGGAAGGTTGAGTCCGGCCAGCGGATTAAACTCCCGCAGGGCATCCATAAGTTCGTCTAAAGAAGGCTTTTTCTCCAGTTCGATACTTACACTTTCCAGGTGCCCGTTACTCACCCCCACCCGATTGCATGATGCGCTGATGGCAATATCGGCCATTACGAACTGATTGTTTTTCAGTCGCCCCAGAATTTTTTGCGGTTCGGTTTCCATCTTCATCTCTTCGCCGCCGATATAAGGGATGACGTTGTCTATGATATCCATCGACGCCACACCCGGATATCCGGCGCCGCTCAATGCTTGAAACGTCGTCACCATAATCTTCTTAAGAGTGAACTTTTTGTGAAGGGGCGCCAGCGCCAAAACCAGGCCGATGGTGGAACAATTGGGGTTGGTAACGATAAAGCCTTTCCACTGTCGGCGCTTCTTCTGTTCAGTCACAATAGCAAGATGATCACCGTTTACCTCGGGAATGAGAAGCGGTACGTCCTTCTCCATCCGGTGATTCCGCGAGTTGCTGCTTACCACATATCCGGCCTTCGCAAAAGCTTGTTCCACCGGTTCGGCAATACTCGCATCAAGAGCGGAAAAAACCAGCGTGCAGTCAAGTTCCGGAACGCATTCCGTGACTTCCAGCGCTCCTATTGCCGATGGAATGCTCGACTCAAGTTTCCATCGTCCCGCAATGGCTTCTCGATAGCATTTTCCTGCACTTCTCTCCGATGCCGCCAAAGCAGAGACTTCAAACCACGGATGATTCTCCAAAAGCTCGATGAACCTTTGGCCCACCATTCCCGTTGCTCCTAGAATCCCCACTTTTACCTTTTTCATCTTGATTCTCCTTTGGTTGTTACTCAGTTAGACAATTTTCAGATCTTCTAAAACCTTCTCAAGTTTCGCTCGGTTAGCCGGCTCCATACCGCACAGAGGCAGCCGGTAGGCCTCCTTTACGATGCCCTTCAGGTGCAGAGCCGCTTTGATCGGAATGGGATTGGTCTCCAGAAACAAAGCGTTAAACAGAGGCAGGAGATCGTAGTGCCGTTGCCGGGATTCTTCCCATCTTCCTTCCAACGCGAGATTCACCATGCCACATACCCGTTCGGGCACAATGTTGCTGGCCACCGAGATAACCCCATCCCCACCCAGGGCCATAAGGGGAAAGGTCAGATTATCATCACCGCTCAACACGGTGAAACCTGCCGGCCGGTGATTGAGAATAGTCATTATTTGGGACAAATTTCCCGAGGCTTCCTTGACCCCGACAATGTTTTGGTGTTCCGCCAGTTTCAAAATCGTCTCAGCCTCAATGTTTTTCCCCGTTCTTCCCGGTATATTATAAATTATGATCGGCAAAGCGATGGAATCGGCAATAGCCGCGAAGTGTTCGTAAAAACCTCTTTGGGTCGGCTTATTATAGTATGGCGCCACCTGGAGACTGTAGCCGGCTCCTGCGTCAGCAGCATGACGGGTAAGCGAAATCGCCTCTTTGGTTGAATTGCTCCCGGTGCCGGCAATTACCGGAGCCAACCCGCGAGCCTGATCGATTACAATGTCAATAACGCGATTATGTTCATCATAGTCCAGGGTGGGACTCTCACCGGTCGTGCCGCAGGGAACCAGTCCGTTAATTCCGTTCTCAATCTGAAAATCGACCATCTTCCGTAACGCTGCTTCGTCGATTCCGCCGTCCTCGCCGAAGGGGGTTATCAAAGCCGTTATTGTCCCTTGAAGCATTATCGTTTCCTCCGTGTAAAAATGTTCTTTATTACCACCAGAGACAACTCTTTTCAATAAAAAAGATCGCGTTTTCTGTGGCAGGGAGGGAGTCCTTCTTCTCTTGCAAAAAGGTTTCCAGGATGAGGGACGGATTCGGGTCCTGATGACCCTCGGTAAGGCCGGTCTCGTACCGGGGTGGCACCAGCCGCCGGGGGATCAACGCCGGTCCCCAAACCGCAAGCGCGCGGCATCAGCCGGAATGACCAATTTTGTCCAACACCCCGTTGATAAAGGGAGCCGATTTCTCATTGCCAAACTTTTTTCCCAGCTCGATGGCTTCATTAATGCTTACGGGACGAGGGATATCAGCACACCAGAGAATTTCAAACACCGCCATCCTCAGAATATTCCGGTCCACCGCCGACATCCTTCCCAGCGTCCAGTTTTCGGAACATTCCTTCAAACAACGGTCTATTTCGTCTCGATGGGCGGTGACGCCCCGGACGATACGGGTGGTGAACTCGTCCAGTGCTCTCCGGGAATGAAAATGGTCGGCAAAAGAGGAAAGAACATCGGGGAGAGATTGTTTGGAAAGGTCTACTTCATACAAGATCTGTAAGGCCAGCTCTCGTGCTTTTCTTCGACCTACCACTACTGCATCGGATGAGAAAGAACTCGTCAACGGCAAAAACAATACGTCCTGAGAGAGGATTAAGGAAGCGTTTTAAATAAATTCACCATTTCGATAGCGGTATTTGCCGCATCCCAGCCTTTATTGCCGCCTTTCGATCCTGCGCGTTCTATCGCTTGTTCGATAGTTTCCGTGGTAAGAACACCGAAAATTACCGGGGCCTCTGTTTCCAACCCTACCAAGGCAATCCCTTTGCTCACTTCTGCGGCAATATAGTCGAAATGAGGAGTATCACCCCGAATGACAACGCCCAGGCAGATAACGGCATCATACTTTCCGGATGACGCTAATTTCTTAGCGGTTAACGGAATCTCAAATGCTCCGGGCACCTTGTATATCACGATATCCTTCTCCTTCGCGCCGTGGCGATAGAGAGCATCAAGGGCTCCGTCAACGAGTTTCCCTCCGATAAAATCATTGAACCGACTGACGACTATCCCGAATTTCAGTCCCCTCGCATCGAGTTGACCTTCAACTGTGTGAGGCATAGCACTCCTCCTTCAGCCTTTGGTTATTCTATTTCTATTAAGTGTCCCATTTTATCGCGCTTGGTCTTGAGATACCGAATATTATCTTTCGTGGGTGGAATCTCGATAGCTACCCGTTCCTCGATACTCAAACCGTAGCCTTGGAGTCCGACAATTTTCTTCGGATTATTCGTCATCAGCTTCAGCTTTCGTATTCCCAAATCTCTCAAAATTTGCGCCCCGACGCCGTAGTCGCGCAAATCGGCCTCAAAGCCCAGTTCTTCATTCGCTTCCACCGTATCCCGTCCGCAATCCTGCAGAGCATACGCTTTACACTTGTTGACCAAGCCGATCCCACGGCCTTCCTGCCGCATATAGACAATGACGCCCTTGCCTTCCTTGTCCACCATTTTCATGGCACTCTGAAGCTGCGCACCACAATCACACCGCCGGGAACCAAGAGCGTCCCCGGTAAGGCATTCGGAGTGGACTCGGACGAGAACAGGCTCGTCCTCTTTCCATTCTCCTTTCACCAGAGCCAAATGATGATAACTATCGATTTTGCTTTCGTAGACAATCATTTTGAAATCGCCGCCGTAGTGGGTCGGCAAGGTAGTGGTGACGATCCGCTTTACCAGAAGTTCTTTTTGCACCCGGTAGTTGATGATGCTCTCGACGGTTGTGATCTTCAGGCCGTGCTCGACGGCAAACTTCTCAAGGTCCGGCATCCGCGCCATGGTCCCGTCATCGTTCATGATTTCACAAATCACCGCCGCGGGTTTCAAATCAGCCAATCTGGCCAAGTCAACCGAACCTTCGGTCTGCCCGGTCCGGGTTAAGACGCCTCCCTCACGGGCCCGGAGAGGAAAAACGTGGCCGGGTCGCGTAAAATCCTCGGCTCTGGCGTCATCGGCAGCTGCTTCCAGGATAGTGGCGGCGCGATCATAGGCTGAAATGCCCGTGGTCACCCCCCGGCACGCATCAATGGAAATAGTGAATGCCGTCGTAAAAGGCGAGGTATTATCGTCCACCATAAACGGCAAATCGAGCTGCTTGATCTTTTCATCGCACAGGGCCAGACAGATAAGTCCCCGTCCGTACTTCGCCATGAAGTTGATGGCCTCGGGCGTGACTTTTTCGGCGGCCATGGTAAGATCGCCTTCGTTTTCTCGATCCTCATCATCGCAAAGGATCACCATCTTTCCGTTTCTAATATCTTCCAGGGCTTCTTCTACAGTGCAAATCGGCATAACAAGTACATCCTCCCGGTGTCAACGTTGGGTTGGAAAAGCCATGCTTTCGAGGATGGCTGATCAGCAAAAATGTATAGTTTACTATCTTTTATTAAAAAATCAACTAAATCCATGCGTCTTCAGAAAATCACGGTCAAGGACATGGCCCGCCTCATTCTTCGTCGGTTTCTTATCTGTTTGCAGGACAAAACGCTCAATATACTTGCCGATAATATCAGTCTCGATATTTACCGTACCCCCAACTCTTTTTTTGCCGATGGTCGTCATCGCCGCGGTATGCGGTATGACCGCCACTGAAAACGTATTGCCTTGCACCTCATTAATAGTAAGGCTGATGCCGTCTACACCCACAGATCCTTTTTCCACAAGATACCGGGCAGCCTCTGAAGATGTTGTTATCGAAACCATCAGGGCATTCCGCATCTTGGTAATCGTCTTAATGGTCCCCGTGTCGTCAATATGACCCGTCACCAAGTGTCCCCCCAGCCGGTCCGAAAGTCTCAGCGCGCGCTCGAGATTGACCGCATCGCCCCGTTTTCGATCACGAACCGTGGTTCTCTTCAACGTTTCCGGGGAAACGTCCACCGTGAACACCGGCCCCTCAACCGTTGTTACCGTCAGACAGACCCCGTCAACAGCAATGCTCGCTCCGATCTCGGTTTTGGTTATACTGAGCGGAGACTGAATCCTTATCTGAAAGGAATTCTTTCGTTGCCCTATCTCGATTATTTCACCGATGCCTTCAACCAATCCTGTAAACATAAAGAGTCCATCCCTGTTTCGGTGCGGTTCACCATCCTCCCGCCGGAGGCAACCCTATGAGCCGGGGCGCGGTAACGATTCCCGACCTTTCTCCCGATATCCGCTCCTCCCCCCTCACAGATACCCTTCGATCATTACATCGTCCCCGAATCGTCGAGTCCTGATTCGATGAAGCACAAGCGCGTCCTTCATCCGGCTGGAGCCACTTCCGTCCACCATCAACGGAGCGTTCTTCCCCCCTATGATCCGGGGAGCAAAAAAGACTATTACCTTATCCACAATCCCTGCCTGTAAAACCGAGGTGTTGATCCGGCTTCCCCCTTCAATGAGAACACTCATGACCTCACGCTTTCCCAATTCCTCCATGAGCAACGACAAATCCACCCGGTCTCGCGACGGCAGCATAATGACTTCCGCTCCCAGTTTTTTGATTGTCTCGATCTTCTCCGGCGGGGCTTTGGGCGTGGTCACGATGATGGTTCGAGCCGTCGACTCCAGATGCAACACTCTGGCTCGGCGGGAAATTTTCAATGAGGAATCCAGGATTATGCGAAGAGGATCCTTCCCACGCCGCTTCTCCAACCGCGTGGTCAACCAAGGGTCATCCTCCTGAATCGTCCCGATCCCGACGAGGACTGCATCAACGTGATCTCGCAACCGATGCACATAGCGACGAGATTTTTCATTACTAATCCACTTCGAATCCCCGTTTTCAGTTCCTATTCTCCCGTCGAGGCTGCTGGCAACTTTGAGAATAACAAAAGGGCGACGGGTCGTAACATATTTAATAAAGGCTTCGTTGAGTCTCCGGCATTCCTCCTCGAGCACTCCCGTGATAACCAAGACTCCGTTCCGCCGTAACCGTCGAATTCCTCTGCCGTTCACTAACGGATTCGGATCGGTCATCCCTACGATTACCCGGCGTATTCCTCGCGCGAGCAGTGCATCCACACACGGCGGCGTGCGTCCGTAATGGCAGCACGGTTCCAGGTTGAGGTATATGTCGGCACCGGCAGCCTTCTGTCCGGCTTCCCCAAGAGCATTGATTTCCGCATGGGCAGTCCCGGCCTTTCGGTGGTATCCTCGCCCGACAATCCGGCCGTTGTTGACAATAACCGCTCCCACTAAGGGATTCGGGCTGGTGCGGCCGGCTGCCCGTGAAGCCAGGCTCAGGGCCTCTCGCATGTAAACGTCATCAGTTTTGGTGGGCACCTTTGTCACGGCGGGAGATATGTTTAAGCGTTTTTTATTGAATCCGGTGGGCGGGTTCCCAACAGTTCCTTGACTTCGCTCATGAAATCAGTGATATCCTTAAACGATCGATAGACTGAAGCAAAGCGAACATAAGCTACTTGATCGAGCTTGTGCAGCTCCTGCATGACCTTTTCTCCGATAACCGAAGAACTTGTTTCCCGCTCCCCCCTCTCTTGAAGGAACTCTTCGATTCGCTGTACGACACCCTCCATATCTTCGGCGGTGATGGGTCGTTTTTGGCACGCTCGTTGAAGACCGATGAGAATCTTCTTCTCGTCAAAAGGCTCTCGACTGCCGTTGGTTTTAATGACCATGGGGAGAATCTCTTCGATACGTTCGTGCGTGGTGAATCGCCGCTTGCACGACAAACACTCGCGACGACGACGAATTACATTCCCATCCTTGCTCATTCTGGAATCGATTACCCGGTTTTCCAGGTCACGGCAATAAGGACACTTCATAGCACTCATCCTTGGTTTTGAATGCCCGCACGAATTCCGGTGTGTCGGCAATTTTTAATAGAATTCTATGGTGAATTTTGAGAATATCGGAAAAACAGTAGAAAGTCAATACGGTGAGGGTCCGGAATCATTCCCCTTGCCGGGGATCAGGACTCTCTGGTCCCGCGTTTTCGCCCCTTGACTTTGTCAGTATTCTATTATATTTAAATGGAGGTAAGATTTTTTCAATGAAAATTGCCGCCGTTATTCCTGCTCGTTATCATGCTACCCGCCTTCCCGGGAAACCCCTCGCCGACATAGCTGGAAATCCAATGATTCGGTGGGTCTATGAGAGGACCCGGAAAGCTCGATCAATTGATGAAGTATGGGTGGCAACTGACGACGAAAGAATCCATGCGGCAGTAAAACGCTTCGGCGGCAACTGCCGAATGACGTCCCCGGAACATCAATCAGGAACGGACCGCCTTGCCGAAGTAGTAAAGAAGACGCAGTGGGATATCGTAGTCAATGTTCAGGGTGACGAACCGCTCATAGATCCGGCAATGATCGACGCGGTAGTGACCTGTTTTCAAGAGGACGCTTCAATTCACATGAGCACTTTAAAACGCCGAATTAGGTCGGCGGATGAAATCGCCAACCCTGACGTCGTCAAAGTAGTAACGAATATTCATGACAACGCCCTCTATTTTTCCCGTTCGCCTCTTCCTTTCTTCCGGGACGGTTGGAAAAATCTGAGTGCCGTTGGCGGAGGTTCCCTCTTGTTTCCCGTTTTCAAACACATCGGGTTGTACGGCTATCGCCGCGATTTCCTGCTCACCTTTGCCGAGCTGAAACCAACCCCCTTGGAAAAGATTGAACACCTGGAACAATTACGGGCCTTAGAGAACGGGTATACCATCAGGGTAAAAACAACGGAAATCGACACCGTCAGTGTCGATTCTCCGGAGGATCTCACCAGGGTGCGTCGACTGGTTGAGACCAACGGCCTGTCGTGCGCTCTCTAAACTGGAAGGACTATCAGCGCTTATGACTCGGACAATAATGATCGACGGCATCACGGTGGGAGAAGGTAATCCTCTTGTCTTAATCTCCGGTCCTTGTGTGATTGAAACCCGGGAAACCACTCTGCGGCTCGCCTCCCACCTCAAAACAATCACCGACTCTCTCGGTATCGGCTTTATTTTTAAGGCTTCCTACGACAAGGCGAACCGTACCTCCATCAATTCCTATCGCGGGCCGGGGCTGAAAAAAGGCCTCGACATCCTGGCGGAAGTGAAGACAAAAATCGGCGTTCCTATCCTGTCGGACGTCCATCAGGTTTCCGAAGTCGAAGAGGCCGCGTCGGTATTGGACGTCATTCAAATCCCCGCCTTTTTATGCCGCCAAACCGATCTCCTGACGGCAATTGCTCGGTGCGGCAAGCCGGTTAATATTAAAAAGGGACAATTCCTTTCGCCGGATCAGCTCGAACCGATAATCGGAAAAGTCCTGGCGTGCGATAATGACAATATTCTTCTCACTGAACGGGGCGTGACGTTCGGATATAATAATCTCGTGGTGGATATGCGCGCCCTCGTGATTATGAAGCGGTTCGGTTTCCCAGTCATTTTCGACGCCACCCACAGCGTCCAGCTTCCCGGAGCACAAGGGCATGCCTCGGGCGGGGAGCGGGAGTTTGTTCCCCCTCTTGCGAAAGCGGCTGTTGCCGTGGGAGTTGACGGACTCTATCTGGAGGTTCATGAGAATCCGGACAGCGCCCTGTGTGACGGACCAAACTCTCTTAAAATAACGAATTTGCCCCCATTGTTGAAAACACTACGCGAAATCAACGCTGTTACCAAGGAAGGCACCACATAATGATCGAGGAAACAGGACGACGAGTTCTCAAAATCGAGGCCCAGGCAATTTTGGATCTGGTGGAGAAAGTCGATGACGGCTTTGTTCGTGCCGTTGAACTCATTTCAACGTGTAAGGGGAAGATTGTTCTAACGGGTATCGGCAAATCAGGATTGATTGGTAAAAAAATCGCCTCCACCCTCGCCAGTACCGGAACTCCCGCCTTTTTCATGCATCCCGCCGAAGGGATCCACGGTGATCTTGGAATGCTGTCCAAAAAGGACATCGTTATCATCATTTCCAACAGTGGTGAAACAGAAGAGATCACCCAGTTGATGCCGATTTTTAAACGAATGCGGCTGAAAACAATCATCCTTACCGGCACTCCCAATTCCAGCGTTGCCTCGGGAGGAGACATCACCATCAACACCTCCATTAAAGAGGAGGCCTGCCCCTGGGGTTTAATTCCCACGTCAAGCACCACCGCCGCCCTGGCAATGGGAGACGCCCTTGCCATCGCCGTGCTTGAAAAGCGGGGATTCAAGGAAGAAAACTTCGCCGTTCTTCATCCTGGGGGGGCATTGGGCAAAAGGCTGCTTCTCCGGGTGAAAGATATCATGCACCGGGAGAAAGCCATCCCCGTGGTAGCGGCCGATACCCTCATAAAAGAAGCCTTGCTGGAAATGACTTCCAAACGTCTCGGCATGACGGGGGTTTTTGACAAAAAGCAAACCTTGCTCGGTGTGATTACTGATGGTGACCTCCGCCGAGCGCTGGAAAGGCAAGAAGACCTCATGAACCTTCATGCTTCGGAACTCATGACGACAGAGCCGAAACGGATCTCGCAAGACGCCTTGGCCGCCCATGCACTTCGGCTTATGGAAGAGCATGCCATCACTTCCCTCTTCGTGTATAAGGGGAAGCAAAAAGGTCGGGTAGTTGGAGTTATTCACATGCATGATATACTGAAGGAAGGAATCGTGTGAGGTGATCGAAAAGGCCAAAAAGGTTCGCATGCTGCTGTTGGACGTTGACGGTGTGATGACTGACGGAGGAATCATCTATTCCAGCGCCGGGGAAGAATACAAGGTATTCAACGTAAAAGACGGACTGGGAATTCGAATGTTGCTCAACGCCGGAATCGAGGTGGCGATTATCACGGGAAGAAAATCAAGGGCCGTCGACAGTCGCGCCAGGGATTTGGGTATCAAAGCCGTCTATCAGGGAATCCAAGACAAGGTGGCGGTGTTTGAAGAGATCCTGCAAAAGCATCGATTAACCCCGGATCAGGTAGGGTTTGTCGGCGACGATCTGGTGGACGTGCCCCTTTTGGCAAAGGTAGGATTTTCTGTCGGCGTCTCCAACGCCGTTGAGGAGGTAAGGAAACGCGTAGACTATGTAACCACCCGGAAGGGGGGAAGAGGAGCCGTGCGAGAGGTGTGTGATCTTATTTTGCAGTCCCAGGATAAATGGGATCCATGGTCATCATCCCAGACACCATGCCCTCAATAACCATCTTTCCAGAGTGATACATCAACCGGATGTCTTGGGTAAAATGAACTTCTCCGATATAATCAGAACGCAAAGGCTCTCTCGTGCGAAAGTAACGTTCTACGTCGCCGCCTTAGGAATAGCCGCTCTTTTGGGAGTGGCGGTTACGCTAACGTTCAACGTTCTTCTTTCACGGGAACAGTCCGCCACGATTCCGGTAATCCCGGAAAACAGCACCGATGCCGATCATGTTTTCCAAGGGATTGATTATACCGCGACCAACAAAGAAGGCATGACGGAGTGGAGGTTGACTGCCGCGACAGCCCGCTATTTTGAAGAAAATAAGCGGGCGGAACTCAAAACGGTAGGTATTACCTTCTATTCAAAAGAAGGAGCGGTCTATAGGGTTCGAGGAGATAACGGTGTTTTTAATACCGAAAGCAAAGACGTTCAATTGTCAGGCAACATTATCGGAACATCGAACGACGGGTATCAATTTCGAACCACTTCTATCCTGTATAAAGCCGACACGAAGAAAGCCCAAACCGATGACCGGGTCTTCCTCGAAGGCCCGCAGGTGAATCTTGAAGGGCAAGGAATGGTTGTGGATGTGGAGAAAAAAAGAATACTTCTTTTGCACAACGTGAAGGCCCATGTGAAACGCTAATCTATCATTCCATTCCGTACAAAAATGTATTACACTGGCAAAAAGGATTTTTGTGTGATAGGCATGATCAGCTGAACAATTGAACCGACCTCCGGAGGGAAAAAAGGTGTTACGAATACGAGGGATGCTAATCAATCTCCTACTAGTGAGCCTCATCGTGTGTAGTGGGGCCGTGAGCAGCGGGCTGTGTAATTCGGCATGTCGAGTCGGAGTTCTCCCCTTTCATATCTACAGCGGAGAAAAGGTCGATTACCTCCGCGAAAGCATATCGAACCAACTCTCTCAAGAATTGCTGAAAAACGACCAGATAATCGTGATCGACCAGGAGAAATTACCGAATCTCACTTCTCAGAAGCTCTCCGACGGAGAAATCACCCCAGAAGAGTTGCACAGCATCGCCCAAGCGGCAGGGACCCATTTCCTTGTTTACGGAAGTCTTACTAAAATAGAGGATAAACTCAGTCTGGACAGTCGGGTATTCACCCTCTTAGAGGATACGCAAAGCTATAAAACGTTTGGTGAAGGAGAAGATTTAAGCCTCCTGGTAAAACAAGCGGCGGATAGAATCACTCAGCACGTTCAAAGCCTTGCCTCCCGAATTCCCCCTGCCGAGACGCTGGAAGCGAAATCGACGGCTATGAGCGACGAACGGAAGGAGGCTTCTCCACCGGCGGAAACGCCTGGAACCAGCCCGGCAGCTGGTCTCCCCCCGGAAGCGCCGGGTGAATTGCCGGTGTCGCCGCCTGAGGAGCCGATTGGCGAAGCAGTGGCGGCCATACATCCTTCTCCGCCGGCTCCCGAGTCCGCCGCCCCTGAACCTGAAGGAAACCTCAAAGGTGCCGGCACACCCTCAGGCCCCAAGAAGACCGCTTCCGAGGATTTTCTGTCCTCTCATCCTATCAATATCACGTCCGACCGCATGGAAGCCGATAATCGAAACCGAACCGTCAACTTCCTCGGCAATGTTGTCGCCAAACGTGAAGATATGGTTATTTTTGCCAATCGGATTACAACGTTTTATGCGGAAACGGGGAAAATCAACAAAATCGTTGCCACCGGAAATGTTAAAATAAATCAAAATGATCGAATTGCAACCTGCCAAGAAGCTACCTTTTGGCAGTTGCCTCAAAAGATTATCTTGACGGGAAAACCGAAAGTCTGGCAAGGTAATAATATAGTGAGTGGAGAAGAGATTGTTTTCTTTCTAAGTGAAGACAAAATAGATGTTAAGGGAGGGAAACAAAGCCGCGTAAACGCTATTATTTATCCTACGGGAAAAGACGCGCAGCGGGCGACTCAGAATCCATGAAAATCATTACGGATGCTCTTGCGAAACACTATGGCAAACGGAAGGTCGTCGACAATGTCAACCTCACCGTGAACGGAGGAGAAATCGTGGGGCTTTTGGGTCCCAACGGGGCGGGGAAAACCACGACATTTTATATGATCGTCGGCCTCATTAAACCGAACGAAGGAAGGGTGTTGCTTAATGACGAAGATATAACCCCGGCGCCCATGTATATTCGAGCCCGAAAAGGGATCAGTTATCTTCCCCAAGAGCCGTCGGTCTTCAGGAAATTGAGCGTTGAGGAAAACATTCTTGCCGTGCTTGAGACTGTGGAAATAAATCAAGAAGAACGGGAAAAACGGTTGCAAATCCTTATGGAAGAGATGAACATCACTGCTCTTGCTAAGAACAAAGCCTTCTCCCTTTCGGGAGGAGAACGGCGCCGGGTTGAAATAAGCCGGGCCCTGGTAAATTCTCCATCCTTTCTTCTTTTGGACGAACCCTTTACGGGAATCGACCCCATTGCGGTCGGTGAAATCCAAGATATTATCAGTCATTTGAAAGCCCAAGGCATGGGTGTTCTCATCTCTGATCACAACTATCAGGAAACTCTCAACATTTGTGATCGATCATATATACTGTATCAAGGCCAGGTGGTAGAAGAAGGGGATTCGGCCAAAATCTATCGGAGCAAGAAGGCGCGAGAAGCGTACCTCGGGAAGAAGTCATTAAACGGCATCGGGAAGGTGACTGCTGAACTCAAGAATCTACGGGAAGATCTATAACTGATACCATGGCTCTCGAAATCAAACAACATTTGAAGCTCGCACAACAGTTGGTGATCACTCCCCAACTGCAACAGGCGATCAAGCTCCTCCAGCTTTCGAGAATGGAATTGTTGGATCTTATCCGGGAGGAGATAAAAGAGAATCCCATTCTGGAGGAGACCGCCGGCGAAACCTCGGAAACGACAGAACAGGAAACCCAAATCTCCGAAGAATTCGGAACCACAGGTAATCCTGAAACAACACCAAAAGACAACGATTTCGATTGGCAAAGCTACCTCTATCAGGATGCAAAAATCCCGTGGGACCCGGTCTCCAGAATGGGGGAACAGGAACAAGACGGTGAAGGCTTTCAGCCCCTTGAAGTTCGCCCTGATAAAAAGGGAAATCTGCAGGACCACCTCCTCATGCAGCTCGCCCTCTCACAGTTTGACCGGGAGACGACAGAATGCGCCGAATTGATCATCGGCAATCTTGACGACAATGGGTACTTAACCGCTACGATGGATGAGTTGTCCGTCCTCGCGGCAATGAGCGCTGAAGAGGTTGAACACGTCCTGCAAGAAGTTCAAAAATTTGATCCTCCGGGGGTGGCGGCGCGCGATCTCAAGGAATGCCTGATGCTGCAGCTTACATCCGTTAAGCCGCAGTACCGAAATCTGGTTAGAGAAATAATAGCTCATCACTTGAACAACCTGAGCGAAAAAAAATACAGCGTCATTGCGAAGGATCTCCAAGTCAAACGCGAAGATATTATAAAGGCGGTAAAAATCATCACCACCCTCGATCCGAAACCGGGTCGAACCTTGAGCAATG
The DNA here is from genome assembly GCA_016935335.1 of Deltaproteobacteria bacterium. GTDB lineage: Bacteria > Desulfobacterota > WTBG01 > JAGOGO01 > JAGOGO01 > JAFGRE01. The sequence goes on from JAFGRE010000166.1 coordinate 14,600, forward strand.
AAGTTCCCCAGTATATCACTCCTGATCTCTACGTATATAAAATCGATGGTGAATATATTGTCATGCTTAACGAGGACGGCATGCCTCGACTCCATGTCAATTCGTTCTATCGGCAGATTCTGTCCGAAAAAAATTCTATTACCGAAGATTCAAGAGAATATATTAAGAACAAGCTTCGCTCCGCGGTCTGGTTGATCAAAAGCATCTATCACCGTCAGAATACCCTCAAAAACGTAATGAACAGCATTATTAAATTCCAACGGGGTTTTTTTGATAACGGGATCGCTTGTTTGAGGCCCCTTGTCCTTCGCGATGTTGCCGAAGACATTGAAATGCACGAATCCACCATAAGCCGGGTCACCAATAATAAGTACGTTCATACGCCCCACGGCATATTCCCCCTCAAGTTTTTTTTCAACAGCAGCATTAACTCCGTGAAAGGGGAGAACCTCGCCTCGGAAAGCGTCAAAGACACCATCAAGAAGACCATCGCCGAGGAAAATCCCCGCTGTCCCTATAGCGACCAGGCGATTGTAAACATCTTAATGAAAAAAAATATTAATATTGCCCGACGAACGGTCACCAAGTATCGTGAAATGATGTCCATCCTTCCATCCAACAAGAGGAAGGGGTTATTCTGAGAGGAAAATTGGCGAAGGTAATAATCAAACTGACCTATATCCTGTAGGGAGGCATAAGGGGAAAAGATGGAAATTTCGATTACGTATCGGCACGTTGAGCCGAATGAGACTCTCAAGGAATACATAGAGGAAAAAGTTTCCCGGATTAAGAAATACTTATCCCAACCGATGAAGGCTGATGTGATTATCTCTCTGGAGAAAAGGAGATTTATTGCTGAGGTAAATCTTGCCGGGGATAAGACCGTCTTCAACAGCAAGGAGGTTTCTCAGGAAAATTTCTTCGAGGCCATTGACCTTGTTATCGACAAGCTCATGACTCAGGTTAATCGTTACAAGACAAAGCGAATTAAGAAAAAAGTGTCGCCTGACCTGACGATTCGTCATGACATTATCTCCGTTGAAACCTCAGAGGAAAATCAGCCGAAGGTCATTCAGACAGAGAACTACTTCGTCAAGCCCATGACGATCGAGGAGGCAATCATGCAAATGAACCTGCTCAAAAATGATTTCTTGGTCTTTATTGAGGCACAATCAAAACGGGTGAATGTCTTGTACCAGCGTCGCGACGGAAATTACGGCTTGATTGAAACAAAAGGATATGGCGAATAAAAACCGCGATGCATAATTCTTGGTCAAACGAGGGTGTGAAATGAAAATTACCGAATTAATGGATGTGGATATGGTAATTCCTGAACTTAATTCGAAGAAGAAAAAAGATGTTTTGAAAGAGATGGTTGACTGTATCGTAACAAAAGTCCCTGATATTTATGGTAATGAATTGTTACGAGTTCTTCTTGAGCGAGAGGAGTTGGGATCAACGGGAATCGGCGATGGGATTGCCATCCCCCACGGGAAAATAAAAAACATTGACAAGCTGGTTATCTCCTGCGGCAGGAGTATTCCGGGAGTCGATTTCCAGTCAATGGATGGGAAACCAACCCACATCATCTTCCTGCTGGTTGCTCCTGAAAACTCTGCCGGAGTGCATCTGAAAGTCTTGGCTCGGATTTCTCGTTTATTAAAAGACAGCGGATTTCGCAAGTCTATTATAGAGGCAAACTCATCAAAAGAGCTTTATGATATTATAGCTCAGGAAGATGAAAAATATTGAACATCGACGTTGGTGATCATGAGAAGCGAACGTGCCGCCATGTTTGAGAAGGGGGGGGTGATCCGAAGATCACCCCTTTCGTTCTATTCGGAATGCGGATCGAGGAAATTCTCTCTGTAGCCTGACTGGTTTTGGGACCGCCGGATACTGTTCCCGCCCCAAACGAGAAGCCGGGCATGAAGAACCGAAGGTATGAAATCACGAAACCTAAGAATCGTTATCGTTACCGGTCTATCCGGTTCCGGGAAAACCACGACCCTCAAAGTATTGGAGGACAGTAGTTTTTACTGCGTTGACAATTTACCCCCGATTCTCTTCCCGGAGTTTATTAAGCTGTGCGAAGGCTTCACGTGGCGTAAAATCGAAAAGATTGGGCTTGGCATGGATATCCGTGGGAGAGACTTCTTGAAGGAATATCCGCAAGTTGTCGAACAGTTGCATGCCGAGGGATACAACCCGGAGATCATCTTCCTCGATTCCACCGATGAGATCTTGGTGCGCCGCTACAGTGAGACCCGTCGCCAGCATCCATTGGCGCATGAAGGGTCTATTCTTGAGGGCATTAGACTCGAACGGGAACAACTGGCTGAACTGAGAAAAAACGCCCACATGGTTATTGACACCTCCAAATATACGGTGCATGAACTGAGAGAGTATATTTTTGCTGCGTTTCACGCCCCCACACCCAAATCCAGGCTCGCCATCCATATAATCTCTTTTGGATATCGCTACGGAATACCCTATGATGCCGATATTGTCATTGATGTTCGGTTTCTTCCCAATCCTTTTTTTGTCGATACCCTTCGCCTCTTTTCCGGGGACGACGAAAAGGTCAAACGGTTTGTCCTCGAAAAAACGGAAACGCAACGCTTCCTTGCAAAATTTGAAGACCTTTTACATTTTTTGATTCCCCTTTATGAAAAGGAGGGCAAGTCGAATTTGACGATAGCAATAGGCTGCACCGGTGGGCGCCATCGTTCCGTAAGCATCGTTTCGTATCTCAAGGATAAGTTTGATAAGAATGTCTATGCGATTGACGCCCGTCACCGGGATGTAGATAAAGTCTGAACCGAAACAGGGAGATATGGTTATGATTGGAGTAATTATCGTCGCCCACTTTGGCTTGGCAGAAAGATTTCTGGAAGCCGCCGAGCAAATTGCAGGAAAAAAAAGCGATACTATTGCGGCTGTGACTATCAATTATAACAAGGAGGTCGATGAAATTAATCGCGACATTATGAAAGCCATCAAAAAGGTGGATAATAATGAGGGCGTCTTGATCCTCACCGACATGTTCGGCGGGACCCCCTGCAATATGAGTTTGCCTTTCTTGAAAGAGGATAAAGTTGAAGTGTTAACCGGCCTTAATCTCCCCATGTTGATCGAAGTTCTTGAAATCGGAAGTCAAGGAAAGTCGCTGCGCGAGTTCGCTCAGGAGATTCAATGTCTGGGACAAAAAAATATCTGTTTAGCCAGTGAGATCCTCAACAAGAAACCAAAAGATGAACGATAGTGATGTAAAGGCTCTCCATATCGAGACCATGCGTCATGAAGATCTGGAGGCAGTGCTTGAAATCGAAAATGCTTCGTTCCCGACCCCCTGGAGTCGTCAACTTTTCATAGAGGAGCTGCAAAACCATCGCAGCCGGATCTTCCTGCTCAGGAGTCCGCTCCATGGTCCGGATGCTCTGAAAGCTTACGTCTGTCTCTGGCTGGTAGAGGATGAAGCCCATATTCTCAATCTGGCTGTCAATCCATTGTGCCGTCGCCAGGGAATGGCCGCCACGGTGTTGTATTACGCCTTAGACTATTCGTTTAAGAA
>JAFGRE010000167.1 GCA_016935335.1 Deltaproteobacteria bacterium
AATTAAGGAGCTGAAGATGATTTTGATGATCGATAACTATGATTCCTTTACCTATAATCTCGTCGACTATTTCGGCCAGTTGGGTAAAGAGGTAAAAATTTATCGGAACGATACGATTACTGTGGGAGAGATTGCAGCCCTTTATCCGGAGGCTATTGTCATCTCTCCTGGACCTAAAAGACCTCAGGACGCGGGTGTCTGTGTTGAGGTGATCAAAAACTTTAAAAATAAGATTCCTATTTTGGGGGTTTGCCTGGGGCATCAGGTGATCGGAGTGGCTTTCGGCGGGACGATCAGCAAAGCCGCGGCACTTGTGCACGGGAAGACCTCTCCTATATTTAACGATGGGAGGGGTATTTTTCTGGGACTTCCAAGTCCTCTTACAGCCGTCCGCTATCATTCCTTAGTGATTCAGAGGGACAGCGTTCCTGATTGCCTGGAAGTAAGTGCCTGCACGGAAGATGGGGAAGTAATGGCAATACGGCATAGAGAATATCGTGTTGAAGGGGTCCAGTTCCATCCGGAATCCATCTTGACTATCGGCGGCAAGAGGCTTCTGAAGAACTTCCTTAAAAGCATAAACCACGATGGGGAGGGGACGAATGATACGGGATTGTATTGAAAAGATTGTCAGTAGTCGCGACCTCATCGAGACCGAAATGGCTGAGGCTATGGGAGAGATTATGGAGGATCGGGCTAGTCCAGTTGAGGTGGCATCATTTTTAACCGCCTTGAGGATGAAGGGGGAAACCATCGCCGAAGTGACGGGTGCTGCCCGGGCGATGCGGCGGAGGGCCGTTTTGATCGACGCCGCCTCTAATACTATTCTGGATACGTGCGGTACAGGTGGAGATGGATCTAACACCTTCAACATTTCCACCACGACTGCGCTGGTGGCGGCAGGGGCGGGGTTGACCGTCGCCAAACACGGCAATCGCTCAATTACAAGCCGATGCGGGAGCGCTGACCTGCTTGAGGGACTGGGAGTAAATATTAATGCCGAACCTGCGGTAGTGGAAGCATCCGTCCGGGAGATCGGCATCGGGTTTCTTTTTGCTCCGCAATTACACCCCGCCATGAGACACACCGTCGATGTCCGGAGGAAAATGGGAGTCCGCACAATCTTCAATATCCTCGGACCGCTTATAAACCCGGCCGGGGCCACGTGCCAATTGCTCGGAGTCTATGATGCCGAACTCACGGAGATGGTTGCCGGCGTTTTAAGAAATCTGGGAACAAGAAGAGCTTTCGTCGTTCACGGCAGCGATGGCCTTGATGAACTCACTCTATGCGGGGAAACGAGAATAACCGAGTTGTCCAACGGCCGACTAAAAACATACAATCTCAGGTGCGGCGATTTTTTTAAGAGAACGTATTCCCCGGAAGATTTTCGTGGCGGGGATCAAAGGACGAACGCGTTGATCACCCGGAACGTTTTGGCCGGAAAGAGGGGTCCCCATAGGGATATTATAATGCTCAATGCAGCCGCTGCTCTGGTGGTGGGAGGGATGACGAATGATTTCAGGGAGGGGATACGGATGGCGGGAGAGATTATCGACAGCGGCGTGGCGGCGAAAAAGCTGCATCAGTTGGTTGAGTTGAGTAACAGCTAAAAATAAACGAGGGGACAGGGTGTTAGAGAAGATCGTTGCCCACAAAAAACAGGAGATTGAATTCCGAAAGAGAGTTCACCCTCTACCAGAGGTAAAGAGAAAGGCCCAGGGACGGCCTCCTGCAAGAGATTTTATTGCGGCTCTAAAGCGTTACGGAGAAAGATCGACTCGGATCATTGCGGAAATTAAAAAGGCCTCTCCGTCTCGGGGTGTGATCAGAAAAGATTTCAATCCTGAAAAAATAGCTTCAATTTATCAAGGAGAAGGAGCATCGGCGATCTCCGTTCTTACGGACAGGAAATTTTTCCAAGGAGATCACTGTCACCTAGCCTTAGTTAGACAAGGCAGCGAACTCCCCGTACTTTGTAAAGATTTTATCATCGATCCTTATCAAATATATGAGGCGGCGATTTGCGGAGCCGATGCATTTCTTTTAATTGCTCGCCTGTTATCTGCAGAAAGGATCGAAGAGTTCTTGTTGCTGGGCAGAGATCTTGAGATGAAAGCACTGGTAGAGGTTCATGGAGAGGATGACATCCAAAAGGTGCTTCAGACTTCGGCAATGATCATCGGCATCAACAACCGAGACTTAAAAACTTTTACAACTGATGTCCGCACCACTCTTTCACTAATCAGATATATTCCCGGAGACATAATAGTGGTAAGTGAGAGCGGTATCCAGACCAGGGCGCACGTTGAAAGGCTTGAAGATGCGGGGGTCCATGCTTTTCTAATCGGTGAGGCACTGATGCGCGAGGATGATCCCGGAAAAAAGTTGCAGGAACTGAGGGGAAGATGAATGACAAAAGTTAAACTGTGCGGAATCACTAATCGTGAAGATGCGCTTGCTGCCGTGAGCCTGGGAGTTGATGCAGTCGGCTTTGTTTTTTGTCTCCAAAGCCCGCGGTACATTTCGCCGGATGAAGCAATGCGGATCCGTGAAGCAGTCCCTTTATTCACTGCTTGTATCGGTGTTTTTGTGAATGAAAAAAGAGAGACGGTGCTCCGCATCGCCGAGCAGTGCCGACTGGATGGGCTGCAATTCCACGGCAATGAATCGCCCGACTACTGCTCGTACTTTTACCGTTATAACGTTATCAAAGCGTTTCCCCAGAAAGGGAGAGCGGCTCTAAAAACCATCAAAAACTATAGCGTCCGGGCGATTTTGATTGATGCCGCAGATCCCGTCCTGATTGGGGGCAGCGGGAAAAAAGCGGACTGGGAATTGGCCAAGAATGCTAAGCGATTTGGCCTCGTGATTTTGGCAGGGGGGCTGAGTGAAAAGAATGTTGAAGAGGCCGTCAGGATTGTAGCTCCCTACGCAGTTGATTTAAGCAGCGGGGTGGAGGTGAGTCCCGGGATGAAAGATCATACTAAGATGAAACGGTTTATGGGGAAAGTTCGGGAAATTGATAGACTGATAATGGCGGAAGGAGAGGAGCGCTGTAGGTGCCAAGGGGCGCGTGGCATAAATCGACAGGATGATTAAAATTGTCTGCCGAAGATTTTCCCCACGGCCCGATTCCGCAATGATGATGTCGCGCCTAGTCGGCTGAACAAGCCATGATGCCATTTACATGGCGTTGCTGAAAAATGATGGTGGTCTTTAAAACTTAAAAACGAGGAGGTCCTATGGTTTCAATCATGCCGAATCAACAAGGGTACTTCGGCCCTTATGGAGGAAGGTATGTTGCGGAAACTCTCATGGCGGCGCTTTTGGAGGTGGAGAGATGTTATCTGCAGTATAAGGGGGATAGGGAATTTGTTCAGGAGTTCAACGGGTACCTGAAGGATTTTGGGGGCAGGGAAACGCCGCTTTATTATGCCCGGCGATTTACTGAGAAGCTGGGAGGAGCTAAAATCTATCTTAAAAGGGAAGATCTCAACCATACCGGAGCCCATAAGATAAACAATACCTTGGGACAGGTTTTGCTTGCTCAACGGATGCAGAAAGAGCGAATCATCGCTGAAACCGGAGCTGGGCAACACGGAGTAGCTACAGCCACTGCCGCAGCGATTTTTGGAATGTCCTGCCATGTTTTTATGGGGCGAACGGATATAAAAAGACAGGCCCACAACGTATTCAGGATGAAACTCCTCGGGGCGGAGGTGATGCCGGTAGATTCGGGAACCAAGACTCTGAAGGATGCCATGAATGAAGCGATGCGTGACTGGATTTCCACTGTTCGCACCACCTTTTATGTAATCGGGTCAGTGGCTGGACCCCATCCGTATCCGAGGATGGTGAGGGATTTTCAGTCGGTAATCGGCCACGAAACCAAGCGCCAAATCCTTGCCAAAGAAGGGAGGCTGCCGGATGTTTTAGTAGCCTGCGTGGGAGGTGGAAGCAATGCTATGGGGACTTTCTATCCCTTTAAAGATGATCAGGGGGTGAAAATGGTGGGCGTGGAGGCCGCGGGGCTGGGGCTTGCAACCGATAAAAACGCCGCTTCAATTTGCAACGGGAAACCCGGCGTTTTCCACGGCAGCAAGAGCTATCTTCTTCAAGATGAAAACGGCCAGGTCAGCGAGGCGCATTCAATTGCCGCCGGGTTGGATTACCCCGGAGTGGGACCGGAACATAGCTATTTTCATCACATCAAAAGAGCTGAATACGTGGCTGTCACCGATGAAGAAGCGTTGGCGGGATTTTATATGCTTTGTGAAACCGAGGGGATTATTCCCGCGCTGGAGAGCGCACATGCCGTGGCCCACGCGATGCAGATAGCTCCCCGCATGGATAGGGAAGAGATAATCGTTGTCACTATTTCCGGGAGGGGAGATAAGGATCTGGAGATTGTCGCAGAATATAAAAGGAGTTGAAGGTGATGAGTAGAGTGGAAAAAGTCTTTAGAAAGTTGCAGCAAAAGGACGGCAAGGCGCTTATAACCTATATAACCGCTGGAGATCCCACAATTTCCGTCTCGAGAGAAATTATTCTTGAATTAATCCGCGTCGGTGCCGACATTATCGAACTTGGAGTGCCGTTTTCCGATCCCACTGCCGACGGGCCCGTCATTCAGGCCGCTTGCCAGCGGGCGCTTAAAGGGCGTGTCACTCTTCCGGACATCCTAAGCCTTGTGAAAGATATCAGGAGGATTTCGGATATTCCCATCATTCTCTTCGGTTATTACAACCCTTTCTTTGTATTTGGGCCGGAAGAGATTTGTCGAAAAGCAAAGGAGGCTGGAGCGGATGGTTTTCTGGTGGTGGATTTGCCCTACGAGGCGGCTGATGAATTGAAGCAGTATACTGATCAGATGGAAATGGACTTGATATCCTTATTGGCCCCTACCAGCAATGAAAGACGCATCAAGATGATCTCTGAAAACGCCCGGGGTTTTCTTTACTATATTTCAATGACCGGCGTAACCGGCGCTCACCATTTGTGTGGTCAGCCCACGCTCGATACTATAGAACGGATTAAAAAGGTTAGTACTGTCCCGGTTGCCATTGGTTTCGGCATTTCCGCACCAGAACAGGCGCGTTTTGCGGGGACGGTTGCAGACGGAGTGGTGGTCGGAAGCGCTATCGTTCGCATTATAGAGGAGAACCAGCATTCCCGACAATTACCAAGGAAAGTGGGAGAATTTGTTGCCCAATTGCGAAAGGCGGTGTAGGATTGAGAGAGTCCTTTGAGAGGGATTTCGGCAAAAAGGAGCGATGACGTGCTGCGAGGCGATGTTGTATGATTGATGTTGTTATTCCCGGATATAAAAGGTTGCAGCTCAAACATCTGGTAATGGATTACAACGGGACGATTGCTTGTGACGGCTCGCTTGTCGCAGGGGTTGAGGAGCTTGTGAACAGGCTGTCGCGGGATCTGGAGGTCCATGTGGTGACGGCTGATACATTTGGTAAGGCGACCCGTGCGCTGGCAGACCTGACCACAAGGGTTTTAATATTGCCGATCGACAACCAAGACCAACGAAAGCGGGAGTATGTGGAAAATCTTGGTTCCGTGTTTACGGTTTGCATTGGAAACGGTAAAAACGACCGTCTTATGTTGAAAACCGCGGAACTCGGTATTGCCGTCATTGGCAGGGAAGGGTTGGCCGTTGAGGCACTGCTTTCGGCAGATATAGTCTGTGATAATATTCTATCGGCACTTGCTTTGCTGACAAATACGGGGCGGCTTATAGCTACGCTGCGGTCCTAGGTGGTGCGGTTGAGACCAAACACGGAGCACCCGGGAGCCCATTGGTCAGGTTTTGCTTTAGTCTGCAGGGGTATATGATAGTAAAAATTTCGTGGGGGAGCTGATAATCGAACCAAGAGAGGGTGTGAACGGCATGGATGGTGCGCTTTTGCTGGGCATTGGGTTGGCTGCGGGCACTGCCGCTTCTTTTTTTGGGCTTGGAGGCGGTTTTTTAATAGTGCCCCTCTTGCTTTTATGGGGCTATTCGGCGCCAGAGGCAGTAGGGTCGGCGTTTATGGCGATTCTGATTATATCTATTTCCGCGCTTGTTGTGCATGCGAAACTTGGGAATGTTGACTATAAGATCGGACTCCTTCTTGGGGTCGGAGGTTTCCTGGGAGCACAAATAGGGGCTCGAATGGTTGAGGCGGTTCCCACTGCGGTGTTTAAGAGATTATTTGCCCTTGCGCTGATCGGATTGGCGGGGTACCTGTTTTTTAAAAAGTAGTGTGACACGCCAAGTGTCATGGAGATTATGAAAGTCGCCAGCTTCAACGCCAACGGAATTCGTGCGCGGCTTGGCATCATTCTAGACTGGCTAAGGCAAGAATCGCCTGAGATCCTGTGTCTGCAGGAGACTAAGGTGCAGGATAAGGATTTCCCTTGGGAGGAATTCCAAGCAGCAGGGTATCAGTGTGCGTTCTGGGGAGAGAAGTCTTACAACGGCGTTGCCATGGTCAGTAAGGTTCCTCTCACAGAGGTGTCGTACGGGTTTGCGGAGGGGTGCCGGGGGGAGGATGCGCGGCTCATGAGAGGAACGTTACGCAACATACCGATTGTCAATGCCTACGTGCCGCAGGGAGTTTCTCCGGATTCCGAAAAGTTTCAGTTTAAGCTGGATTGGTTCCGCCGTATTCGGGACTACTTTTCCGAATACTTTGATCCGCGCAAGCCGCTTCTTTGGGTTGGGGATTTTAATGTTGCGGTGGAAGACAGGGATGTCTATGATCCTCAGGCGTTGTATGGGAGCATCGGATTCCATCCCGATGAGCAGAGAGCGCTTGCAGAGGTCAAGAAATGGGGTTTTGTTGATGTATTCCGCAAACATAATGCTCATGGGGGCATATACACCTTTTGGGACTATCGGGTGCCCGGAGCGGTAAAACGGGGGATAGGGTGGAGGATCGATCACATTTGGGCTACAGAGTGCCTGGCTGAAAAGTCAGTGCGGGCGTTGGTTGATGTTTCTCCGCGCTTGTTTTCCAAACCGTCGGACCACACCTTTGTTGTGGCCGAGTTTGACGTATGAGTGAGAAAAACCATGACGGAAATTGCCTCTTTTGATAAGCTTCCGCATTTTGTTTTGGCCTCAGCTTCACCCCGGCGCCGGGAATTACTGGCTATGGTGGGGTTGCATTTTGAGGTTGTTACCCCCGGAATTGAGGAGACAATCATCGGTGGAGAACCTCCGCGTCAGCACGCCGCACGGCTGGCCCAGGCCAAAGCGCATGAAGTTTCCTCAAAGAGGCCGGATCGGTGGGTGCTGGGGGCTGATACCATTGTTGTGATCGGGGGGCAGATACTGGGAAAGCCAGGTGATGAAGATGAAGCGATTCGGATGCTTCATGGGTTGAGTGGGCGAGACCATACGGTGATGACCGGATTTTGTATCTGTAAAAACGGAGCAGAGCAAGAGGCGAAGGATGTTATCGAGAGCGTTGTTAGCGTGAAGGATCTCAGTGAGAGAGAAATAAGAGGGTACATCAAAACCGGAGAACCCTTTGATAAAGCAGGGGCTTATGCGGTCCAGGGAATCGGGATGTTTATGATCGAAAGGATCAGCGGCTCGTATGCCAATGTTGTCGGGTTGCCGGTGTGTGAAGTTGTTGATGCCCTCGAACGTTTAGGTGCCATTGAGCTGTTTAAATAGCAGGTTTAGGTGAGGGACGGATATGGATAAAGGTCTTTCTGTTCGCGGTCTTTTTGTTACCGGGACAGGTACTGAAGTAGGCAAGTCCATCGTCGCCGGCGGACTTGCGGCTCTGCTTCGCGAAGAAGGAGTTGATGTGGGCGTCATGAAACCGGCCGAGAGCGGCTGCGAAACGGTTAATGGAAGGGTGGTTGCGGCGGACGGAGAATTTCTTCGCCAGATGGCCGGTAATGACGACGATCTCGATCGAGTGGTCTCCTATCGGTTCACGGCGCCTGTTGCTCCCGGAGTTGCCGCAGAGATGGAAAACGTGACCATAAATCCCGAAAGGATTATTGCCAATTTCAATGATCTCGCCGAACGTCATGAGTTTCTCCTCGTCGAGGGGGCAGGGGGGGTGCTGGTGCCCCTTTGCGGAGATTTTCTTGTGTTAGACCTCATGAAACTTTTGAGATTGCCGATTTTAGTTGTAGGGAGGGGGGATTTGGGCACCATCAACCACACCTTGCTTACTGTTAGATGCGTCGTGGCAGAGAACCTTCGACCGGTTGGGATTATTCTCAACAATCTGTCGGCGGCGGAAACGGTTGCTTCCAGGACAAACCCGGGGGTGATCGAGAGGCTCACCGACGTGCCGATCTGGGGCGTGCTGCCCTACCGGAAAGGCCTTTGCGCGAATCAGCAATGCAGGGATATGATTGTGGGGACGATTCGAGAGAACCTAGAGCTGAAATACTTGAATTCACTGATTGATTATTGAAAGCTATGGAGTTCCATATAGTTAATTG
>JAFGRE010000022.1 GCA_016935335.1 Deltaproteobacteria bacterium
TCTCTCCGATTTTCTGGTTATGAATATGAGTGTATTTCCTCCGAGGATAACTTCATCCCTCAGCGTCAGGTCGCACTGATGCTTTCGCCGCGTCTCTTTTGAAGACAAAAAAGCAACGGTTCTCAAAGCAGCGACCAATGGCAAAAGCAGAGATTGTTTCCTCTTCCGCTTGTCGCGGAGAATGGCTTCGATTTTCAGTCCGTTGATGCTGAAAATCAGGTTTAGAAGGGTTATCGAAAGCGGCGAGTTGTGGAAGTTGTAGAGATTGCTTCCGCTGGTGCGATAGTCGGCAACCGTCTTCGGTCTGGTCAGATAACCCTTGAGGAGATACTTGAGCCGCTTCTCAATGTTGGAATAGTTGGGAAGGCTGAATATTCCAACTCCCCCGGTTTTCAAAACCCGTGCGAGTTCCTCCACTGCCTTATAGGGATCGGTCATATGCTCCAGTCCCTCCACACAGCAAACGTAGTCGAACGTTTCGTCGGCACTATCAATCTTTCTGTTTAGATCGGTGTATAGGCACGGCATCTCTTTCACCTTGAAGATCTCCGGCTCTATCTCACCGCAGACGACGTCAAAGCCCAAGGCTTTGAGCTGCCTTGACAGGTGACCGTACCCTGCCGGAGCATCAAGAACTTTTCCCCTTTCTTGGGTCGAAAGCCAGTCGACTATAACCGTGTGGATGCTGCTCCGTGCTTTTGGCACAATTTCGTGGTTGTCATACATGCGATCAGTCTTACTCATTCCTCCACCAGATCGTAAGCCGAAAATCAGTAGGCGCGGCGTTTTGCGCTCCACCGGTAGTATTATTGGTTCTGTTATAACCACGAGGGAACGTCTATTAGAAAAACGGGGCAGTCTCTAACCGACTGATACTAAAAGGTCATTCTCTGCTCACGTTTCCCTTGACCGGAGGTGCTCTAGAACGCTTCCTATCCCCCTTGTTTGCTTTTGATCGTTATTTCAAATACCTATCAACGAATTCCCGTGGCTTCAAGACTGTAATGCCTCGATATCCTGACACCCTTAATAAATGTTTGTCTCCGCTGATTATCATTTCGCTGTTGCCGGCAATTGCGCATTCCATGAACTTATTGTCATCGGGGTCATCACAGACAGAGACATCAAAACCTTCAGTGTCTATAAGTTGCCCGTGGATTGTCATAAGTTCAATAATCGGCAAGATGTCGATTGTTGGAAACTCAGCTGATAACGACTCGGCAACCCGCTGGTATTCGTTAATGATTTCTTGCGAGAGTAAAATTTGCAGTCTTGAGTCTTGCCAGGCATTGAGGATTTGAGAAGGGGGGCCAGTAAAAAATATCCCGGATATGAAAACATTCGTATCAAGGATGATTTTCATTTCTTCTTCCCGCGAGCTTTAAATATCGCATCCTTAATATCAGATCTTTTTAATCCGGCTTGTTTCCCTTTTTTTCTGGCGGCAGCAATGAGAGCATCAAATTCATCAAGGGACGGAGGCACTATGTTTTTAAAAATAACAACATCCTTCTCACCGATAACGACAAATTGAGCCCCAGCCTTTAAATTGAGTTGTTTTCGGATGTTTTCGGGAATAACCACTTGTCCTTTAGAGGACATTTTTGTTGTTGATATATTTGCCATAATATCCCTTTCCATAATTTATTTATCTTACTAGTAAGACTATATGACCTTTGTCTTAAAAATGCAAGTCTTCTCAATCAATTACGATCATAGAGCCTCACGCTCTCATCCCACACCACCGGGCATAGGATCACCGACCGTAGCGGCTTCGGGGTCAATTCCTTATCCTCGACGAATTCTCGCTTATCTATGGTCATGTCATGGGTGCTTCTTCAGAAAACAGCCTCGATTGTCAAGAGTACAGATTTGATTCCATCGGTCTGAAACTGTAACCGTAAGTCACGCCATGTTCAGCTAATAAGTTATATCTTTATTGACGATATGTCTCCGCGTCCCTTATGTCTATGCACGCTGATCCTTTCCTGGATTTTTCCCCGCGTTAGCGTTATAAGGATGAGGATAAAAAGTTCCGCTCCTAAAACAGCGCGAAAAACCGGAAAAGCGGTGCGGAATGAGAATCAACCTGACGGTGTTCGCATATTAGCGCTCCGTCGTTAGTCTATAGGAAGAAATCACTATGAAAAAAATCTTGCTTGCCGCAGTGTTGTGTGTCGCCTTCCTCTCCCCAGCCATGGCCGGGGAGGGCCTCGACGCCTTCCTAGGCGACCTCAACATCCGGGCCCGGGCCAACATCGACAATTTTTCCGCCACCGTGAGCGCCCAGTTCGGCGTTCCCGAAGCGCGGGTGAGGGTGGTGCTCGGCGCAGTGAGAAAACCCGCGGACGCCTTTATGGTGTTCCAGCTCTGCCTGATGACCCACCAACCCTACGAGAGGGTTCTCCAAATCTATCAAGAACAGAAGGGGAACGGGTGGGGCGTAATCGCCCAGGAACTCGGCATCAAGCCGGGATCGCCGGAGTTTCAGGGCCTCAAGCGCGGTGATTTCCATTTTGGTCCGGGACCAAGTGAAAAGGCTGACAATGACAAGGCGCACGCAAAAGGGAAGGAAAAAGAAAAGCACAACAAGTAGACTCCCCTTGGGGGACTTGGCCGGTAATATCAGTTGGGCGAAAAGAGGTGCCCTGTCCCGGAGCGGTGAA
>JAFGRE010000168.1 GCA_016935335.1 Deltaproteobacteria bacterium
AACTGAAGCGGTGGGCCGCTGAATTTTTGCGCCAAATTTTTCTGCGGATTCTCTTGTATGAAAAACCGTTCGCTGAGCAACCCAGTGCTGCAAAATGACTTTTTCAGAACCGACTATAGTAATGCCCCAGAGAGAGTCAGGCGCCTTTCTCGGTTGTGCTCCAATAGCGTTGCTTTTGATAAGGGAAAAGCTTATCGTGAGCACCTAATGTGCCGGCATTGCATTCTGCCCACCCTGACTTTTAGCGCACTTCAATCGTCGAATCCATAGTCGCTTATCAGGTGGTTTATGATATACATATCTTCGTCCGAAGCATTCAGCAGGTGGAGTCCAGTGTCAAAAAAATCCGGGTTGACATCGGGCTTGCTCCACAAGCTTTTCGCCTCAAACTCAAGTCGATTCTTACCGAAAACCTCACCGGGTAATATCATCCAGCATTGAAAGACGGTTTTGGTAGTGAGGGGCTTTTCACTCATCAGCATGATGCCCTCCGGAGTAATGTCAACCAGGTGCCCTATGAGTTCATCGGTGTTTTTGTCAAAGACTCGTAAATAATAAATCAAATGTCTTCGTTTCAACTTTCGTTTTTCCGGCATGATATTACCCCTTTATGTTGATGTAACCTCAAAGATCAGCCTAATAAACAGCACCTTTTTTGCGTCATTTTGTATCACGGCGAATGGTTTACCATGAGGCTGTTTGAAAGTATGAACTTTTGAAAACCGCCTATGATCACTTCGCTCACCCTTGGTTGTGGGATATTCGTCCTCGTGCCTTCTCAAGGTGATTTCGGCTTTGTTAGACCATGTGGTATGTATTCATATATCGTATATCGGCAAGCGCCACAAATACTTTATGTCAAAGCTTGGTTCGGCTGGTTGTCTTCACCCTAAAATTTCAAACAGGTGATGGTCTACAGGCGAAAGAATATAATTTTCGACAGTGCTTTGATTGTATCCGGCCCCGGATTACGGTCAAGGACAATAATCCGGGCTCCGGGGAAAAAGCTTTCCGAGACCGGATGGTGGGCGCAGGGATTCGGAAACAGGCAGTGGTTTGCCTGAGCATAATCGAACACCAGAACTCCGGAGAGATGATGGGTGTGGGAGATGGCGCTCGCCGCATTGTTGCCAGGCAGATGAGGTGCTGCCGACGAGGTCGCAGCTTTGTTTTCATCCTGGACACAGGGAGCCGCGACCTCATCGAACAGGGCCTTGGCGACAGTAAGGGCGGTAAAAAAATCGGATGAAAAATTCATCGTCACGAACACGGTCGGATTTCTGGGCCGTGCATTGGCAACCTTCGCTTCCAGTTCCTTGATGCCGTTACGAATCTGAACTTCTGCTTCACCGAGCGGTTTACCGCCGGGTGTTGAGTCTCGTACTTCTTTTACATTGCAGAGTATTCGTGACTCTGCTGCGTCAATCACAAAATCAACGATTCCTTTATCCATTCTAAAAGCTCTCAGGAACGGCAAACGGTGAAGCATCAAGTAATCGCTGAATATCTTTTCGGCATCACCGGGTCTCATGGAGCTTCTCCTTGCACAAATGCATCAGGCGGTAATTTTCCTTGTTTTCCTTAAGGGGAGGAAAATTATTATAGGACACAAACTCTCATTACGCAATGACTCTCTCGGTAACATTCAGCTTGTCCACAGTGAGCCGCGTCGCAATGCTCACGGCATCCTATTCGGTGTGAATTTTAGCAAACTTCAGCGTGTGGCTTGCGGCGGAGACGAAGAGCATGATTTCCGCGCTGGGGTGACCGTTCAAAGGATTTTATTACGGATGCGAAATTATATAGTTCCAATGGAGCGGCATGGTTGGAGTCTTTGCGGGTCGTTTATGGGCGTGAAGCCTGATCGGACCGTCTTCGCAATTCTCCGATGGTGCGGGTGTAATCAGAAGTGGTAAAGACGGCATTGCCAGCTACAAAAACATTCGCTCCCGCTTGGGCAACCTGGGCGATGGTTTCAACCGTTATGCCGCCATCGACTTCGATGTCGATATCAAGGTTCCCCGCGTCGATCGCTTCGCGGAGGCGCTTGATTTTTGGGATCACATGAGGAATCAGGGTTTGCCCCCCAAAGCCGGGATTAACGGTCATAAGAAGTACCATGTCCACATCCGAAAGAACGCAGTCGAGGGTCGAAAGCGACGTGGCGGGATTAAGCGCCACCCCTGCCTTACACCCTCGGTCTTTTATGTATTGGAGGGTGCGGTTGAGGTGGATGCACGCTTCTACATGGACGGTGAGAATATCAGCCCCTGCTTTGGCGAAAGGTTCGATATATCTATCCGGATCCTCAATCATGAGGTGGACATCCAAGGGAAGGTTCGTAACCTTTCGAATAGATGTCGTCACCGGCGGTCCGATGGTAATGTTGGGAACAAAATGACCATCCATCACATCCACATGGACCATATCGGCGCCGCCGTTTTCTATCGCAGCTATTTCCTCACTAAGACGGGAAAAGTCCGCTGAGAGAATCGACGGAGCGATGATTGTTTTATCATTATAAGAATTCATCGTTTCGCTCTTTTTTGTAGAGGGAAGGGAGTGGCGATTTCCTTTTTTAGCGGTCTAAAAAAATAATCGCCTTGTTTTTTCTCCGAGGTTCCAGCGGGTGTGGTCACTTATAACGGTATGACCAGGCTGACGTAATTGGTATTTATATAATGGCTTTCGGGCGGCGCGTAAAGCCTGAAAAATTGTCCTTCCTGATTATTGAGAAAGTCGAGAACCCTTGATTTGTATTCCGGCTGGTCGATAATAAGCTCCCCGGACACTTCTTGACCATCCACGAGCCGGACCGTGATTGTTTGTTTTTTCCCGATCTCTTCTTCTTTCGTATCCTCCTCTGCGGTAGTGATGAAGACGGCATTTTTTTTATTGACGATTTGGATTGAAGCGGCGTCTTCGATTTCGATGGGAAAAAAAGGTTCGTCGTTGTTGAGAAGATCGATAACGAGTTCTCCGCCGAGGCGGATAGGGGACTGGTGACTGAGAAAAATACAGCCTTTGACCTTAGTGCCTCCCACCAGATTTACCAAAAGAGGAATTTTCTTTTTCGGTACCCTTAGATTCATACCCCTCTCCTTTCCTAAAAGCTGATTGACGGCACCCCGTACCTCGTCGGCGGGCACGATAGTAGACTGCCCTAACCATTAGTTAAATCACATCTTCTTTGAATATTGTCAAGGTTTTTGTAGTATTCCTGCTGATCCTCGGGAAAAAGCTTCTCCTCTTCTTCAACCACCCCCTACCTGAACCAAGGAATTGCCGACCAGTGAAAATCAATCGTGTTCCAATATACTTTACTTTTACCAGGATGCATACTATAACGTTTAGCACATGAAAAAAGAGAAGACGGGCGTATAAGGCAGGGCGCTATGATTAAAGCGGTTATTTTCGACTGGGGGGGTGTGTTGATAGAAAATCCCGCACCGGCGATGCTCAGTTATTTCGCTGCCTCTCTGGGAGTTGCGGAGGGGGCTTTGAACAGCGCGTATGCAGAATTTTTACCGGAGTTTCAGAAGGGACTGGTTACCGAAGATGCTTTGTGGAGGATAATTTGCCGTAAGCTCGGAGTCTCAAATCCCTATGTCCCGTCTCTCTGGGAGGAGGCATTCAAACAGGCCTATCAACCCAGAGAAGAGATGTTTTTGTTGGTTCCCGCGTTACGAAAGGATGGTTACCGGGTAGGGCTCCTTTCCAATACGGAGAAGAGCGCCGCAAGGGTGTTTCAAGAAATGCATCGCGATGTTTTTGACACCACTGTTTTTTCTTGTGATGAAGGAACATGGAAACCGGAACCGGAAATATATCAAATCGCATTAAACAGAATGAAGGTGCAACCCGAAGAAGCGATTTTTGTTGATGACCGTGAGGATTTTATCGAGGGTGCGGCTACCGTGGGAATAAGGACGATTTTGTACCGGACTTCGGGGCAAGTGCAAAAAGACCTGGATAGACTACTGGGTAAGACCGGTTAATGGCAAAGGTTCGATCATTTAGGTTGGATATTCTTTAACGTGGAGTCGATGAGATGGCAAAAGATACTGCTCGTTTTACCTGGAACGGAGGCGTTCTTTCCGATTCCTATGATGATTTTCTCCGTCAAGCGATGACTTCGTCGTACTATTTCTGTGATCAGGATAATAGCATTTATGTAATCGCAGACCCCTGGTTGACAAGCAAGGAGATGAAGGCAAAATTGCAGGCTTTGATTGATTCTCAGGTGATAGAAGCACAAGAGGCGGAGAAGGAGAAGAGACGGGGAGAAAAGCAATAGCGCGCCTTGCTCGGCAGTTCAGGTCATCTTCCGCACGCGCCGTTTCCCACGGAATCGCCGTCAACACCATAACAAGGTCTCGAGAGCTTTCCCCGCCAGTGAGAATGCCGTTATCGGCACGCACTCTCTCCTCCGCATATTGTATACGGCGTACCGCGAATTCGGCAGCATGTCCAACTGCCACACCGTCACGCCTGGTGCCGTTCTCTATGAATAGTAGTGCTCTGAAGCTACGCCTCGGCCGATCCGGGTAGGGGGCTCGCAGACAGTATCAGCCTTCCGTCGCCGGCTGGGTTTCGGGGACAGCGCTTATTTTTTCTTCATAGGCGGACAGAAGAAAGATCGTAGCCAGGGGCTGTGTAAAGAGCCATCCAATGAAAACAGAGCCTCCGATCCCGGAAATTCCCATGAACAGGATAAGGGTTACGACATGGTCCAATACATTTCCCGTGGTTGCCATCGAAAAGCTTTCTTTGATAGCGTCAAAGAGCCCTGATTTCTTATCAACCATGAGGGGTAACATGTAAAGACAACTAAACGCGAGGCCCAGAGCAATAATAATACCGGGGAGAATCAGGAGGAGAAAGCCGATCAATAGGGCGATGAAAACCACGATTCCAAAACCAAGCAAAGGGAAAAAGAGGCTCATCTGGGAAAAGAGGTCCTGAATCTTCGGCTCACGGTTTTCTCTCAGCATCAGGAGAAGGGAATGCATATATCCGGCAAAGAGGACGGGTGCGAGAATTCCGAGGCTGAAGAGACTCACAATCCCCATGGCCAGGGTCATGAGGATAAGGGGGGCAATATACTTCAGCGTTGATTCCCAGGCTTTTACCAAGTGCTTTTTAAAGTCCATCGAAGTGCTCCTCTCTCTAAAATTGATAACTTCTCTAGATCTCTGAAGGTGAGTGTAGCTTAGAAAAAATGCTGTGTCAACGCAATTGTCATGTGATTCAGGTTGGTTATCCCTTGGAGGGCGTGGCTGTTTTTTGGTGGGAATGAGAGGAAATGCCTTCTTGCCGCGGCTGCGGTTTCAGTCCAATGGATAAGAATGCCGGGGGCTCTGCGGGAAGGCAGGAAGAAGCAATCCTGAAAGCCTCACCACCCCTGGTTTTGATTATAAAAATAAGACCTTGGGTCTTATTCGTGGCTTGACAGGGATGGGTAAAAGGACTATAACGTTTCTACAGAACAGCTCTCGCTCAATTCGTCAGCAGCGCAAGGAGGAAGGGAGTTGTCTGTTCCGGTGATCGCCCGGATGGCGGAACTGGTAGACGCAAGGGACTTAAAATCCCTCGGTGTTTGACACCGTGCCGGTTCGATTCCGGCTCCGGGCATCGTATTTTCAAGGGATTGGCCGCACTGCGGTTTATCCCTTTTTCTTTTAATTCAGTGTTGTCCGGTCCTGAATATCCACTGTCTTCGTGGTTGACTTCGGCGAACAGCTTTTTCGCCGCCGGACATTTGGGACAGCTGCGCTGAACAAAGAAGAGTATTTTTATTCGACAATTTTCCTTATAAGCGGAAACACCCATCGTTCATAGAATCCCGCCACTCGCAACGCTTTGCGGCGATTCATCCACCCACTCCCCGAATACTTTCCCGCATACGGGGCAGACTATGGGGTCCTTGTATTTTTGCTTCTTACCTTCACGCCACACATCTAACGTTTTATGTCTTCCGGATTTTGTCGCCGCTTTCATTTCAAAAAGTAGGTAGCCGCACCCTTTAGGGTGCGTCTTAACCGGAAACGGATTTTACATTCGCGCAG
>JAFGRE010000169.1 GCA_016935335.1 Deltaproteobacteria bacterium
TAACGTCGTCTTCCCATGATCAACATGCCCGATCGTCCCCACGTTTACATGCGGCTTCGTCCGCTCAAATTTCGCCTTCGCCATGTCTGGTGCTCCTTTAAATATTTATGTTATATTAATATGGAGCCCACGACCGGGATCGAACCGGTGAACCTCTTCCTTACCAAGGAAGTGCTCTACCAACTGAGCTACGTGGGCAAAAATGGAGCGGGAAACGGGATTCGAACCCGCGACCCTCAGCTTGGAAGGCTGACGCTCTAGCCAGCTGAGCTATTCCCGCTAAATTTTACAGATGGAGAGGGGAGGATTCGAACCTCCGAAGGCTTCGCCGACAGATTTACAGTCTGTTCCCTTTGACCGCTCGGGAACCTCTCCCTTACTTCCAAGCGATTCTTTCGTCACGTTGTGTATTTCGTCAAGTTGCTTGCTTCTTAACAGGAAAGCGGCCAACAATTGGAGCTGGCGATGGGACTCGAACCCGCAACCTGCTGATTACAAATCAGCTGCTCTACCAGTTGAGCTACGCCAGCGATATAAATTTATAGAATAGTTACCTTTTTCTGAAAAAGCAAGAAAAATTTAACTCTCCGGTGACTATTTTGCAACAAAAGGTTACCCCCCGCCACCAAAATCCTTTTTCCCTCCCCACAAAGCCATATGCGCTGCCATCGTAATGGCATTGGCGA
This sequence comes from Deltaproteobacteria bacterium, assembly GCA_016935335.1. Lineage (GTDB taxonomy): Bacteria > Desulfobacterota > WTBG01 > JAGOGO01 > JAGOGO01 > JAFGRE01. The sequence continues at coordinate 687 of JAFGRE010000169.1, forward strand.
GGCTTTTTGCGTTCGCCCTGCCGGTGCCGGCAATGTCATAGGCGGTACCATGGTCAACCGATGTTCTGATTATCGGAAGGCCAAGGGTTATGTTAACCGCATCGTCAAAATGAAGGAGTTTGAGCGGAATTAACCCCTGATCATGAAACATACATACGACAGCATCAAAATCGCCTTTTGCGGCGAAAAAAAATAACGCGTCCGAAGGAAACGGGCCGCGAACATCAATACCTTCCTCTCGCGCTTTGGAAATTCCGGGATTAATAATTGTCTCTTCTTCCTTCCCAAACATTCCCCCCTCTCCGGCGTGAGGATTTAGTGCAGCAACCGCCAGCTTCGGTTTGGAAATTCCAAAGAATTTCTTTAACCCCTGGTAGGTAAGTCGTATCGTTGACAGTATCCTTTCCTCCGTTAACAGGTCGGGCACCTCTCTTAACGCATGATGAGTCGTAACGAGAACCACCCTCAGTTTTTCCCCCGCAAGCATCATGGCGTAGTCGGCGGCATGAGTCTCGTGAGCGAGTAGTTCGGTGTGCCCCGGATACCGGCACCCTGCCAAGGCCATGGCCGCTTTATTGATGGGACAGGTTACAAGAGCATCAATTGCTCCCTCTAACGATAGACGAATTCCCTCCCGAATATACGCAACCATCGCCTCCCCCGTCTGCTGATTCGGCTTTCCATAATAAATATGGTCCGTATCGAGATGGGATAACGATACCACATTGATGCCTTCATTTCGGCTATCGAACTCTCCACCCGCATGACACGCCTGCAAGGGCTTTTGATGGTGAAGAAGCTCGGCGGCCCTCTTCATAATTCCGATATCACCAAGAACAAACGGGGTGCATACCTCCCAAACGATCTCTTGCTCCAGCGCCTGGACAATAATTTCCGGGCCAATTCCCACAGGATCCCCCATGGTAATGCCGATGCTGGGTTTTCTCAGTCCCTGCTTGCTTGAAGCACTCATCGCCCGTTTCAGCCTTCCTGGGTCACAAACTTATTCATTCCTCACTTTCCGATACAGAAAGAGGAAAAGATGTTATCAAGGATATCATCAGTTGTCGTTTCGCCCACGACTTCGCCCAGGTTATCAAGCACACACCTCAGGTCAAATGCCGCGAATTCCACGGATGCCCCGTTTTCCAGACTTCGGATCGCCTGGCTGATGCCGGCCCTCGCCTTTTCCAGGCTCACTTTGTGACGCAATCGATTAAGAAACGCCGGCATAGATGACGACCCATCGTGGCGAAGGACTGCAGTCTGAATCGTCTCCTTAAGCTCGTCGATTCCTTGGTGATATTTCGCAGAGATAGAGACCCGACGATGATCCTGGAACTCCCGGGGAAGCCTTTCTTCATTCAGTCCCGAGGGCAGGTCGGATTTATTAAGCACGATGACCATTTTTTTTTCGCGAAATTCCTGAAAGATGACCACATCACCGTCAGTAAAGGCTGTACTCTTGTCGACAACAAACAATACCAAATCAGCCGTTGACGCTTTTGCCCGTGTCCGCTGAAAGCCTTTTTCCTCAATAGAATCGACAACCGCGCGATTATGGAGACCGGCGGTATCCACAAATGTGACCGGTATGCCGCAAACATTGATATCTTCTTCTATAGTATCCCTGGTCGTGCCGGGGACATGACTCACTATCGCCCTCTCCTCCTCCAGCAATGCATTGAGAAGGCTCGATTTTCCCACGTTTGGCCGTCCGATGATCGTCGCCTTTATCCCCTCGCGAAATATCCTGCCTTCTTCATACGTGGAAAGAAGCTGATCCATTTCAACATGTAAGCCCCTTAACCGGGTTAGGACGTCGGCCGAAGACAAAACCTCCATATCCTCTTCAGGAAAATCAATACCGGACTCAATATGGGTCAGTAATTCCACCGCCGTTTCCTTCAACGCGAAGATTGCCTTGGAAAGGGCACCGCCCAATTGATCGTTCGCTTGTCGCAAGGCCAATCCCGTGCGGGCATTGACAAGGTCAAATATTGCTTCAACCTGGGTTAAGTTAATTCTCCCATTAATATACGCCCGCCGGGTAAACTCGCCTGGTTCCGCCAGACGAACACCTTTCCGACTGAGGACGGTACCGAGAATCCTTTCAAGGACATAATAACCACTGTGGCACTGAATTTCGACAACATCCTCTCGTGTATAGGAAGCCGGGCCCGGCATATAGGCGAGAAGAACTTCATCAATAGTCTCCCTGGTAGCAGGATCAACAATCCACCCAAAATGAAGATGGTGGGGACGCAGGGCTTGAGAAGCGGCATTTCCTTTCCTGCAAAATATGTTCTCTGCAATTGCTCGGCATAAAGAACCACTGATCTTGATTATCCCGATTCCTCCAACCCCCACAGGAGTCGCCACCGCAACAATGGTATCATGGGTATCCATAAGGCTGGTGGATTAAAAGTCCTAACCTTGATTCTGCCGCCGGGGAGAAATAATCACCCGCTTTAGTTCCCCTTCCCCTTCACTCTTGGCCAGGACATCCGGATTGTTCTGAAGAGAAAGATAGATGAGTCTTCGTTCTTGAGGATTCAGAGGCTCCGTTGCTACTGAAGATCGGTTGCGCAAAGCCCGCTCTCGCAATCGGTGGGCGATATTCACCAGCTTTTCCTCCCGTCGATGGCGATAATTTTCAGTATCTACCACAACGGGTATCTTATCCCCGTCCCGATTCACCACTTTGTTTGCTAAAAACTGAAGGGCATCCAGTGTCTGGCCCCGCCTTCCAATGAGAAGCCCGCTTCCATCACCCGCAATGGTGACCATTAGTCTCCGGCCCTCTATTTTCGCCGTTACCGTAGCCGGTATTTTTGCAAGCCGCAAAATTTCCTTCAGGAAATCAACGGCCTTTTCTTTTTTACTCTCTTCGGGGCGCTTTATCACGCCAACTTTTATCCGCGCTTTTTTTGACCCGAGAAGCCCCAAAAATCCTTGGCTACCATTAGAGAGAACTTCAATTTCAAGACCTTCTTTTGAGACTTTCAATATTTGTTGAGCTTTTTCAATCGCTTCTTCGACAGTCTTGCCTTCGACTTCCGTCCATTCCATCATAGTCTCCCGTTACGAAACGCGTTTATCGATATAGAGTTGCTGAAATATTTGAAGAATGTTATTTACCAACCAATAAATAACCAAACCCGAGGGAAATTTGAGAAACAAAAACGTAAAAACGATCGGCATAGCCAGCATTACCTTGGCTTGGGTTGGATCACCGGCGGTAGGGGTCATTTTCTGTTGAATAAACATGGATGCTCCCATCAGGATGGGCGTCACATAATATGGATCCTGGGCGGACAAGTCTTTGATCCAGAGCATAAACGGAGCGTGTCGTAGCTCAATAGAACCAAGAAGAACCCAATAGAACGCAATAAATATAGGGAACTGAATCAGCAGCGGAAGGCACCCCCCCAAGGGATTAACCTTATAGGTACGATACAAGTTCATTGTTTCCCGATTGAGACGCTCTTTATCATCTTTGTATTTCTTCCTGAGTTCTGCCATAAGCGGTTGAAGATCTTTCATCGCCTTCATCGACTTATAACTTTTATGGGTCAGGGGAAAGAAAATTATTTTGATGATAATAGTTAAAATAATAATTGCCCAACCATAATTGTTGGTTGTCTTATTCAAATATTTCAATGTATACAATAGCGGCTTAGCAATGATGTCAAACATCCCAAAATCAATCGCCTTTTCCAGTCCGACCCCTAACGATTTAAGTACTTCTATATCTTTCGGCCCACAGTAAAAGCCATAGGAATAAAAAGCTTTGTCGGCCCCATCTGTTGAACGTGCTGCGGTAATACAGTTGATCACGATTGCGTCAGCAGCCGGTTTCGAAACATCAACACCCAGAGAGGATCCGGGTAAAGGGAAAAATGCAGCAAGAAAGTACTTGTCTTCGTACCCCGCCCATTCCACCTGATTCGAAAATGTTTTGCTCCCTTCATCCAGGCTCTTTACTTTTATTTCCTTAAGCTCGCCACTGACCAGCGCCGCCGGTCCGGTAAACCCAAGACGACTCGAACCTTCATCAGGATCTAAGGTCTTGACCCAACTGGATACGACTTCTTTCGGGGGAGAAGATGAGGGGAGGTACGAAACTTCAATTTCAACATTCATACGATAATCGTGGGGGAAAAACGTGACTATCTTTCTGATGGCAATCCCTTCAGCCGTCATACCCGTAAAAACAACGCTCCCCGCCTCTTCGCCGCTACTAAGATCCACCAGATCCCGGTCAGCCTCAAAAACCATATCAAGGGGGAAGACGCCGTTTTCCCCAACAAGGGATGTCCTCAACGCAGGTATCCGACGATCCTTTCCACCCACCATTTCGATTGGCGCACTATCTGAGCCGAGGTCGTCCAAATATCGCTTTAACAAAAAGCTTTTCAAATCCCCACCGCGGGTTGTAAGGACTGCATCATAGAGAGATGTTATAATCTTAATCTCTTTTTCAGACGAAGCTTCTGCTGCTGGGATAAGAAGCTCTCTCTCCACAATGCCCACACCAGTCTCTGTAAGAGCCGGTTGATCTTCGTTATGGAAGTTTTCTTTCTGATGGTTTTCGGTCGGCCGCGAAGCTGTTCTCTCAGGAGAGAAAAAGTACGCTTGGAAAAAGTAAAGAACCAAAAGAGAGAGAATGACCGCGATGAGGGCCCTTTTCTCCATGATGTATCAACGCTCCTTATAATAACCACATATTTTTGTTAATTATTTGGCCGGCGGAACCGGATCCCAACCACCTGAATGAAAAGGGTGACATTTCAGGATCCGGACAAGCCCCAATCCTAATCCACGCACTATTCCGTGTGATTCAATTGCGCTAATAGTATATGATGAACATGTTGGAACAAACCGGCACGTGGGTGGAAATAAGGGCGAAACAAAAAGCTGGTAGGCCCGAATAAGACTTATAATAAGATACTTCATAGAATGCGAAAAAGAGATTACGCAGCTGAAAGATCACTAAAGAACGCTGACATCTCTTTACAGAGGGCAGCATAATCGAGATGAATTGATTCTGATTTAGCGACGAATACTATGTCGCTTGCCTCCGGTAGTTGTTCTTTGTGCAACCGAAAGAATTCCCGCACCAAACGTTTCACCCTATTCCTTTTAACAGCCCCCCCAACCTTCTTACTGACCACAATGCCCAACCTTCGCGAATTCTTGTCATTTTCCCGAACAAGGATAACAAAGTTTCGAGTACTATATCGAGCGCCGTGTTTGATAACTGCAAGAAATTCCGATCTCCTTCTGATTCGCTCTTGTTTCCCTAAGCCGAGGCCAATTATCAATGGCGGTTCGCTTACAGGCAACTTCTTACCCGCCTCCTTGTAAAAGAACAATGCCGAGGTAAATCTGCGGGCATATATTCATCCTCTCCCAATCACGTTCACTGATCAAACCGACAGCCGTTTCCGTCCTTTTAGCCTTCGCCGTTTGAGAACCAGTCTGCCCGATTTCGTTCGCATTCGTATCCTGAATCCATGTGTTCTTTTTCGACGCAGATTACTCGGTTGATACGTTCTTTTCATCTTTTTATCCCCAAAAATTATTACTAATATTATTTCTGCTGATCTTTGTCAAGCTAATTTTCCCTCGCCTCTCGGGTAGCCATCGCCATTCCTTTCCTTACTTCTCTTTAACCCGTACCACCCATCCTCCGTTTTCTATAAGCTTCGGCCCGCTTTTTCCCCCGAGTTGGAGATCCCCATTCCGCAAAAGAATCAGTTCAGTGTCGTCTATTGACTTGATGTTAACATCAACCGGCTTATCTGTTGAGGGGAAAAATGGCATCTGTGCAAAAGAAGAACTTGGTGGTGAAAGAAACGCTATTTTTATAAGGCAGATAGCTATGATCGTGATTACCATCTTAATATATATATCTATCTTCATCACTCCCTCCCCGTCTGTTGGCCTGATTTCTTCCTGATTCCGGGACGTAACACCTTCTATTCTTCTAAAAAAGTCGCCTCCTCCACCAACATGACCGGAATATCATCTTTAATTGAGTATATAAGTTTGCAGTGCCGGCAAATTAATTGCTGTTTCTCCTCATGGTACTCGAGATCACCCGTACATCCTGGTTCCCGGACACATTTCGGACAGGCTAAAATAGCAAGCAAGTCTTTACTTAATGCCATGGCAATCCTCCCGCATGGAAAAAAGGTTTGTTGAAGCACACAGGTACGGCTTGCTTTTCCCCCATACCTCCTCAGCTGAAATATCAGTCATACACCTATTCGAAACACACGTGCGCTTGAAACAGGGCCGGCAGTCGACGGGTTTAGCAATCACGGTATGACCATCCCCGTAAGGTCCGGTAAGCGCAGGATCGGTCGGTCCGAACAAAGCAACAACCGGCGTGCCGACGGCTGCAGCCAAGTGCATACACCCTGAATCAGGAACGACAACAATATCCGCCCGAGAAAAGAGAAAAGCCAGTTCCCTTAAGTCCCATAAACCCGCCGTGTCGATCCCGGGATACTTCATCCGTCTTGAAATATTCCTGATTAAAGGCGCGTCATCTTGACTCCCGGTAAAAATCACCTGCACGCCGTCTCGCACCAGAAGATCCCCTAACTGCGCCCATTTGCTCTCTTCCCACAACTTGGACTTCCACCGAGCAGCCGGATGCAAAATCACCAGAGGACGGTCAATGCTCATTCCCCTTGACTCAAAAAAAGCCCCTACTGAATCCCGGTGAATCTGCCGAATAGGAATAAAAAACCGTGGCGCCTTACAAGAGCACCCCAACGTCGTTACAAGCTGAAGATATCTATCGACGGCATGAAGCGGGAATGAAGGGCGCGGTACGGTTTCATTTAAAAAGATATGGCTTTTCTCCTTGGTCGGGGCAAACCCTCGTTTTCGGATTCCCCGGCACATACTAATCAAAATACCGGTTTTCAGCAATCCCTGAAAATCTAGGACCAAGTCATATGAATTGGTTCGAAGGTTCTTTATAAAAGTGACTGCTTCCGAAATCGTCAGACGCAGATGACGGTGGTTCTTCAATCCTCTGAGCCACCTCGTCTTAGGAAAAATCAGCACGCGGTCTATAAGAGGATGATCAAGAATAAGCTCAGCTGCTTCTTGCTCCACCAGCCACGAAATATGAGCCTCAGGGTAATGCTCCCTGAGAGGATAAAGAACCGGCAGCGTATGGATCACATCCCCCAGCGAACTCACTTTAACGATGAGTATTCTCATTATTCCCTTTTTCGATGGTTTCCGTCACCCACCGTATTGCCGCCAGCAGATCCGAGGCTATAAAGCGCGGAGTTCTTTTTGTATTCTCAGCCTGTATCTTTCTCTCTTCCTCTTTTCCATAGCCGGTTAACACCATAACTCCCGTCACCCCCGCATTCCCGGCGGTCTCCATGTCTCTGAGCGTGTCTCCGATCAGATACGAACGACCGAGGTCAATATTCATGTCGTGGGCAGCTTGCTCCAACATACCGGGATTCGGTTTTCGACAAAAGCAATCCTTGCGATATCGCTGACTTCCATATTCCGGGTGATGGGGACAAAAGTAAATGCCGTCAAGAAAAGCACCCGCACGTTGTAATGCTTTCTGAAGCTCATCATGAATCATAAGAATTGTATCTTCAGAGACAATGCCCCGCGCCACTCCTGACTGGTTTGACACCACAACGGCCTTAATTCCCTTTTCATTAAGCATTCGTATGGCGCCTGCAACATCAGGCAACAACTGCATGTCCTCTAAACAACACAGGTAACCAACTTCTTTAATGATTGTTCCATCCCGGTCAAGAAAGACGGCAATGCTTTCGGTCTTGGTCATAGGATTAATTATTTAAAGAATCACCCCCGAGAAGAACCCTGCGGAAAAATCCCGACACCGCAGACACCGGACAAAGTCCGGATTAGAAAAAGCACGCCCACCCGAACCAAAAATTATTCATATTCA
>JAFGRE010000170.1 GCA_016935335.1 Deltaproteobacteria bacterium
CCCCACCAAACGGGTTCATTGAAGTGACGAAGGAAAACGAAGAGGCGTTGGTTTCGCCTCACTTCAGGCTGAAACAGTTTGTGTGCAAACAAAACGGCGGCTACCCCAAATATGTGGTGCTGCAAGAACGTCTTCTCGTTAAGCTGGAGCTCATTCTTGAAAGAATGAACGCACGGGGTTTCTCCAGCACCACGTTTCATGTCATGAGCGGGTACCGGACGCCCTACTACAACAAGCTGATCGGCAACGGCAGGTACAGTCGCCATCTGTGGGGCGGTGCCGCCGATATATTTATCGACGAAAACCCTCAGGATGAGATGATGGACGACCTTAACCACGACGGTGCTATTGACCGACGCGATGCGGATGTCCTGGCCGACATTATCGAGGAACTGTTTCAAGAGCCTGAGTATGAGTCGCTGAAAGGAGGGCTGGGGCGGTACAAGAAAAAGGGAACCCGCGGACCCTTTGTTCACGTTGATGTGCGGGGATCGCGGACGCGGTGGTAAGACGGTCAGGAAGCCGGTTTTTGCCTTGGCCGGTGACAAAGAGAGATTATGGAGCACATTGAGCTTATCAGTCTGACCATTTTCGCCGGAATTTTTTCGCAGATTCTGGCCTATAAACTCAGGTTGCCGGCCATCGTTCCCTTATTGGTCATCGGTGTGGCCCTCGGGCAGTCGCACATCCTCGATCCGCATGCCCTGGGAGCGGGACTGCATACCATCGTCCAGTTGGGGGTGGCGATCATCCTGTTTGAGGGTGGTTTGAGTCTGAAGGTGAGGCAATTCAAGGAAGCGCCCTTGATTATCAGGAACCTGGTTTCCGTGGGCGTTCTCATTACCTGGCTGTTATCCGCCGGGGCCGCCTATTTGTTCATACCGGCCCTGCATGACGCGAGCGGGTTCAAGATAGCGCTCCTGTTCGGTGCCTTGATAACCGTATCCGGCCCCACGGTTATCATGCCGCTGCTGAAAATCGTCAAGCCCGTCAAGAAGATCGCCTCGGTATTGAAATGGGAGGGAATCCTCATCGATCCGATCGGCGCTTTGTTGGCGGTGGTGCTGTTGACATTCATAAATACCAGCACCTCTGCCTATGATTCGATTGTCAGAGCTTTCTTGACCAGCCTCTCGATTGGGTTGGTGTTCGGCGGCACCGCCGCCCTGATGCTGAATCGGCTGCTCCAAACCGACGACCTTATTCCCGAGGAGATGAGAAACCTCCTGGTATTGACCACGGTTTTTGTCGTGTTCGCCGTCTCCAACTGGATTCAGACGGAAACCGGAATTCTCTCGGTGACGGTTGCCGGCTTTGCTCTGGGAATTTTAGGCCCCCGGGGACTCAAGGAGATCGAGTCCTTCAAGGGACAGTTGACCACGCTGATGGTCTCCATACTTTTCATACTCCTGGCGGCCCGCCTGGACCTGGCAGCGATCTGGAACCTCCAGGAATCCGGTTTGCTTGTCCTGTTGTCCGTTCTCTTTATCATCCGCCCCCTCAACGTTTTTGTCAGCGGTTACAAATCCAGACTTTCGCTGCGGGAAAAGATCTTTCTTTCCTGGATGGCCCCGCGCGGCATTGTGGCTGCCGCGGTGGCATCGCTCTTTGCCGAGATATTGGCAAAAACCCCTGAATTTGCCCACCAGGCGAGCCTTATCGAGTCTCTTACCTTTCTCATTATCGGGGGAACCGTCTTTTTCCAGGGCGCCACCGCCCGGTTTGTGGGGAAACTGCTCAAGGTGATTGAACCCGACCCGAACGGGGTTGTCATTATCGGAGCCAACCTGCCCGCGCGTTATATGGCAAAATCGCTGAAAGGACTGGGCATCGACGTGATGCTGCTCGACTCGAACAGCTCTCTCATTGCCAAGGCAAAAAAGGAGAATATCCCTGCAGAGGTTGCCAATGCCATTTCACAGGAAACGATCGACGAGTTTGAAATCGCCGGGTTCGGTAAGTTGCTGGCGCTGACCCCGAATGAAAAGATCAATATCCTGGCCTGTCAGCTATGGGCGCATGAATTTGGGAAGAACAACGTGTTTCGAGTCGGCGTTCACGAGGAAGAGTACCGGCCCTCCGAACACACCAAGCTCTCGGGGGAGGGCAGACTGGTCTTCCCGGCGAGGGTCACGCAGGAATGGCTTCAATATCACCTGGGCTCTTCCTGGGATGTCCATACCAAGGAATTAAAAACCAAGGGAGAGGTGCAAACGATACAGCGCAGTGTAAGCGATGAGGAAATCTATCCCCTCGCCTTAATCCATAACAGTAAATTCGCTTTCTATATGGCGGGAATGGACCTCGCCGAAGGTCGCACTTTATTGTATTTAAAAAAAACCGGCGGGAAAAAGAACACCCGTAAACGGGAACAAACGAAGGAAGAGGCGCTTGCCGATACCTGTGATGAGCCGATCCAGGAATGAGTTGCCAGGGCGGCGGCGTGGTCAGTTTTTTCTCACCGGGGAGATCCTTCCGATTCGATAGGAGAATCCTTGCCGTCGGAGGCAATTTCGCCCGGTCATCCTCCCGGCTCTGGTCTTGCGCGTATAAAAAAGGGGCGGTACCACCTCTTTGCAGTCGTTATAAGGGAAGAACGGTCTTCTTATAAACCGCATTTAGCACTTGAGCTATTGCTGCTGAAGATCCGCAGAAAATGCCCACCCAACCGGCAATCTTGCCGATGAGAGAATCTAAGTCTACAAAGGGGACGTTGTTTAAACTTAACACTTTCCAAACTAAACGAGTTATTGACCGAACGATTAAGAAGGAATGTGCCAAAGGAGAGGTAAAGGAGGCGGAAGTTCGTAATGGGGGACAAAGGCGGATGGTATCGAAGACAAGAGGGA
>JAFGRE010000171.1 GCA_016935335.1 Deltaproteobacteria bacterium
AGTATCTCCTATTTGTTTTATGCGAGCCGGCTTCTGGAATTTCCGCTGGGAATCTTTGTGTTCGCCATCGGCACCGCAGTCCTGCCCTCGCTCTCCAGTTTGGCGGCAGAAGGTAAGCAGTCGGAATTAAAAGAAACGTTTGTTTTTGCTCTGCGGTTGGCCATGTTTATCGTTATCCCGGCCATGATCGGCTTGGTTGTCCTGCGAATCCCCATCATCAATCTCCTTTTCGAGCGGGGATCCTTTACCCCTCACGACACCATTCAGACGTCGGCGGCGCTCTTTTACTATGCGCTCGGTCTCTGGGCAATCGCCGGTGTGCGGGTCACCGTTCCATTGTTCTATTCGCTTCATGACGCGAAAACACCCGTGCTGGTGGGAATTATGACGGTGGTGGCCAATATTCTTTTCAGCCTCCTCCTCATGGGACCACTTCAGCACGGTGGTCTTGCCCTTGCAACAACCTTAGCCTCAGCGGTAAATTTATTTTTTTTGCTGCTGCTGCTACGGCGGAAAATCGGCCCGTTGGGAATAAAGGCCACCCTTGGCTCAGTCGCAAGGGCACTCTTATCTTCCCTTGCGATGGGACTTGTTGCCCACGCTGTCTGTTTTCACATTGATTGGACGACCCCCGGAATGACAATCACGAAAATTCTATACCTGGGGAGCGCCGTCGGGGGGGGAGTCGGAGCGTACTTTGGACTGGCTTTTTTACTTCGCTTTCCGGAACTCACCTATTTAAAATACATTTTCCGGAAGAAGCCGTCCGGTCCCGTGAGAGACTAAACGCGTATCTCCGCAAGTGATGCCCGGATACTAGGCTTGATGTTCGTCTATCTTGAATATCGACAGATCTTTCTCAACAAGGTCTGCCTCGCGTTTTACTATATTCAATGATTCAGTTAGCTTAGTTCTTGTATCCAAATCCTCAACACGGCCCAGAATTTCCTCTAAAAGAGTAACAAGCTTCCCGTGGTCTTTCCTGATCGTAGAGACGAAATGCCGCAGGGAATCCACCATAACGTTGATCTTCTCACACTCCTCTCCAAGGTAGTCACCTTTCCGTAAGCAAACTTTTCGCGTAAAGTCGCCCTCAGCAATTCTCTGGAAGGTATGGGTAAAATTTACCAGAGGACCACAAATCCGGTGAGTAATCAAGACCTGATGGATAAAGACGAGAACAAAAACCAGCACCACCGCAGGCACCAACCGCTTAAGCAAGGTAAGAAATGTCTCTGCTGCCTTGTATTGGACATCCAGACTGTCAGACAGAAACATGTCTTGGAAAAGCGGAGAAAGGAGCACCACCAATGCTACGGTTGTGATGATAACCATATACACGAGGTTGGTTAACACTATCTTCATCTGGATGTCTTTGTTAATGAGATAGTTTCGTATTTTTCTCTCATAGCGCTTATTTCCCATTTTTGTCCCCTATCCTTTTGATTATTCCTTCTTCAAAACTGTATTCAAAAACTGCTTTTACCTTGGCATGTGTCGAAGTAACGATGAAGGGGTCTTCGGAAACCACCGTGATCACCACCCCTGGAGACGGCGCAAACCCCTCGACACTGAAGTCCGAAGGAGTGCCGGGATCACCGCTGACAACGTCTCTTTCTTCTCCCACATATTCTTCGTTTTCGGCATAATACGATTCTTCAGCCTCAACGAACATACGCAGGTCATGCTTGGCAGTAATTTCATAGGCCGCCCGTTTCCCCGCTTGCAGTATAAGAGCCCCTACTACGACAACAATAATCAGGCAAAAACCAACGGCGATCAGCCCCACCATTGTAATCCCTTGACTGTTGGCAAACCGCGAAGTGCAATACCCTTTTGTCATGTTTTCCGTCCTATGCTTCCCCCCCGAAGACTGACTAACCCTTGCGGCATCATTGCTTTGCCAAGGCAATCAACGTGCCGCCGGCTCTTCCGGCCACCGATAAAAAATCGTCAGCGTCTGCTTTGAAAGTCGATACTCATCGTCCGCAGTGAGATCGACCTGGACTCGGGTTTCAAAATCGTTCGATACCGATAGACGAGCAGGAGCACGTAAGCCTAAGAGCTCGTTCTATTAGTTTTGAAATGGTCATATCCCAGGGGATCAGCCTTTCTGGTCATTCCTTGCTTATCTTTTAACAAAATCCCCTGAATTTCCTTCGAAAGTCTGCCGATACGGGTAATCGGGCATGACAAATCTTCACATATTCCCTCTATTTCTTCACGCCTTCCGATTGAAGCGCTAAAAAGAAGTTCATAATCCTCCCCACCCCCCAAGGCCAGCATCAGAGGATCCGCTGAACACGGTGCTGCGCAGGAGCGAAATGCTTGAGAGAGTGGCAATGCCGACAATTCAATCTCCGCTCCCAGCCCGCTTTGATGGAGGATGTGGTTTAAATCAGCCAAAAGGCCGTCACTAACGTCGATCATGGCAGTGGGTATCCCCTTTTCCGCCAGAAGTCGACCTTCTCGCGTACGGGGAGTCGGACAAAGATGGCGCTCGATGAGTTCTAAGGCTTCGGTGGTTTTCTCCCCCCGTTCAATTAATTTCAGACCCACGGAAGCATCTCCCAGCCATCCGGTGACATAAATATCATCGCCGTCGTTGGCGCCGTTACGATAAACGACTTGTTCCCGAAGAGCGGTTCCGATAACGGAGATGGATATAGTCAGACGCTCCCCGCTCTCAGAAGTATCACCGCCTAAAAGGGCCACCGTCTCCTTTTTTCCGAGCCGGGAGAGACCACGGTAAAATTCGTCCAGAAAGGTTAGGGAAACACGCCGGGTGGGTATCCCGAGACTAAGGGTATATCCCACGGGAGTTCCCCCCATGGCTGCTACGTCACTAAGATTCACGGCGAGCGCCTTCCAACCCAATTTCCAGCCCTCGGTGGCAGCCAACTGAAAATGAAACCCCTCGATCAGCTGATCGGTAGTCACCAGGATAACCGAATCCCTCGAAACGGACATAACCGCCGCATCATCACCGATGCCTTTGATGACGAAAGGATTGGTGGAAGGATAGTGATGGGAAATACGTTCGATAAATTTGAATTCGCCGAGTTCAGAGAATTTCACGCCTTTTTCCGAGAAGCCTGCTTCTTTCCGGTCTTTCTTGGTTTTGCCAAGGCAGTATCGAGAATTCCATCCATATTATCGACAAAAACAAAATTGATCTTTTTTCGGATGTCGGGGGGAATCTCTTCTAAATCCTTGCGGTTCCTTTCCGGAAGGATCAATGTTGTTATCTTGGCGCGGAGGGCGGCAAGAGACTTTTCCTTGACTCCACCAACCGGCAGCACTCTCCCCTGCAAGGTAATCTCCCCGGTCATGGCTACATCCCTGCGAACTGGTACCCCTGTCAGGCATGACGCCACCGCAGTAGCCATGGTGACGCCGGCTGATGGTCCGTCTTTGGGGATAGCCCCGGCAGGAACATGAATATGCACGTCCATTTTTTCATAGAAATCTCTGGGGAGGCCCCAACGTTCAGCCCGGGAGCGAGCATAGGTTAGAGCCGCCTGCGCCGACTCCTTCATTACATCCCCCAACTGCCCGGTGAGGATGAGATTCCCTTTCCCTTTCAAAGAAGTAACCTCTACGTGGAGGATCTCTCCACCCGCCTGAGTCCAGGCTAAACCGGTCGCGATTCCGACCTTGTTCTCTTCCTGCTCCGCCTCCGGAATATACTTGGGAACTCCAAGATACTTGTGAAGATTGCCCTTGGTAATACGGGTCGGCCCTTTTCCTCCTTCCGCTTTCCTCCGCGCTACTTTTCTGCATATCGAGGCAATTTCGCGTTCCAAGTTACGAAGCCCCGCCTCCTGAGTATATTGAGAGATAATGGTGAATATCCCCTCATCAGACATCTCAAGATCTTGATCAGTGATGCCGTTTTCCTCCAACTGCCTCGGCAACAAAAACCGCCGGGCGATAAGGAGCTTCTCTTCCGCCGTATATCCAGAGAGGGTTATTGTTTCCATTCGATCCTTTAACGCGGAAAGAATCGGATCGACTAAATTCGCCGTGGTAATAAACATCACATTGGACAGATCAAACGGGACATTGAGATAGTGGTCACTGAAAGCAAAATTCTGCTCCGGATCCAAGACCTCCAGAAGCGCGGCGGACGGATCGCCACGAAAGTCTACGCCTACTTTATCGATTTCGTCCAACATAAACACCGGATTGTTGGTTCCCGCCTGTTTGATGCCTTGGATTATTCTGCCCGGCAAAGCGCCGATATAGGTTCGGCGATGGCCGCGAATCTCGGCTTCGTCGCGGATACCTCCCAATGAGATCCGGACAAACTTTCGTCCCAGCGCGCGGGCAATCGATTTTCCCAGAGACGTTTTTCCGACGCCTGGAGGCCCCACAAAACAGAGAATGGGCCCTTTCATTTTCTTTTTGAGTTTCCGCACCCCCAAATATTCTAAAATTCTCTCCTTTACCTTATCAAGATCATAGTGGTCCTCATCGAGGACATTTTTTGCTTTTTCAATATCCAGTGTATCCTTGGTGGCCTTACTCCAGGGCAGTTCAATCAACCATTCCAGATAGGTTCTAACAATGTTCGTTTCCGCCGCTTCAGGATGCATCTGTTCAAAACGATTTAACTGCTTTTGAGCTTCCGCTTCAACATCCTTCGGCATCCTCGCTTTTTTGATCTTTTCGCTAAACTCCTGGATTTCCCCAGCCTGTTCATCGATTTCACCCAGTTCCGCCCGTATCGCCCGCAACTGTTCCCGAAGGAAATATTCCCGCTGCGTCTTCGTCATCTCTTCCTTGGCTTGATTTTGAATCTTGGCCTGCATCGTTGAGACTTGCAGTTCTTTGTTCAAAACCTCATTGACTTTCTTTAGTCTCTCAACCGAATCGACGGTTTCCAGAACCTCCTGGGACTCGTTGATCTTAAGGTCCAGGTTGGAGATAACAAGATCCGCCAACTTGCCAGGCTCTTCAATGTTGTGCATAATGGTCATAAGTTCCCCTGTAACCATCCCTTTCAACGACAATATCTTCTCGCACTGCTTCCGTATATTCCGCATCATCGCTTCGGTTTCAATGGTTATTTCAGTAACCACCTCTTCTTCGATTTTCTCAATCTGAACCTTCATCATGGGTTCTGTTTGCGTATATTTTACGATGCCGGCTTTCATCAACGACTGAACCAATATTTTTACCCTTCCGTCGGGAAGTTTTAACATCTTCACGATGGTGGCAACCACCCCAACCCGGTAAAGATCGTCAGGCAAGGGGCTCTCCTGAGCCGGATCTTTCTGGGTCACCAAAAAGATGAGTCTGTTATTTGCCAACGCCTCTTCCACCGCTTTGATTGAACCTTCCCTCCCTACGAAAAGCGGAAGAAACATATAGGGGAAGATCACCACATCCCGCACCGGCAAAAGTGGTAATACCTCTGGAATAGTAACCTCGCCATCCTCAAAAATATTCGCCATCGGTCTCCTCTCCTTAATCCGGTATTCGCTGCTCATTATTATGAATCCTTTGCATCCGCCTCGTCTCCCATTGAAAGTACTATTATCGGCTACTGGCAGTAAACCTTCAAGAGGAACTTGTTCCGGTAATCTTTGTTATTGCTATCGAACCACGTGGGCAACGGCTATTGCATAAGAGTTGCAATGAGAAAGGGAAACAGTAATTTCCTCTATTCCCATTCTGTCTCCGACTAATCGGGCGCTGCCATTAAGACGGACAAACGGTCTGCCTGATGGTTCACGCAGGATTTCCAAATCCCTCCAGCGAAGAGGGCCGACATCTCCCGTCCGCAATATTTTTATAATGCTTTCTTTTGCGGCAAACCTCGCTGCATAGTGCTGGCTGGGATTTCTTTTCTGCTCACAATAGGCAATTTCCCGCGCTGAAAAAACCTTCGCCCGAAATCTCGGGTAGTGCCGAAGCAATCGGTCGATTCGATCAATCTCTATAATGTCAACGCCGATTCCCACCTAGAAGGCTTCTCTCCACACTATTACTATTTGGCAAACAAGCTGATCTTGTTAACAAAAAAACCCCAGATGAAGCCTCCGGGGTTGCACTAACATTACCATGACTACACGCACACCAAACTGGAAGGTATCACACTGTCTCAATCACGACAATTTTATTGGCCCTAAGGGAAACCAGCTTCAGCGTACCGCAAACGATCTTTTCCTCTCCAAAAATACTGACAAGTCGGACAGTGTCGTCGTCCGTTTCCATTGAGTCAACATTCTCCAAAATGAGTTCTTCTTTCCCTTGTCTCTGGAGATACGCGTGGAGTTCGCACATCACTAAGTCCCTTTAAAAACAGAGTTTTTGCGGTATTGCCG
>JAFGRE010000023.1 GCA_016935335.1 Deltaproteobacteria bacterium
CCCAAGATTGACTTCGAACCATTTCACCCAAAGACACGGCACAACACCATTTCATCATCCCTTTTGATCCGATAAGAGAGATACGATTTTGTTCATCACCGAACCCGCCTTTTCTCTGATACAAATATCAGCTTCGTGATCATACGGAGTGGCCGTAAGGTTCACAATCGCAAGTCTCGCCCCGCCTTGCTTGGCAAAAACCGGCATGGAGGCAGCCGGGTAGACGAGCAGAGAAGATCCCACCGTTAAGAAAACTTCCGCATTCTCGGATCGTTTTTCAGCCTCTCTTGTCTCTCGAAACGGCATCTGCTGCCCGAACGCAATAGTGGCAGGTTTCAAGAGTCCCTGGCAGTCGTCACACACCGGTGCTTCATCTCCTGATTCAACTCGGGCTTGAATGGCCGCGCGATCGTACTCCTTTCCACACGAAAGGCACGTCACCCGCAGAGCATTGCCGTGAAGCTCTATCACCTTCTCCTTAGAAAGTCCCGCTTTCTGGTGGAGATTATCAATATTCTGCGTAATAACGCAATCCAACTTGCCCATTCGATCCAACTTCACGCATGCCTCGTGTGCCGGATTCGGTTCGGCCTTAATAATAGTATAATAAATTTCAGTATGAAATTTCCAATATTTCACCCTAATTTTTTCACTGGCCAAAAAATTATCAAAAAGAAACTCATTCGGGTCGAACCGTTCCCAAATACCCCCGGGACTTCTAAAATCAGGAATCCCTGATTCCGTACTCACTCCTGCACCGGTGAAAACAACGATTCTCCTTTTATCCCGTATCCACTGGGCAACCAGTTCCATTTTTTCTTCATCACTGTAGTTCATAGCCTTACCTTCTTAAAAACCAGGGTCCTGCCGTTTCCCTCTATTGACCACAAACAAGCCTATTTTACAAGGGGAAAATAGACACCGGAACAACAATATATGGCCGGAGTCATCTTTCCCATGCACCCTTCTCACTGTTTAGACCTGCAGGTGCGGGTCCAGATAGTCCCTCAATGCATCTCCCAATATATTAAAAGCAAAGGCGGTTATAGCAATTGCAAACCCGGGGAAAATTATCATCCATGGTGCTGAATGTATGTAGATTCGATTCAATCCCACCATGGCGCCCCAGGTCGGGGTAGGAGGCTGAACTCCCAGGCCCAAAAAACTCAATGCCGACTCAGCCAGGATAAAGTTTCCCATCTTGAGAGAAACCGCCACAAAAATGGTGGAGAGACAATTTGGTAAAATGTGACGAATGATTATCCTGGGGTGAGAACAGCCGATCGACCGAGATGCTTCCACGAACAGGGAGTCTTTGTGGGATATGGTCATCCCGCGGATCAACCGAGCAAAGGTGGCCCACCCCACCAACGACAATGCCAGTATAACGGTGTAAATCCCCGGCGGCAAAATTACTGTTATTGCGATGGCTAGCAATAGGGCTGGAAAGGCCAAAGTAATGTCGATTATGACCGATAAGGCAGTATCTATTTTGCCTCCACAATAGCCCGCTAGAAGACCGAATACGAGCCCGATAAAAAGGGAGAATGCTGCCGCACAGACACTGATGCAGAGAGAAATGCGTGCGCCGTATATAATCCGGCTGAGAATATCCCGGCCCTTACTGTCCGTTCCGCACGGATATTGCAGACTCGGCGGTGACTTGATGCTGTCAAGATCGATTGCCACCGGGCTTGTCGGATATATAATCGGACCTAAGACCGCACTTCCTCCGATCAAACCAAGGATAAGCACGGCGAGTAAGACCAGCTTATTTTTTTTTACATAATTGATGATGGAGCCTCTCATCGCCCTTGATTCACTCCTGTCCAATTCCACGCATTCTTACTCGCGGGTTAACATAAGCATAGCAAATATCAACCGTCATGTTCACGAGAATGAACACGAGTGCTCCCACCAACACCGTTCCCAAAACGACGGGATAATCCCTCCTCATAATCCCGTTTAAGGCGTACAGGCCGATGCCATCCCAACCAAAAATCGTCTCCGTGAGAACGGCGCCGTTCAAATAGCTTCCGAAATCGACCCCGATCAGGGTTATGATGGGAATCATGGCGTTTTTGAGCGTGTGTTTAAAAATGACAATCCACTCCGGTAGCCCCTTCGCCCTGGCAGTGACAACAAAATCCTGCAAATACACTTCCAATACACTCGACCGGGTGATCCTCGCGATGTACGCCGCCGAACTAATACCCAAGGTTGCTGCCGGCAAAATCAAATAAGCAACCCTGTTCCCTCCCATGCCTGAAGGTGGAAGGAGGTGAAAAATGAACGAAAAGACCAACATCAACATCAGACCAATCCAAAAAACAGGCACCGAGACTCCGGCAATTGCCAGACATGACGCCAAACGGTCCCATATTGAACCTCTGACTACCGCCATAAAAACGCCCAGAACAATCCCTCCGAAAGACGCGAAGATCATCGCGGCAAGAGCGAGACGAAGGGTATGGGGAAATTTTTCCTTAATATCCTGTGAAACTTTGCGGTTAGTATAATAGGAACGCCCCATTTCTCCTCGGATGAGAAGCCTAAGATATCCTGCATATTGCAATAGAAACGGCCTGTCGGTTCCAAGTTCTTTACGAATGGAAGCAACAGTTTCAGGGTGGGACCGTTCCCCCACCAGACTCAAAACCGGATCGCCCGGTATGGACTTAATGAGGAGAAAGGTTATTAATGTGACACCAAGAAGGGTGACACTTGCGTAGACAAACTTACGAAGGACAAAGAGGACCATGCTGTCTATATGGAAATGA
>JAFGRE010000172.1 GCA_016935335.1 Deltaproteobacteria bacterium
CCCTCTCTTCCCACCACCCCCTACCACATCCGCACCCAAAGGAATGAGAAATGCGGTTGCAAACCCGAAAACATTCCACCACAGCCACGACACCGGCGTAAAAAGCCAAAGGCAGAGATTGAGGGCAAGGCCGGAGGCAGCACCAACGTTCACCCAGCGATAATCGGCGACACGAGTGCACATCCCTACCATAAAGACCGCAAGGATAGGACCGTAGATCAGACTCCCCACGGCATTAATGAGGACGATAGTCGTTTGCCGGGTAGCCTCACCGCTCATGCTCAAAGCACAAGCCGTAACCACACAAAAAACGCCCCACGATAACGTGCAAACCTTGGAGAGAAAGAGACGCCTTTTTTCTTTAGTAATTTTCCCAAAGTATCTTTCATAAATATCCCTGATGGTCACTGCGCTGAGGGAGTTGAGGGCAGAGTCGAGGCTGGACATAAGAGCCGCCATGATGGCGACGAAGACGAAACCAATCAGCCCGTGGGGGAGATAGGAAAGCACAAAGAGGGGAACCATCCGGTCGGGATCGCGCATAAGCACCTCCTTCGCTGCTCCGGCGTCCGCTCCCAATGAAGCACCCACCCGTTCCATCCCCCCCGGCGACAAAACAACAGCACCTACCAAAATTCCCAAAATGCAATACAAAAGAACCAAAGGAAATCTCCCGATTGCATTGAAAAGCAACGATTTTTTAACACCATCAACCGAGCCGACGGTGAGTTCGCGCTGTACCTGACTCTGATCACAGCCGTAGTACGATGCATAAAGGAATATCCCCCCCAGCAGCATAGGCCAAAAACCGTATTCTCCTTCCGGGGACATCCCCCAGTGCTTCATGTCAAGGATCTCTAACCGCTCTGCACTCATGAGGATGACGGCATCCTCCCAAGTGACAAAACCGGCGGCCGTCACCCCGCAGATCACCAAACCACTCACAATGATCACCATCTGGAAAACATCACTCAGGATGACGACCCGGATTCCTCCCAAAACATCATAAACGATGGTGGCGACACCAACCAGAATAATGGCTGAAACCGTTGAAATCGATAAAGCCGACGAGAGAATGATTCCCCCCGCCAATACCGCCACTGAAGATGCCAATGCCCTTCCCACTTGAAATAACAGACTCACGCTCAGGCGGGTGGATGCGTCGAAACGGTCTTCGAGGTATTCGTAAATGCTGATGACATTGCGCCGGTGAAGCGTCGGGATGATAATCCACATGACTGCAATCAGACCAAGCGGCACGCCAAACTCATAACTCAACCACTTGAATCCGCCGTTCTCTTTCAAGGCAACAAATGCAGGAGCGGAGACAAAGCTGATTGCTCCCAACTGCGTCGCCATCGTGGAAAGGCCTGATTGCCACCACCGCACTTGCCTTCCTGCGAGGTAGTAGTCATGGATGGTTTTTTGTCTCTGCATTACCCACAGAGCAATACCGATGACCATAACTAAATAAATAAAGATCACCGACCAGTCAAGCCAGTTCATCAAGATCACTCCGCGCCTTGGTCCTCAGATCTCCCCTCCCGCGCAGTGCCGAAAGGAATCGCCGCCGATCTTCCCGTTTCTCGCGCCGGCCAGCCACTGTTAATACTTTTTATAGCACGCAAAACCTCACGGTACAAGCCCGCCTTCTTATAAAGGGGAAATCATCGTTTATCTCCTGCAACCACTCATCCTTAACCTTAACGTTACGAAGCAAAAATTGTACCGCAGCAACCTTTCCATTGATGGTTTCTCCCATTCCCTCGCAATAAGGCGTCGGCCCTAGCCGTCCACCTCGTCTAATTGCCTTTCTCTTGCATTTATCTGGCGCATGGTGTATAAAAAATATACATCTGGTCTGCGCGTTCCATTCTCGTGTATAAAAATGTAACATCGATCAACCTATATGAATCATGTGAAACAATTTACCCGTGCTTCCTTTCACGGCATTGTCGGAGCTTCTGTCCCGATGCGTGAAGTGTTTGAGCTTATCAAACGCGCCGCAAAAACAAATGTCTCCGTCTTGATCAGCGGTGCAAGCGGAACGGGGAAAGAACTCGTCGCCCGGGCGATCCACGATCGCTCCGACCGCCGCAACGGACCCTACTTGGCTTTCAACATCGGCGCGGTCACAAGCAATCTCATATCGAGCACCTTGTTCGGACACCGAAAAGGATCATTTACCGGTGCTCTGGAAAACCAAAAGGGCCATTTCGAACTTGCCCATGAGGGGACGATTTTTCTTGATGAAATATCGAGCATCGATGAAGACATGCAAATCGCCCTCCTCCGGGTGCTTGAGACAAAAACCATTCGGCCCATCGGTGCGGCCAGATCAAAGAAGATCGACACACGAATTATCGCAGCCTCCAACAAGGATCTGCGGAAATTGGTTTCCGCCAATAAGTTTCGCGAGGATCTCCTTTTCCGCCTCGAGGTTTTTTCCATTCATCTCCCCCAACTCCTCGATCGTCGACAGGACATTCCCCTCCTTGTCGACCACTTTTTACAAAAACACTGTCGGCAGTTAGGGAGGAAGATCCCCGGAATCACAACGGAAGCACGCAATGCTCTCTATGCCTATTCGTGGCCGGGCAATGTCAGAGAACTGGAAAACACTCTCCATCGAGCCATTCTGCTCACCGATGATGGAATCAGGATCGGGAAAAAACACCTCCCCTCCAAAATAGTCACTGCCACCGGACAACGGGAAAAGTTGGTTATAGAACCGGGAATGACTCTGCACGCCGTTCAGAAGCGCATTATCGAAATGACGCTCCGATCCTGCCGGGGAAACAAGCTCCTTGCCGCGAAACTGCTCGGTATATCCCGTAAGACCCTCTACAATAAGATCAAGCAGTATCGTATCGGAGACGACTAACGGCCTCTCCGGGCCTTTTTGGCCGGTGTTTCGTTTTTATACATCCGTCACCCCATTTCATCATTCTTGATTTTGCTTTTTCCCCGCTGGCATCCCTTTTTCTCCTCCACTTTTAGGGCCTTGCGCCTTTTCTCTCCCCATCCTTTCGATTCGGTATCCTTCTTGCTGAAGGGATAGTCGGTTTTTTCTATTCACGTCGCCTCCTCCAGGAAAATTACCGTGCGGAAGCAGAGAAATCCCACCATAATTTACAGACCAGGCATGAGCCTGGCGGCGGTGGAACAAGAATTTATCCGGATGATTCTCCGATACTGCAATCGTAATAAAAGCAAGGCCGCTGAGATGCTCGGCATCAATCGGCAAACGCTTTATAATAAGATCAAAAAATACAATATCTCTTAGTCCGAACTAAGAAGTTCGTTAATTTGTCATGATTTTTTTCATAAACAAAACTCTACGTTCAATGATTGGGAGCCTATCACAACTAATCCGCCGCTTGAACACCGCCGGCGTAGCGGCACCTCCGCCCGCTCCGTTGCGGTCAGTGGATGATATCGATGAGCGCCTTAGAACAATCATGACCCCAAAGACCCAGGAGATTTTCATGCATTACTTCAACCGGGAATACGTAAAATATGAAGTGCTCAAGAAACACAGCGCCACCCTGCGAAAGAGCAGTGCACATGACTTCGCTCGCCGACGAGCGTTGATTCTCACACTAAAGAAACTGGCCGATCGTCACGAAGCCGGCACGAACCTTACCGTTCTTCACCTGCTGAGGGAGATCAAACCCGAGATCATCGAAAAGACACTCAAGGAAATTCAGGATAGTCCACGCTCCCTTCATGGCACCGTGCGATCAAAACAAAACGAATAGTTGCAGTCATTTCCGGGGTATGATTTCCGGCGATCCGGGTCATCCCCTGCACTCTGAACATATCAAAGAAAGGATAAGAACAATGGGAACGATATGTGGGCACTTTGTCTCTCGCGGCACGCGGGCATCCACCGATATATACGATATGCTCAAGAAAATGGAGCACCGGGGCCCGGATGCGCATGGGATCTATCTTGACGGGAAGATATCAACGTCCGAGGAAAGCCTTGATCTCCTGAAAGGCGATCTCTCAAAGGAAAGTCGAATCGCTTTGGGTCATTCCACCCTCAGCATCGTGGAGAACAAGCAAAATGTGCAGCCTTACGTCTCATGCGATGGAATCTTGGCATTTATTCAAAATGGTGAGATTTACAACCATGACGAATTGGGGACCCTGCTTTTGCATCACCATCATCTCAGCTCTCAAAGCAGCCGCGAAATACTGGTACATTTGCTGGAAGAGACCTATCGGGGTAATCTGCTGGAAGCCGTCAAAAAGGTTATCGGTATCCTTGACGGCATGTATGCCATTGCGGTGACCGACGGGAAATCCATTGTCGTTGCCAGGGATCCCGTGGGGAAAAAGCCCGTATACTATATCACCTCCAACGGGGCAACCTACTTTGCTTCCGAAAAAAAGGCCTTGTGGAATGGCAAGGATGACCCGAAACGGCTTAATCCCGGAGATATTCTTCTGATTGATGAAACGGGTGTTCACGTTCACGAAGGATACCATCTACAACTTCCGCAGATTGATGTTGTCGATTTCCGCGAAGCCATAGAACTCTATAAGGAAGCGCTGACAGGGGCGATCAAAAAACGGGTCGCTTCGCTTCGCGAGTCCCGGATCGGGGTAATCTTCTCGGGCGGAATCGACTCGGTTCTCGTTTCCAAGCTGCTCAGTCGGGAAGGCAAAAACACCGTCTGTTACTGTACCGGAACTGAAGACTCGGGAGATATTTTGGCCGCCCAATCGGTAGCCAAAGAGTTGGGATTGGAGCTGAAAACAACGATTATCGACGAAGATATTGTCGAGAATATCCTTCCCGACATCATCCGGGACGTGGAAGAGATCGGCCTCTTGCAAGTAGAGGTCGCTATCCCGATGTATCTCGCCGCCCGCTTGGCAGCTACGGACGATGTACGCGTCATGTTTACCGGACAAGGCGCCGATGAGCTCTTCGCCGGATATCCATGGTATAATGATGTATTGACTCAATACGGGTACCTTCGTCTCCATGAAAAACTGTGGGAGGACCTGAACCTGGCTTACGCGGACACCCTTGAGCGGGAGGATAAGCTTACCATGGCCCATTCGATTGAGTTGCGGGCGCCCTACTTGGACAGGGACGTCATCCATACGGGAATGCGAATCTCACCACGACTAAAAATAGACGGCGCAGATGATTTGTTGCGCAAGCGGGTTCACCGCCAGGCGGCCGTGGAGTTGGGTGTCCCCCCATCACTGGCGTTCAGATTAAAGGCCCCGGCCCAGTCCGGCTCCGGAATTCACAGCATCGTGGAAAACATAGCTCGGAAACACACGAACCGAGTCGATCCGGCCCTGGTAAAGGAAAACATTCGAAGGGATAAGGGAAGTATTTACCGGTACGGAAACGGTGATTATGGGAAAGAGCTTACGCGGTTTTATCTTCAAAATATACAGGAATCGATCAAGCGGAAGTATATACCGGAATTCTTGACTGTCTCGTGAAAATCTTTCTCGTATTTTGTCGACAGCCTGTCGGTTTTTCATTCACCGCCTTACGAGGTTTCCGGATTATGCGCAAGGTACGCATCTGCATAGCTCAGATAAACTATCACTCAGCAAATATACAAAAGCACGTTGAAAGAATAAAGAGCATCATCCAGGATAAAAAAGAGTCGGATTTGATTGTTTTTCCGGAACTTATCCTCCACGGTCATCCTTCCTTTGAAAAACCTGAAGGGTTTTTATACCGCAGGATGAAGATCGTTTATAGTTCGGTGTCTGAGGAACTCTACCGGTTCATCAAACAAATCAAGGCGAGGGTTGTCATCGGTGAGGTCAAGCGACGAGGTGATTTGTATTATAACGTCGCCACCTATATCGATCGTCATACTATTCAGAGCTATGCAAAGACCCACGTTCATTGGACTGAAAATTTTGTTCCCGGAAAGAAACTCCAGACCTTCACTTGGCCCTTCGGTAAACTGGGCATATCCATCTGTTTCGATGCCGCCTTTTCGGAAGTGTGGAGAGTTTCGGCCCTCAAGGGTGCGGAGGTGCTGGTCAATATTTCCGCCGTCCCGGCATCGTTCCCTTCCGAATATATGTGGCTTCGGTGTCGGGGAGCAGCGCTTAACAACCAAGCTTTTGTCGTTTATGCCAATCGCCCCGGTCTTCTCTTTTCCGGCAAAAGCGCCGTCTTCAGCCCCCGCGGTGAGGTCGTTACCAGCGCCGGAACAAGGGAAACTCTTATCGACGCCGCGATAGATTTAGCGGAAGTGCGAACCTGGAGAAGAACTGAAAAAATTCTTCCTAACCGGCGGGCCCATCTCTATCGAGACATCACCACCCGACAAAAGGCCCACGAACCATAAGCGCGGAGGAAAGCGACCGTTACAAAACCACTTCACTCTCCTTTGTAGATAGCTCCTCGGAAAGGATTTTGGCCATGTCAATCTTCAGTCAGCAACATTCCAAGATCAGCACGTTTTATTTGCTCACACGGGAAAACCAACAGATGAAAGCGGAACTCCGCCAGCAGGGGAGAAACAAAAAGGCTGTGCTCATCATCCCGGTGCTGGCCACGGAATTCACGATGCCGGAAAACCGCCCCGTTTTCGAACGCATCGTTCACCAGATCAAGGATGCCACCTATCTCTCTAAAATCATCTTCGGTCTGGACGGTGCTACGACGGGTGAAGCGGAACAACTAGAGCGGATCCTTCACCACTATAACCTGAAGAATTATTTGATTCAGCATAACGATGGCGATCACTTTGCTTCCTTTTACCATACCTTGTCCGAGGCGGGATTCGGCTTCGATGAACCCGGCAAGGGTCGGAACATGTTCCTCTCTTTCGGGATCGCTCTC
>JAFGRE010000173.1 GCA_016935335.1 Deltaproteobacteria bacterium
ATTTGTCATAGCGTCTAGGCATTTTCTCGCCGCTATCTGTCTTTTACCTGGACTCACAGATGGAAATATTGCTATGAAAGAGTCTCGATCCATTTTTCTTTTGCTGTTACTTACGTCTCTCGTGGTCTGTTGGTCAGCCGTACCGGCTGAATCAGCTTGCGAAAATGGCCTCATCTTTGGTGGCGCCATCAGATTTCGTTATGAATTCCAAGATAACTTTAGTCAGAAATATTACGGTAATAACCCAGCTAGAGGTTCGTCCGACGATGGATTTCTTTTGGGAAGATTCAGGGCTGGTTTGGACTACAGGCCCTCTCAAAAAATACATCTCTCCCTATGGATGCAGAATTCGGAAGTGTGGGATATAGCCCTTCCGGACAGTGCGTTCTATACCGCAACCTTCGCTAAAGAACATAACCCCAACAAGGATCGATGGGAATTTTGGGACACCTATTTGGAGGTGAAAGAGCTTTTTGGTCTCCCTCTCACCGTTAAAGGGGGAAGGCAAAGGATATTCTATGGCGACAACAGAATTTTCGGCCCCGGCGAATGGGGAAATGACGGGCGATGGATTTGGGATGCTGCAAAGGTTTCTTACTCCTTCTCGGGAGGATTTCTGGATGCCTATTACGGAAGAACCCAGCTTCATGAACCGGGCGAATTCAGCCTCAACCATCGCCACGGGTTTGAAAGTTTCGGTATTTATGGCCATGTCGAGCTTCCGGAAAGATTTATTTCTTTGGCGGTGGAGCCGTTTTTTATAACCAAGGTTGATGATCATGATCGCTATACCGGTGGGGACGGTGCGAAGGGCGATCTCGACTCTTACTATCTGGGTCTAAGGAGTTGTATGAAAGCCTATAAGGGGTTCGATTATGACCTCACCTTCATCAGTCAACAGGGTGATTTTTCGGGTGATGACATTGAGGCATATGGCTATCATATACTCCTTGGGTATCAGTTTACGGGGCTGTTTTTTAAACCCCGTGTAAGCATCGAATACAGCTATGCTTCCGGTGATGATGACCGGCCTGACGATGAATATGAGACATTTGACGGCGCTTTTGGCGCGCGGGATAAACTGTACGGGAGATTGAATCTTTTTTACTGGCAAAACCTAAAAGACGCTCAGATAAATCTTGAGGTAAAACCTCGCAAATGGATTTACATTAAAGTTGAACTTCATAAGTTCTGGTTGGCGGAACGGAATGATGCCTGGTATCTTAACAAACGTCTCTATCGGGATCCGAGCGGAAACTCAGGGAACCAACTGGGAAGAGAGTTTGACATTGTTGCTCGGCTTGATTTTCCCAAATCCAATCAGATTCAATTGGGTTACGGTCATTTCTGGCCGGATGAATTTGTCAAAAAGCAAGCCTCCAGCAAGGAGGCCGATTGGATCTTTCTCCAGTGGGTGTATTCCTTTTCGCTCAAACTCATATAAGGAAGAGAAGGTGGTGACAATGAAGGCGTCTGTAGTAAGATATTTTCTCGTTTTGATCTTTTTTGGTCTGGTGATATCATCTCTATCATTTTCATCCGAACGTGCAAAAGAGACACCCGTGTTAGCCGATAAAAGTAGAAAAGGTAACAAAACGATTAATCTTGCCATCGAGTTCAATTCACATGCAGCGTGCGCTCATGTAGCGAAACACAACGGGTGGTTTGAGGAATACGGCTTGCAGATAAACACTTACGATAGCTACATGACCGGCATGGCCCTGGCCTCCGCCCTTGCGCGCGGGAGCATTGATGCCGCATATATCTGTTTGATACCGGCGATAAATGCATATGCTAATGCTGGAATACCGATCAAAGTCGTAGCCGGAACCCATAAATATGGTTATGGGCTTGCCGTCAATCCAGACAAAATAAGGACGGTCAAAGACCTTGAAAATCCCAAAATAAGAATTGGCTGTACTCGTGAGGGCAGTCCTACCGATGCTCTCCTTCATAAAATGATTGAAAAATACAATCTTGATCCTACGACGGTATTAACAAATGTGAGAAGAATGAATTCTACAGAACAACTTCTCGCGCTAAAAATAGGTCAACTCGACGCGGGAATTATGGGGGAGCAATATCCAACCCTCGCCGAAGAGTTAGGATTCACCCTCTTGCTTACCGCCCAAGACCTTTGGCCCGATATGCAGGGA
The DNA here is from genome assembly GCA_016935335.1 of Deltaproteobacteria bacterium. GTDB lineage: Bacteria > Desulfobacterota > WTBG01 > JAGOGO01 > JAGOGO01 > JAFGRE01. The sequence goes on from JAFGRE010000173.1 coordinate 2,157, forward strand.
AGTGTTTTAATCGTAACCGACGATCTGCTCAAAAACCATGGTGACATTGTTGAAAGCCTGGTTAGAATAACAAGGCTTTCAACCGACTGGATTGCGGACCATCCTGACGAGGCAGCAGCCATTGTTGCTTCCGAACTGACTAACATTGGTGAACGAATCTTTCCTACCTCGGTAGCGAAACTGTCGACAGAACTGGAAATATCACCGTCAGCAGTATTAAAATCTCTCACCATGCGCATGATATGCACCACTGATATAGATAGCAATGAAGTGCAAAATACCATCGATTACGCCGCCTCTATCGGAAACATTAAACAGCGAGTAGACGCCGTTGAAATCTTAGATTTACGTTGGCTAGCACATGACCAATAAGGTTAAGAAAGTTAATTTTTGGGGTTTGGTACCGATAATCATATTTCTCGGCATATGGGAAATCTCCGTCCGTTTACATATCACTCCGGGTCATTTTTTCCTTCCGCCCTTCTCATCCATTCTTCAGGAGAGCTATGATTTAATCGTCAGCGGAGTTCTGGTCGTGCATTATCTTAAAAGCTTCTTGCGTGTAATCATTGGCTTTCTTACCGGTTCTATTGCAGGTTTGATCGTAGGGATATTCATGGGTTGGAAGGAAACGGTCAACCGAGCTTTTCATCCGATATTCAGTCTCCTCTATCCCATTCCCGCCTTAGGGTGGCTCCCCATCCTGATGATTTGGTTCGGCATCGGGGAACTTCTTCCCATTGCCATCATCTTCATCTGTTCTTTCTTTCCCGTCCTCTATAACACCATAACCGGCATTAAGTCAGTCAATCAAGATTACATTAAGGCAGCCCAAACCCTGGGGGCTTCTAAAAAAACAATCTTGGCATCCATTCTTTTACCGCTTGCCTTACCCAACATCTTTACCGGCTTACGTTTGGAGGCGGGGATGGCTTGGCGTGTCGTCATTGCAGCGGAAATGGTGGCGATCCCCACCGGCATCGGCGCACTCCTGATGAAGGCGCAAAGTCTTATTCGGATCGATATTATAATTGTCTGCCTGATGGTTTTGTCATTAATGTGTTATTCATTTGAAAAATTTTTTCTTTTTCTGGAACGCAAGCTGACCAGCCACTGGAGATGATATGCCAGTGATAGAACTACGAAATATTTCCAATTATATACTCAATAGTCTCAACTTGAAAATAATGGATAAGGAGCTGTTGGTACTCCTCGGTCCCACTGGTTCGGGCAAGACTACGATACTTAATACCATCGCGGGGCTGGCACCCTATACGGGCAATGTCCTCTTTGACAACAGACCGGTAGATACTATTGCCACTGTTCACCGCGGTCTCGGCTATCTCTTCCAGAGTCTGGCCTTGTTTCCTCATCTCAACGTTATCGCCAATATCGCATACAGCCTAAAGATAAACCATCTCCTCCCCGATCAAATTATGACAAGGGCTCAGGAACTATTGTCCCTTATGCGAATAGAACACCTCGAGCACCGTTACCCAAAGGATCTCAGCGGAGGTGAAAAACAACGCGTTGCGTTAGCCCGCGCACTGGCTTCATCGCCCCATACACTCTTGCTCGACGAACCAATGGCCAGCCTGGACGCACGTTTTTCAAAATATTTCCGCATGGAATTCCGGCGGCTCCAGAAGAAACTTGGATTTACCACCGTCTATGTCACCCATGATCTTACCGAAGCGGAAGAAATGGGTGATAGGATCGCCGTATTGAACCACGGCAAAATTCAGCAAGTGGGAAGCTACGATGACATTTTTTTTCACCCCGCAAATAAACATGTCTCCGAATTCATCGGCGAGCCTAATATTTTCCATTGTACATACGCCAAATACCTTGGAGATGGCTTGGTGGAGGTCGGTGTTGGAAGCATGCCCATTGTTATTCCCCACGAGAGTGGGAACGTTAAAAAAATCGCGATTCATCCTGGGCATATCAACATTTACCGAGAAAAGCCGCCGGAACCCAGTATAAACCTCCGGACGGGCGTCATCGTTGATATCGAGCATACCCCCTTTGCGGAAATGTTGACCATTACGAGCAATGGCGTACCCATCCGGGTGGAACTCCACCGGGAACTATATGAAGACATGCAGTTATCGGTCGGCACTGAGGTCTTCCTGGTATTTAAGCTCAAATGGATCCGGGTGTTTGACAATACCAACTTCCAACTTGACGAGGAATCATTATGAATCTGCATACCGCTTTGAAGGAAAAATTTTCTGAAGTAGTGAAAAAGAATGGCTGGGAAAGTGAAGAAATTCAGGTTCGAGCAAAAACCCTCACACCGGAGGAAGCAATCGGCAATCCGGAGGAAAAGGATTATCCCATTATCACCGGGAGGGAACGAATTGTCGAAGCTGACTTCCGCGGCGCAAAAGGGCATGCGTTCACGGATATGTTCGGCAACTTTAATGGCACCATTAACGAAGTGCTTTCCATGGAGCTGAAAAATAACTTTCGTCGTGCCATCTTTATTGCCACCATCAATGCAGTCCTTCGTCATGCCGGTTTGATCAACGGCAATATTCACTGCAAGGATCAAACTCCTCGAGAATGCAGCCATATTCTGGTTGAGAAAATAAAATCAGACTACGGCAATCCCAAAATTGCCCTTGTCGGCTTTCAACCCCGCATGGCTGAAGCACTCGCGCAAAATTTCCAATTGCGAATCACCGACCTGGATAAAAAGAATATCGGCACTGAAAAGTACGGCGTCGTTATCCAGGACCCCAGCTGCACTCAAGAAAATATTGACTGGGGCGATCTCCTGGTGGTAACGGGAAGTACTGCAGTTAATGACACGATGAAAGAATTCATTGGAAGCAAACCGGTATTATTCTACGGGGTTACCGTTGCCGGGCCGGCCTTTCTCCTCGGCGTCCCGAATTTCTGTCCCTTGGGAACCTAATGTGCCTTCATTACTCTTCTTTTTGGTGAAAGCAAAAGGCACGCAATGAACACCAATGACGAGACTATTATGATAACAGCCCCCGAGGGAACGTTACAAATATATGAAAACACCAACCCTATGAAACAAGAAAGCACCCCAAAAGCGGCTGACAGAAAAAACATCAACGGAAGATTATACGTAATTTGATATGCCGCCGCCGGGGGATTGACAATCAATGAAAAAATTAAGAGCCCCCCAATCGAGGTAAGGTTAGTTGTGACGACAATACCGCTTGTAAACAAAAGTCCATAAAAAATCGCCCGCTCCTGGATCCCAGCCGCCCGAGCTACTTCTCGATTAAACAGTACTGCCTGGACTTCCTTGAAAAATAAAGTCAGAAGAAGCAAGAGTAAACCCGTTGTAACAGCAAGCAGTATCAGATCGCTCCGTGATACGGTGAGAATGCTTCCCCACATAAGATTCAGGGCCTCCGTCTTGGGTCCTTCCATCAGCCCCATCCCCAAGAAAGCTAAACCGAGCATAAGAGAGAATATAATTCCCAGTGAAACAGTGGGATCGATATCCGCGCGTTCGGTCAGTGGACCAATGAGTGCCGAAGAAGCGACACAAAACAGAAATGCCGTCACAAGCGGGTTCACCGAAAACAAGAGTCCGCATATGGCCCCCGCAAAAGCCGCATGAGACATGGCAACTCCCACGAAAGGGATGCGCATCATGATAATCCAAACGCCGATAACGCCGCAACTGATCCCGCCCAAAAAAGATGCACAAAGGGCGCGTTGCATAAATCCGTACTCTAGTATCTCCACAATTCCTTGAACAACCTTTGTTAGCTTGGCGGTTTACGAACCCAATGCTTCCGGAGAACATTCGTAAAGAGATGCGAGCAATTTGCTGTCAAGAGTCTCATTGTATGTGCCGGCGTGAATAACTTCACCTTGTTTGAGACAGATCACTTCCTTACATGATTCCGGGAGGTGCTGCAGAATATGGGTTACCAGGATAATGGTGCTGCCTGTTTCCCGATAAATGCTATTCATCAACATAATGATATCCTGCTGGGCTCCGGGATCCAGATTGCTGGTAGGCTCGTCGAAAAGCATTATTTTAGGTTGTTGCGCTATCGCTCTTGCAATCGCCACCTTCTGCTTCTCCCCGGATGATAGATGCCCTATGGGTCTGCCTTTGAAGTTCGTTATTCCTACAACCGCCAATGCCGTATCAATAGCATCGTAATCGGAATGATTGAGTCTTCGGCCCATTCCCCGCTTACCAACCCTTCCTATCTTCACAACCTCGTAGACGGTGATCGGAAGACGGGGATCTATGTTTGAACTCTGCGGCACATATCCGATATTCTTTCTGATATAATGCTGATGACTCTTTAGTTCCAAACCGAATACCTTCACCCGTCCGGATCTGACTTTTCCAAGACCGTTCACGGTCGTAAGAAGCGTTGTTTTGCCCGACCCGTTTGGTCCGATCACCCCCAGAAAAGCCCCCTCCTTAACCTTCAAACTGACATTATGAAGAGCCACGTTTTCTCTATATGAGACGGTGACGTTCGAGAACTCGATAATGGTATTCATCGACAGCCCCGAATAATCTTATTCACATTCTCATGCAAAGCGTCAGTATAAGAATCCCCGGCAGGAAAATTAGTGAGGACGATATGTCGTGCACCAATATCTTCGGCAACTTGCCTCCCTATGTCCGAGCCACTTTGTAAATTATCTATAACACACCTTACCCCTTGCTGCTTGGCAGTTTTCACGATGTTAACCAGTTCCTGTGGACTCATGTCCTCTTGCCTGTCATAGGTCTCCACAACTTCTAACCCCACCCAGGCAACAAATTCACTCTGCATTGAGGAGCAAATTGCCTTTACCGTTTCCAGACGCAAGGCCTTCGTTTTTTCTCGAATTTCATTGGTCGCTGCCACAACCTGCTCTCTACAACCCAGGGTGTTCTGCACAAACGTATCCTGCCGCTCCGGCCTATAGGAGCACAACCAATCACTTATAGCTTCCACCGCCTTGAGGTATAAGGAAGGTATCATGAGATTCCCCTCCACATCCAAGGACACCTTTTGAATACTCTTGTTGTCAATAGCATCTAAGGCAGCATTGAGAAACTGCTCGCCTTCAAACCCATGCAATATAACAACGCACGCACGCTCTAATAACTTCACATCATGCGGAGACAAATCAAAATGTCCCGGGCACATTCCGGACGGCACAATGGCTGTCACCTCAACCAAACCACCCCCGATCGCCATGACCATTCCTTCAAG
>JAFGRE010000174.1 GCA_016935335.1 Deltaproteobacteria bacterium
GCCGATAGCGATGGAGAAGGAGTTGCGGTTTGCGATCCGAGAAGGAGGACGGACCGTCGGAGCTGGTGTTATCAGTGATGTTGTAGAGTGAACTAATTAGTAACGCTTAAATTCGATTTGTGCCACGGTCATGAGAGATAATATTATTTTGGCGTGCAGCGAGTGTAAACAGCGGAATTACACGACAACAAAGAATAAAAAGGCTACTCCTAAGAAATTGGAGCTGAAGAAGTACTGTAGATTTTGTCGAGAACATACCCTTCATAAAGAGACAAAATAGACTTGTGCTCACCTTGTGCATCCAATCAATTTCGTAAGGTAAAGAGTATATAACCAAGGGTACGATGATAACGATTTAATTATATAGGCCAGTAGCTCTAACGGCTAGAGCACCGGACTCCAAATCCGGGGGATGGGGGTTCAAATCCCTCCTGGCCTGTCAATTTGATAAAAAAATGGAAACGTTTTCTAAATTAGTTCTCAATGTGTTTAACAAAGTCGCGCAGTTTTTTCGCGAGGTGAGGACAGAACTGAAGAAGGTCTCTTGGCCACCACGAAAAGACACTTTTGCCTCAACGTCGGTGGTGCTTGTGATCGTCTTTGTCATCGCCATTTTTCTATTTATTATTGATCAGGGTTTGTCATTTGTTATCCGAAAAATTTTGAGTTAGTATCCTTTCAATAGGGGAGACATGGCCAAACATTGGTACGTGGTTCATGCCTATTCCGGGTATGAAAACAGAGTGAAAGATCTTTTACAGGAACGAATTAAAGGCAACAACAAGGAGGAATTCTTTGGGGAAATTCTCGTTCCCTCAGAGAACGTTGTAGAACTTGTCAAAGGACAGAAAAGAACCTCGTCACGCAAATTTTTCCCCGGCTATATTTTGGTGAATATGGAACTGGATGATGAGACCTGGCATATTGTCAAAAACACCCCCAAGGTGACGGGGTTTGTCGGTGATGGCGTGAACCCGACACCGATCTCGGAAGAAGAGGTCAGGGAAATAATGAACCAAATGGAACTAGGGGTTCTGAAGCCTAAACCGAAGACGGTTTTTGAGAAGGGGGATAGTGTTCGCATTATTGACGGTCCCTTCACCAATTTTAACGGTCTCGTAGACGAAGTGAAGCCAGAGAAAGGACGCCTTAGAGTTTTGGTAAGTATTTTTGGGCGTTCGACTCCTATTGAATTGGATTTTCTTCAAGTCAAAAAAAATTAGTAACGCTAAAGGTGGGCTATGGCCAAGAAGATTATTGCCAATATAAAGTTGCAGATTACTGCGGGAAAAGCAAATCCATCACCCCCGGTTGGGCCGGCATTAGGACAGCAAGGGGTCAATATTATGGAATTTTGTAAAGCATTTAATGAAAAAACCCAGGCCCAGGCAAGCGAGGGTATGATTATACCGGTTGTGATTACGGTTTACCAAGATCGCACTTTTTCGTTTATCACCAAGACGCCACCGGCATCGGTCTTGTTGAAGAAGGCCGCAGGGATCATTAAGGGATCAGGAGAGCCAAATAAAGCAAAGGTGGGCAAAGTCACGAGAGAACAAGTGCGTGAAATAGCTCAGGCGAAAATGCCTGATTTAAATGCTGTTGACTTGGAAGGGGCAATCAAAACCATTGAAGGCACTGCTCGCAGCATGGGGTTAACTATTGTTGATTAGGAGAGTAGAGAAGGCCATGGGACATAAGGGGAAAAATTACCGAAAGGCAAAAGAAAAGATTGACCAACTTCAGCAATATGAACTGCCAGAAGGGTTGGAGCTGGTTGTTTCCAGTTCGTTCGGAAAATATGATGAAACAGTGGAGTTTGCGGCTCGTTTGGGTGTTGATCCTCGAAAAGCTGATCAGATGGTGCGGGGGACAGTTCAGTTGCCGTATGGCACAGGGAAGGCAGTAAGAGTCTTGGTGTTCGCCAAGGGTGAAAAGGAGAAAGAGGCTAAAGACGCAGGGGCGGACTATGTAGGAGCCGAGGATTATATCGAGAAAATAAAAGAAGGGTGGTTTGAGTTCGACCGAGTAGTTGCCACGCCTGATCTCATGGGCGCGGTGGGAAAGATTGGGAAGATTTTAGGGCCTCGTGGTCTTATGCCGAATCCCAAGTCGGGAACAGTAACCTTCAATCTCGCCGATACGATTCAGGAACTTAAAGCAGGGAAAATTGAATTCAAGGTAGATCGTACGGGTAACCTCCATGTTCCGGTGGGCAAGGTCTCATTCGGTAACGAAAAGTTGCAGGCAAATATATTTGCATTGAGTGAAATGGTGTTCAAACTCAAACCTGCTACAAGTAAGGGGATTTATCTTCGCAGTGTCACCTTGTCGGCTACCCATGGGCCGGGGGTCAAAATAAACCCTCAATCAATTCGAAACCCAATCCATTAGAGGTGTGAAACGTGCTACGTAGAGAAAAAGAAGAAGTCGTCGTTGAAATTCACGATCAGGTTAAAGCTGCTCGATTAGTCGTCTTTACTACGTTTCTGGGCTTAAGCGTAGAGAAAATGAGTCGGTTTCGTGATTCCCTTCGGGAGGCGGGGGGGACGTATCGAGTGGTGAAAAATACGTTGGTGAAGCGAGCCGTTCACGGGACCGTTTTTGAAGGGGGGGATGACTACTTTCAGGGTTCTTCTGCTGCGGTTTTTGCCAATGATGATCCGGTTAAATTATGTAAAGTTCTTAAACAGTTCCTGAAGGAATATGCCCAGATTGAAATAAAGGGAGGAGCGTTGGATGGCAAAATTATTACGAGCGCTGAAATTGAAAAACTCGCTACCCTTCCCAGTCGGGAAGTTTTGATAGCCAAGCTGCTCTTCGTGATGAAAGCACCGCAGCAAAAATTTGTCACTCTATTGGCGGCGATTCCGCAGAAATTGGTGCGCGTTTTAGATGCCGTGAGGATGGCAAAGGAGAGTTAATTCTTAATTGGGGGTTTAACGTTAGAGTTGCCACATTTTTGACGTTCAATGACTTAAGGTTTCTAGGAGGTAGACAAACATGACCACGAATATAACCAAGGAAGATGTAATCAGTTTTATCGAGAATATGAGTGTCCTCGAGATGTCGGAGCTCGTTACGGAACTCGAACAAAAATTCGGGGTAAGCGCAGCAGCGGTCGCAGTACCGATGGCAGCAGCGGGTCCGGCTGCCGAGGCTGCACAAGCTGAAGAAAAAACGGAATTTGATGTGATCCTGACGGCAGCGGGCGATAAGAAAATCCAGGTCATCAAGGAAGTCCGGGCAATAACGAGCTTGGGGCTTAAGGAAGCTAAGGATTTGGTTGATAATTGCCCTCGACCTGTGAAAGAGGGGATTCCCCAACCGGACGCCGAAGAAATTAAGAAGAAATTAGAAGAAGCCGGAGCAACAGTAGAGATAAAGTAGTTGACGGGCTTTTAAAAACCACGAGTCCATCCACACATGACGGGGGACACTGAGCCAACTATGGAATTAGTATCAAAAGACTACGTGACCAAAAGTCGACGATTCCGGAAAGACTATTCTTCTATCAAGAAGATCATAGACATACCTAATCTTATCGATATTCAAAAAAAGTCCTACGAGAAATTTCTTCAGCAAGACGTTCCCTATGAAGAAAGGGAAGCTGTCGGGCTGCAAGCGGTTTTTAAGAGCGTTTTTCCTATTAAGGATTTTATTGAGTCCTCTTCGCTTGAGTTCGTAGGATATAGTCTTGGCGATCCTAAATACGATGTCAATGAATGTCGAGAGAAGGGTATGACCTATGCGGCGCCGATTAAAGTATTGGTGCGACTGGTGGTGTGGGATGGAGATGCCGAGCAGGGGGTGCAAAATATCCGAGACGTTAAAGAGCAAGAGGTCTATTTCGGAGAAATTCCCCTCATGACCGAAAACGGAACCTTTATTATTAATGGTACGGAGCGTGTAGTTGTAAGTCAGCTTCATCGTTCACCGGGGATTTTTTTCGATCACGACAAGGGGAAGAGCAGCGTCAGCGGGAAGCTTATATTCTCAGCCCGAATCATTCCTCATCGGGGCTCATGGATTGATTTAGAATTTGATCAAAAGGATGTTGTCTACGTACGAATTGACCGGCGACGGAAGATCCCCGTAACGGTTTTGCTCAAAGCGCTTGGATATTCAGTGGAAGACCTTTTGAATTATTATTATCCTTCGGAAGAGATTTTTCTTGAACGAGATAAGATCATCAGAAGATTTGAGGCTGATTTTTTGCGAGGAGAGCGCGCGCTCGACGACATACATGATCCCGAGACGGGAGATGTGGTGGTAAAGAAAGGGAAGAAGATCACTAGGGCCACGCTTGACAAATTGAAGGCCGCCCATATAGACCGCATTCCCCTAAAAAAAGAAGAACTGTTCGGACGGGTCCTCTCCCGTGACGTGAAAGACCCGGAAACCGACAAGGTTTTGTTACATTGCAATGAAGAGGTGGATGAAAAAGCATTGGCCGCTTTCAAGGAGCATGGTGTCAAGTCTTTTGAAGTCTTGTATTTCAGGAATAACGATACCTCAATTCGAAATACCTTGCTGATTGATAAAATCTTTTCTTCTGATGAAGCCATTATAGAAATATATCGTCGTTTACGACCGAGCGATCCATCCACAAAGGATGCGGCGGTTGGTTTCTTCAACAATCTTTTTTTTAATCCCGATCGCTATGACTTATCCACGGTTGGTCGTCTTAAATTGAACTATAAGCTGGGGCTGACAACACCTCTGGACGTTCGGGTTCTTACCAAGCAAGATATACTGGAGGGTGTCAACTACCTCATTAAGCTCAAGAACGGGGAAGGAGTAATTGATGATATCGATCATCTCGGCAACCGGCGGGTTCGTTCGGTGGGGGAACTGGTAGAAAGTCAGTATCGAATTGGTCTTATGAGGATGGAACGGGCAATCAAAGAAAGGATGAGTCTCCAGGAAGTTGAGACTATCATGCCTCACGATCTCATCAATTCTAAGCTCGTGTCTGCCGTCATCAAGGAATTCTTTGGTTCCAGCCAGTTGTCTCAATTTATGGATCAGACCAACCCTCTGTCGGAAATAACGCACAAGCGTCGCCTCAGTGCTCTTGGTCCTGGGGGCCTCACGCGGGAGCGCGCCGGATTTGAAGTTCGTGATGTTCACTCTACCCATTATGGAAGAATTTGTCCGATTGAAACACCTGAAGGGCCCAATATCGGTCTTATTTCTTCTTTGAGCACGTATGCACAGGTTGATGATCTCGGCTTTGTGGAAACACCGTATCAAAAGGTTGTTAATGCACGCGTTATCAAAGAGGTCCTTTATCTATCAGCTCTGGAAGAGGAAGATCATATTATAGCTCAGGCAAATGCCCCAGTGGATGAAGAGGGCAACTTTCTGAGCGAACTTGTGGATGCTCGAAAGTCCGGTGAATTTGTCCGCGTGAAACCGGAAGAAGTGGAATACATGGATGTCTCGCCTAATCAGCTTGTAAGTGCTTCGGCTTCTTTGATACCGTTTCTGGAAAATGATGACGCCAACAGGGCGCTGATGGGTTCCAACATGCAACGACAGGCTGTCCCACTGATGGTAACGCAGGCCCCGTTAATAGGGACCGGCATGGAAAGAGTCGTGGCCAAAGACTCGGGGGTGACGGCTGTTGCAAAGCGAAGCGGCGTTATCAAAAGTGTCGACTCATCTCGAATCGTGGTGCGCTGTGATGAAGACGATGCGGAGGAAGGTCTCGGAACCAACGTTGATATCTATAATCTTATAAAATACCGGCGTTCCAACCAGAATACCTGTGTTAATCAGACACCTATCGTGAAGAAAGGAGACCGGGTTGTAAAGGGAGAGATCATAGCAGATGGTCCCGCCACCGAACTAGGAGAACTGGCGTTGGGGCAAAATGTCTTGGCGGCCTTTATGCCGTGGGGTGGTTACAACTTTGAGGACTCTATTCTTATTAGTGAAGAATTGGTGGAAGATGATTGTTTTACCTCGATCCACATTGAGGAATTTGAAGTAATGGCTCGCGATACCAAGTTGGGGAAGGAGGAAATTACTCGTGATATTCCCAATTTGGGAGAGGAGGCCCTTAAGGATATTGACGAAAGCGGCATAATCAGAATCGGAGCAAGTGTGAAAGCAGGGGATATTCTGGTGGGGAAAATTACGCCGAAAGGAGAGACCCAGCTTTCGCCGGAGGAAAAGCTGCTTCGGGCGATTTTTGGTGAGAAGGCCAAAGACGTGCAGGACACTTCCATGCGTGTTCCGCCTGGTGTCGAGGGTCACGTCATTGACGTAAAGGTTTTTAACCGCAAAGGGGTTGACAAGGATGAAAGGAGCCGATCGATAGAAAATGAAGATCGGGCTCGTGTTCTTAAGGATCAGCATGATGAAATTACGATTCTGAAAGACAGTGCGAAAGGCAAAATCAAGAAAATCGTCATCGAGAAGGTTTCAAGTGTTAAAATAATGGGGAGCGACAGAAAGCCTGCGATGGGGAAAAATGAACCTGTTTCTGAGGAAGGTTTTGAACGCATTCCGTTTGAAAGGTTAAGAGAGATTCGCTTGCGAGATTGCGACGAGGAACAGACTAAAATTGACGAGATCCTGGACAACTATGAAGAGCAAATTAATCTCATCAATATCGTTTTCGATGCTAAGTTGAATCGAATAAAAAGCGGAGACGAATTGCCCCCCGGTGTCATCAAAATGGTTAAAGTAAGTGTTGCGGTCAAGCGGCGGTTGTCTGTCGGGGATAAGATGGCAGGTCGCCACGGAAACAAGGGTGTTTTGTCCCGGGTTCTTCCGAAGGAGGATATGCCTTGCCTGGAAGATGGGACGCCGGTTCAAATTGTGCTGAACCCTTTGGGGGTTCCGTCACGAATGAATGTGGGACAGATATTAGAAACTCATTTGGGGTGGGCTGCCAAGGGCCTTGGAGAAAGAATCGGCGAGATGCTGCAAGCCAAGAAACATCCTGATGAAATAAAGGCGTTTATCAAAGATATTTATTCAAATACCACCAATGAGAATATCCATGAGTTGCTTGATTCTCTCGATTCCGAGGGAGTGGTCCTGTTAGCACAGAAATTAAAAGACGGTATCTATGTGGCGTCACCTGTTTTTGAGGGCGCTTCCGAGGAGGAAATCAGTCGATCTCTTTCTATGGCCGGGTTGCCCGCTGACGGGAAAACCATTCTGTTTGACGGGCGGACGGGAGAACCGTTTGATCAGAGAGTAACGGTGGGAATGATTTATATGATGAAACTCCATCATTTGGTTGAAGATAAGATCCATGCTCGTTCTATCGGCACGTACTCATTGGTTACTCAACAACCGTTGGGCGGTAAGGCTCAGTTTGGCGGACAGCGCTTGGGTGAGATGGAAGTATGGGCCCTGGAAGCTTACGGGGCTGCCTATACACTACAGGAATTCTTAACCGTAAAATCGGATGACGTGTGGGGGCGAACAAAGATGTATGAAAAAATAATCAAAGGGGATAATACCCTGGAATTAGGGCTCCCGGAATCTTTTAATGTCCTTATCAGAGAACTCCAAGGGCTTTGTCTCAATGTGACATTGATTGAGAGTGAATAAGCGCTTTTTTTTGATACCAACTATTTGTTAACCTAGAGAGGGAAAAAGTATGGATAGACAGTTCGGTTTTTTCAACAAACCAAAAGATCCCTCCCACTATACTGCTATCAAGATCTCACTGGCTTCTCCCGAGATGATTCGTTCGTGGTCTCATGGGGAGGTAAAGAAGCCGGAGACGATTAATTATAGAACATTTAAACCTGAACGAGACGGTTTGTTTTGTGCAAAGATTTTTGGGCCGGTTAAAGACTACGAGTGTATCTGTGGAAAATACAAGCGGTTGAAGCACCGAGGAGTAACCTGTGAAAAGTGTGGAGTTGAGGTTATATCCTCCCACGTTCGACGAGAACGCATGGGGCATATTCAACTTGCCGCACCGGTAGCTCATATTTGGTTTCTCCGAAGTCTTCCCAGTCGGATCGGATCCATTTTGGATATGACGTTAAAGGAACTGGAAAAGGTTCTTTATTTTGAATCATATGTAGTGATTGACCCCGGTAAGACCCCGTTCAAACGGGGCGAATTGCTTTCGGAAGAGCGATATGCAAAGGCGCGAAGTGAATATGGCGATGGGTTTACCGCAGGGATGGGTGGTGAGGCAATACAAAATCTCCTGAGGAATATCGACCTGGAGACGCTGTCGCAAACACTGCGGGAGGAGATGAAGTCCACTACTTCCGAGGCAAAGAAGAAAAAGATGGCGAAACGACTTAAGGTCGTCAATGCTTTTCTTGAATCCGGCAACCGACCCGATTGGATGGTCTTAGAGGTGATTCCCGTTATCCCCCCGGATCTGCGGCCGCTTGTTCCCTTGGATGGAGGAAGGTTTGCAGCGTCTGATCTCAACGATTTATATCGAAGAGTGAATAATCGAAATAACCGATTGAAGCGTCTTCAGGAACTCGATGCTCCCGAAATTATCATACGCAATGAAAAGCGGATGCTCCAAGAAGCAGTGGATGTGCTTTTTGACAACGGACGACGTGGTAAGGTGGTAACCGGTCGGAACAGGCGACCCTTGAAATCGCTGAGCGAAATGTTGAAGGGAAAGCAAGGGCGTTTCAGACAAAACTTATTGGGGAAACGGGTGGATTATTCCGGACGGTCGGTCATTGTCATCGGTCCGGATTTAAGACTCCATCAATGCGGGTTGCCAAAAAAAATGGCATTGGAGTTGTTTAAACCCTTTATCTACAGCCGTCTTATTGAAAAAGGTTTTGCAACCAACATTAAGAGTGCCAAAAAATTGGTAGAGAAAGAAACCTCCGAAGTGTGGGATACCTTGGAAGAGACGGTGCATGAATATCCGGTTTTGCTGAATCGAGCGCCCACACTGCATCGTCTGGGTATACAAGCATTTGAACCCATCTTGATTGAGGGAAAGGCTATCCAGATCCATCCCCTGGTTTGTTCGGCATATAATGCGGACTTTGATGGTGACCAGATGGCTGTGCATATTCCCTTGTCTATTGAGGCCCAGATTGAGACCCGGACACTTATGATGTCGACAAACAACATTTTATCTCCTGCGAACGGAAAGCCCAATATCGTTCCGAGCCAGGATATTGTTTTGGGACTCTATTATCTTACCTTGAAAAACGAAAACGACAAGAACGCCAAACAAGAAAAAGTCTACTCGAATTGGACCGAGGTGGATAAGGACTATAAAGAGGGAAAATTAAATCTTCAGGAAACCGTGACGATAGGAGAAGTTGGCTTAATTCGGGGTTCAGGGGAATCGCTTCCGTCAGACATCGTTAATGAGTTGAAGGGGAGCACTGTTTCCTTGACGGTTTCCCAGATTCTCCGCAAAAGATGTTTCTTTGCCTCGCCGGAAGAAGTGAGAATAGCTTGCGACCAGGGGGAAATTAAAATCCATGACGAAGTCAGTGTGGTAATGCGGGGAAAAAAGGTCGATACGACGGTGGGCCGAGTTCTTCTTAATGAAATTGTTCCTGAGGAAATACCATTTGATATCATTAACCGGGTGATGGACAAGAAAGAGATGGCGAATCTTATTGATCAGTGTTACCGTCTCTGTGGGAATAAGAAGACCGTTATTTTGGCAGACAGGTTGAAGGACTTGGGATATCGCCATGCTACGCAGGCGGGGATTTCGATTGCTGTCTCGGACATGATTATCCCTAAAAAGAAGAGAGAACTTATATCCAATGCGGAGCGAGAGGTTGAAATAATCAAACAGCAGCATAAGAACGGCCTTATAACCGATGGGGAACGGTACAATAAAGTCGTTGATATATGGGCCCAGGTTACAGAAAGAGTGGCTCAAGAAATGCAGAGAGAGCTTTCAGGTGGGCCCGAGGACGCTGAAAAAAAAGAAAAACGATTTTGGGGGGGCATCAATCCTATCTCCATGATGGCCGATTCAGGAGCTCGCGGAAGCAGTCAGCAGATTCGCCAGTTGGCTGGAATGCGGGGGCTCATGGCGAAACCCTCCGGTGAGATAATCGAAACGCCGATAACTGCGAATTTCCGCGAGGGGCTCAATGTGCTGCAATATTTTATTTCAACTCATGGGGCTCGAAAGGGACTGGCGGATACCGCCCTCAAAACCGCAAACTCAGGTTACCTGACACGCCGCTTAGTGGATGTTTCTCACGACGTGATCGTCACTGAAGATGATTGTGGGACCTTTGATGGAATCTTTGTTACCCCCCTGATGGAAGGGGGTGAGATTGTGGAGCCCATCGGTGATCGTATTCTTGGTCGAGTTGCTCTCGATGATGTGCGAGATCCGTATACGCAAGAGATAATTGTTGGAGCTAACCAGGAAATTGACGAAACGTTGGTGAAGAAAATCGAAGAAGTCGGCATTGAAAAGGTTAAAATACGGTCGGTTCTTTCGTGCCGTGCCAAGACCGGCGTGTGCAGCCTTTGTTACGGTCGAGATCTTGCTACCGGAAAGATTGTCAATATCGGAGAGGCGGTCGGAGTTATTGCTGCTCAATCAATCGGTGAGCCCGGTACTCAGCTGACGATGAGGACGTTCCATATCGGTGGAACAGCAAGTCGAAGAGCTGAGCAGACGACGATCGAATCTAAAATCTCCGGGCAAGTGATGTTTTCGAATCTTAAGACAGTGAGGGGAATAGACGGAAAACCGGTAGCCATGAGCCGCAATGGACAGGTCGTCGTCGAAGGTCAGGGAAGGAGGGAGCGACATTCGATAGTCTACGGAGCAAAGCTGAATGTGGAACACGAGCGGCGGATAGAACCTGATACGGTGATTGCCGAGTGGGATCCTTACACCAACCCTATTTTAACAGACATTCCCGGAAAAATCAGGTTGCACGACATTATTGAAGGCGTAACCATGAAGGAAGTGGTGGATCAGGTAAGTCAGAAAGCCACTAAGGTTATCGGAGAGTCCAAAGGGCTGGATTTGCAACCGCAGATTATCATAACCCCTCCGGAAATTATCTTTGTCGGGTGTTTTGAAAAGGGAGTAGAAAAAATTTGGGACGAGTATTTTGACCCGCATACAGAAATTGCAGCCACTTTGGAGGCGTTGCCGGAATCCGTTTTTTTTCCACCGGAACTCCAGACAAAAGTACGTTATGACGCATCAGCAAAACTCCTTCTTCTCACCGGAGCCTTAAGTGAGAAGGACTACGAGATGCTCATTTCTCTCTCTTCAGACAGAGAATATGGAAAAGCACTAACCGATCTTTTTACGTATGGCCGCGACCGAGTGCAGTCAATCACCGGATACAGTCAAGAGGACTTCTTGAGTAACCCCAGACTCTTTTTCCAGGTTATAGATCCGGGACAGGTCGAAGACCTGAAAAATTATATGAGCAATCCTTCTCCAAGGGCTGGTGAATTTAGGTTGCTTCATCGGGAAGGCCACATGATGGATATCTCCGTGGGGACGAAAGAAACATCAGTTCCTTTAGCGGAACTTCCTCAGGATTTTACTTTCTTGCCGCCAACGCTGCAAGAAAAGATTCACTATGATGCTGCCAAAAAACTTTTAAAGCTGAAGGTGCCCCTGAGTGATACGGAGTATAAGGATTTGACTGCAGTATCATCCGATAAAACCTATCAGAAAGCGATAGATGAACTCTTCGCCCAAAGGCCCACATGGAGTGTGCGGGCGAAGGACCGACATTATTTTGTTCCCGTGGGCGCTCATATTTTGGAGGTGCCAAGAACTAAAGTTGAGGAATGTACGACAGGCGGCAAGCTTCGTAAGATTTATGGAGGAGGAAAGCGGAGCGTAGCGGGAATTGCTGCGATCGAAGAGATCATCGTAGAAGGCGAACCGATAGCAAAAATCCCACGAGAAACGACAAAGACTAAGGATATCACGGGAGGATTGCCGCGGGTTGCTGAACTATTTGAAGCGCGCAAGCCGAAAGAAGTAGCTACCATCAGCGAGATTGACGGAATCGTCTCTTTTGGGAAGGACTTAAAAGGGAAACGGAGGGTTATTGTCACCCCCGAAATGGGAGAATCACGAGAATATCTTATCGCCAAAGGGAAGCATATCAGCGTTCATACCGGTGATAAGATAAAGGCTGGTGAACCACTGATGGATGGCTCTCCTGATCCATCCGACATTTTGAATGTAAAAGGGGAGCAGGAATTGGCTAAATATTTAGTTGATGAAGTCCAGGAGGTCTATCGACTTCAAGGCGTGAAAATCAACGACAAACACATAGAAATTATTGTTCGCCAGATGCTCAAGCGAGTGAGGATAAAGGATGAAGTAGGAGACACGGGATTCTTAGTGGGAGAGCAGGTAAGCAGACTGCACTTTGAAAGGGAGAATGCGGAAATTCAGAAGAAAGGTGGTAAACCGGCTCATGGGGAACCTTTACTGCTTGGCATAACGAAGGCCTCGCTGAACACCGATAGTTTTATTTCAGCGGCCTCGTTTCAAGAGACAACGCGCGTGTTGACCCAGGCAGCCATCGAAGGGAAAATAGACTATCTGAGGGGCTTGAAGGAAAATGCGATCATGGGGCGGTTAATCCCGGCGGGAACCGGAATGAGGAAATACCATTCTTTTGGAATAGAAGTAGAGGGGAAACAGGAACTAGAAGTAACCGATAAAAAAGAGGTCATATTTACTGAGGAGAATGTTGATGCCTACCATTAACCAATTGGTGAGGAAAGGGCGACTAAAGGTCAAAAAAAAGGAAAAAGCTCCTGCGCTGGGATCGTGCCCACAAAAAAAGGGTGTATGTGTGAGAGTCTATACAACCACCCCCAAGAAGCCGAATTCGGCTCTGCGAAAGGTAGCCAGAGTTAGGCTTACCAACGGAATAGAAGTAACGACCTATATACCTGGAGAAGGACACAACCTCCAGGAACATGCGGTTGTTCTTATTCGGGGTGGAAGAGTCAAAGACTTGCCCGGTGTGCGGTACCACATGGTGAGGGGAACCCTCGATGCGACAGGTGTTGAAGATCGTAAGAAAAGTCGCTCCAAATACGGAACTAAGAAGCCAAAATAGTCTTTGATAGTGTTATCGAGGTGCCATTTCTTGTTTTGGCGGACCCTTGTGAGCGACAGCAATAGGCGTTTTGCGTCCGTTTTTCTTTGAACGGTAATAATCGATAAGGAGATAGGAAGCGTGTCACGGAGAAAAGTTGCAGCCCGGCGGGAGAGTTTAGCTGATCCTAAATACCATGATACAATGGTTGCTCAGTTAATCAATCGAGTTATGGTGAGGGGAAAGAAGAGTCTGTCTGAAAGGATAGTATATAATGCCTTTAGTATCATCGAGTCACGGACCAAACAGGATCCTCTTACTGTTTTTAAAACGTCTCTTGATAACATCAAGCCCGTTATTGAAGTGAAGTCTCGGCGGGTCGGCGGAGCTACCTATCAGGTGCCGATGGAGGTTCGTTCCGGCAGACGTAACTCTCTTGCGTTGCGATGGTTAATTACCTATTCTCAGCAACGTCCCGAGAAAACGATGGCAGAGCGGCTAGCGGCTGAACTATTGGACGCCGCTAATAATCGAGGGAATGCAGTCAAGAAGCGGGAAGATACCCATAAAATGGCGGAAGCGAATAAGGCTTTTGCGCACTATCGTTGGTAAGACAGGTTGTCTGAAGACAACTGCCGCCCAGCGGGGGATCCGAAACCAGTATCAAGTAAAATATTTCTGACGAATGCGTATGAACAGTAAACCGAAACTTGCAGTAGTGCCCAAAGGTGATCGCCACAATCCAACCCTTGACAAAAATGAAGGGGGCTCGGGCAAAGCCGCTCGTTTGGAGAACATTCGTAATATCGGCATGATCGCCCATATTGATGCGGGAAAGACGACCACGACCGAACGTGTTCTCTATTACACGGGAGTATCCTATAAAATGGGGGAAGTTCATGATGGCAAAGCTGTTATGGACTGGATGGAACAGGAGCAGGAGAGGGGCATTACTATTACGTCGGCGGCCACGACTTGTTCCTGGAACGGACATCGAATAAACATAATCGATACACCAGGACATGTTGATTTTACCGTAGAGGTAGAAAGAAGCCTCCGGGTTCTCGATGGCGCAGTTGTTATATTTTGTGCCGTCGGTGGGGTGGAACCACAATCGGAAACGGTATGGCGGCAGGCAAAGAAATACCAGACGCCTATTATTGCCTTTGTCAATAAAATGGACAGGATCGGCGCTGATTTTGAGCGTGTGATGGCGATGATGAGGAAGCGACTCGGGGTTTCTCCCGTTGCTTTGCAAATTCCTTTTGGTAAGGAGGAGAGCTTTGGAGGCATGATCGATCTCATTGAGATGGAACTGATCACGTATGACGAGACCTCTTTGGGTTTGCAGTATTATCGGGAAGCGGTTCCCAAAGAGTACGAAACAGATGCTCTCGCGTACCGAGAAAAGTTGCTGGAAACGCTCGCAGATTTCGATGATTCCTTGATGGAGAAGTATATAAACGAGGAAGCCATTAGCGCTGATGAAATTCGAAGTTCCATTCGAAAAGCAACGCTGGCTTTAAAAATTACGCCAGTTCTGTGCGGTTCGTCATTTAAAAATAAGGGGGTTCAACCGCTTCTTGACGGTATTGTTGATTATCTGCCTTCTCCGGTTAACACGCCGCCCATAGAAGGGGTCAATCGTGACGGACAGAGTGAAAGCCGCCTTGCCTCTGTAGACGAGCCGTTTTCCGCGCTGGTGTTTAAGATTATGAATGATCCGTTTGTTGGTCAGCTCGCGTTTATTCGCGTATACAGCGGAATCTTGAAAGCAAAGTCCGTTGTCTACAATTTCTCGCGGACAAAAAAAGAACGAGTGTCAAAGATACTGAAGATGCATGCAAACAAGCGGGAAGAGATAGACATGGTCTCCGCCGGGGACATTGCCGCCGTCGTGGGTTTGAAGGATATCACCACCGGGGATACTCTTTGTGATCCTGATCATCCAATTGTTTTGGAATCCATCACGTTTCCAGAGTCGGTGATTTCCATCGCCATTGAACCGAAGAGTCAGACAGATCAGGGGAAACTGGCAGTCTCCCTTCATAGGTTATCCCAAGAAGATCCTTCCTTTCGAACCCATACAGATTCTGAAACCGGACAGACGATTATTTCAGGGATGGGGGAACTTCACTTGGAGATAATCGTTGACCGGTTGACTCGAGAATTTAAGGTTGATGCTCATGTCGGTAAACCCCAGGTTGCTTATCGGGAGACTATTGCTCGGCGATCCATCGGGGAGGGTAAATTTATCCGCCAATCCGGAGGACGGGGACAGTACGGACATGCTGTCCTGGAGCTTGAACCGCAGTTGGCGGGAACCGGTTTTCTTTTTGAAAACAAAACGGTGGGCGGGGTAATTCCTAAAGAATATATTTCGGCTGTCGAGAAGGGGGTTCGAGAAGCAATGGAGCACGGCGTTGTGGGGGGGTACCGCCTCGTTGATCTTAAAGTGACTTTGCTTGATGGTTCTTACCATGAGGTTGATTCATCTGAATTGGCGTTCAAAATCGCGGCTTCCATCGGATTTAAGGAGGCGGTTCATAAAGCGGAGCCGTTTGTATTAGAACCTCTGATGTCGGTGGAAGTGGTTGTGCCTGAGGAATACGTGAGTGAAGTGATTGGAGATATAAACTCCCGTCGCGGGAAAATCCTGGGGATGGATCGCCAGCCTAGCGGTTCGATAGTTGCCGCTCACATTCCACTTGCGGAACTGTTTGGATATGCAACCGTGCTGAGGTCGCTGACGCAAGGGCGAGGCACGTATCATATGCAGTTTTATCGTTATATTAAATTATCTGACGGCGGCACTAAAAAAGTTGTTGCAAATGTCTAGATTCTTTGTTACAAAAAGTCTTTTACCTTACTCGTGGTGTGTAAGGCGCGCTTTGTAAGAGGTACGGGGGTTACGGGGGTTATTACTATTCTTTCTTTCCTTATTTATATAACCAAATTTTCAGTTAAAAAATAAGGAGGAGCGACATGGCGAAGGCGAAATTTGAGCGGACGAAGCCGCATGTAAACGTGGGGACGATCGGGCATGTTGATCATGGGAAGACGACGTTA
>JAFGRE010000175.1 GCA_016935335.1 Deltaproteobacteria bacterium
CTCAAGACTTGACGCCTGCTCGCTCGATCCCTCCGCCATCTGCTGGCTCGACTGCGATACCTGGTGCGATGCGGATGCAACCTGCTCGGCACCCCGCGTCAACCCGTCAATGATGCGGTTCAGGGTCCGGGTAACTGAAAGGCTTAACACAATCCCAATCGCTAACGCTACCGCAAAACCAATCATCATACATACCATCGTACCCCACTTTATCAGACGAGCCTGCGCGGATGCGTTCCTTTGTGTGTCACCGACAATAGTCTGGTTGATTTCGATAATTTTCTTCAATAAATCGGTGGCCGCTCGCTGCTTTTCATAGGCGATAACCATCGACTGTTCATTCAGTTTGTTATAGAGATCTTCTGCAAAAGCGGCTTCCTGAAGCAGAATCTCGAACTGCCGAAAAATCTCCTTCTTTATCGGAAACATTTCATTGCTGTAGACGGCGGCCGCTTCCTTATAGCTATCGTTCCACATGTATTCCTTGAGCGCATTCACTTTTTCATATAACTCTTTGTGCAATGGGCCGATTGCTCGAAGAATTTCAACTATGGTCGTATTTTTCGTCGTAAATGTCGACAGCCACTTCCCGAAGGCAGTCACATCGGCATCATCCTCACCGGCGAAATCATTGCCCGTCTGAAGATAATCAAGGGTCTGATTCATCAAGGTCAGAATTTCTCCCTTGAACATCTCCACCTCTTTTCTAAAGCCGAGCGGATTCAATATGTCATTCTCTTCCAGCTTCTTGTACAGATTCAGGAACTCTTCCTCTTCGCCCCTGTCCTCAGTAGCCGCTTTTACAAACTGCTTCCATACCTTCTCTTCTTGCACGCTCTTGGGAAGCGATCCATAGCTTTCCATTTCCTTTTGATAGACTTCTCGGGCCCTCCCGATCGCTTCAATTTGTTGGCCGCGCACCCCCTCGTCCAAATAAAGATTGAGCAACGTCCGTTGCGCCTTTATTTTCTCCTCCATGGCAATCCGAATCGTCAGAATATTCTGGATGCCCGGCAACCGGACGTTCCCGATCTCATCAATATCGCTGCTGAGGCGATAAGCCCCCTGCCAGCCGAGAAAGCCGATCACCAAGGTGACAATCGCCACAAAAAGAAACCCCCCAATCAATTTTACGCTCAACCTGGCATCTTTCAGCATCATCATTTACCTCCTCGGAATTGTGCCCGTCATTGAATCTGCGAAACCCTATCCATCGCTTCCATTTCTCGGGCCGAAAGCACCTTATCAATATCGAGCAGCATTACCACCTTTTTGTTGATTTTTCCCATGCCCAGGATATATTCGATTTGCACATCACCGCCAAACTCAGGCGGGGGCGCAATCTGCTCATTCCGAAAATCAACGACTTCGGACACGTCGTCAACGATGACACCCGTCGTGACCTGCTGTCCATCTCGATCAATCTGGACCACGATTATACAGGTTCGTTCAGTATCTTCCACGGCTTCCATCCCGAATTTGAGCCGCAGATCAATCACCGGAATCACCTGGCCCCGCAAGTTAATTACACCACGGACGAATTTCGGCGTTTGAGGCACACGCGTCACCTCAATCACCCCGATAATCTCCTGCACCTTAAGAATTTCCAGACCGTATTCTTCGCTGGCAAGATTGAAGGTTAAATATTTCCCCCCTTTGTTAGTCATGGTATTCTTAATCCGGTCGGTTCTTTCTCCAATTTCCATCATTATTGGATCCTCCCCACATCGTGTATTTTTGATAGTTGCAAACGCATTGAGAGAATTATAGTATACCAACAGCCTGTCAGGTCAAGAAGTTTTTCACAGATAACCCCCATAAATCAAAGAACTTCTTGGAAATCCACAGATCCGCTCCCCCACTCCCACTCTGGTGGCGTTCGCACGGGCATCATCCGTTATCGATCGCCAGCAGGGCACCAGTCCCTAAAACCCTGCTTTTGCTTCTTCAAGTGAGGCGTCAACCGGGATATCGCTCGTCTCTTTAAATTCCTTAAGTTCGTTACACAGCGTTGGAGTCCCCACAATCCGGTTTCGGAGATTGACTTTTTGACAGCTTTTTATGATCAACATCATTAGTTTAATCAATGAGACGCTGATCTCCTTGACTTGTCGCATATCAACAATGACCTTATTCATTCCCGATCTGACCAGTTGTTCAAAATTGGCCTCCAGGCAGTTTTCCACCTCAACAGCCACCTGGCGAGTAATCTTTTCAGGCAAAACCAGAACCTGAAACTCCTCGTCCACGGTAAAGTATTTTTTTGATGCTTCCTCCGACCCATCTCCCGCTTTCTTGGGTGCGAGAGTAACAAGCTTCGTAGCTCTCTCAATCAGTTGCTCCCCCTTAAAGGGCTTGACAACGTAATCTTTGATCCCCATTTTAACGATACGCATAACGTTATCTTTTCCGGACTCAGCCGTCAGCATAATTACCGGTATGTTCTTTAAGAAACCATCACCTTTCAGTCGTTCCAGCATCTCCACTCCGTTCATAATCGGCATGGTGATGTCGAGGACGATTAAATCCGGCTTTTCCCGGGAAGCGGCGGATAACCCTTCCACCCCGTTTTCCGCCTCGAATATTTGGCAGTCAAATGGCTGAAAAGCCTTCTTGACGATCATTCGAATTGTTTTACTGTCATCGACAGTAAGAACTTTTAACGCCATAACCATTCTCCATGCTTAAAGATTCTAATTACCCGCCCGTACAAATATCTCCACCAACGCCTTATGCTCCTGGTAGCGGAACAAGATGCTTTCATGCTGTTCCCAATTCATTGCCGAAACCTTAAAATCGTTTCCATCCGTAATGGAAGGAATGGAGAGTTCACACGGCATCCCGGAATCACAGAATCGAGACTTCAACCCCCCGCCGATCATGTTGCTCATCTCTCCGACAACATCGATCACCTCTTCTTCTTCCTCGACGTCTTCAACAGCCATCTCAAGCATGGCCGCCGCCATGAGACGGGCAAAATCCTTACCGACATGGATACAAAGATTCCCCATCACCTCGCCGGCAAAACTTACTGATCCCACGATTCGGTTTCCCTCCAATTTCCTTTCCGAGTCTCTGTCGGCCGCTTCTACCTGCATCGAGAGCATGGTATCGAAAACCTCGCTTACGGATTGGCTGATAAGTCCTTCCAAATCCAGAGCCTTAATTCTGTCATTAACCATAAGAAATCCCCTACCGTTATTTTGTTAGACTCTTATGTCCTAAACCACTTCTCGGCACATTATCCAAAAACTTTAGAACATTTTGCAGTACCAACGGTACCGGTTGTCTCCTTCAAAAAGTCGTGGCAATTTGCATTTAGATGCCATCGCCCTTTGCCTTCATATAGATATCAACGCATATGATATTCAATGCATGGTGAAAACAGAATCTTTCGTGCTGCGCCCCTTTCATGGAGGTGACCTTAAAATTGCTCCCATGTGTTATGGAGGGAATCGATAGCTGGCACGACAGGTTGAAATCGCATAATCGTGACTTCAAGCTTCCGCCGATCATATTAGCAAGCTCACCAATAACGTCGGACACTTCTTCCGTGCTTTCTATTTCATCCGGCTCCATACCAAGCATCGAGGCCGTCACCTCCTTGGCAAAGCCATAACCCATCTGAATAGCAATTACCCCTGTCACCTCACCAACAACACCGACTGACGCCATAATCCGGTAGCCGTCAGTCCCCCCTCCCCCGTCAGGATCATGAGGCTCAACCCCCATAGAGAGCATGGTATCAAAAACATCTTTTACCGCCTTGGTCAAAAATGTCTTTACGTCAAATCGGTTGATAGTAATCATATAACATTCTCCATTGTACATTCAGTCACTGTTCGTCTTGATTGCATTCACTCCCTACCTGCCTCGACATTTTCCTTTCAGAAGGCAACGTAATTACAACCGCCGTCCCCTCATCTTCTTCACTCTCTACATGAATCGTGCCTCCATGGTCCTGGATAATCCCGTAACTGATTGCTAGTCCCAACCCAGCTCCCTTGCCGGTTTCCTTGGTGCTAAAGAACGGATCGAACACCTTCGTCAGATCATCCTTCCTGATACCGTTACCGTTATCCCTTATTCTAATTTCGATAAAATCATCCTCACCTTCTGGGACCGCGCCGGTAGTCACAATCTGCAGGGTTCCTCCCGAAACCATTGCATCTCTCGCGTTGGAAAACAGATGAAGAAAGAGCTGGCAAAGGCTTTCTGGGTCCCCCGCGATCAGGGGAATATGGGGGGCAAGCATTGTAACAATTTCTATGTTATTCACTGTAAATTCATATGCGACCAAACGTATCACGTTTTCTATCAGTTCATTGATGTTGATTTTTCTTCTTTCTATCCCGGAAGAACACGAAAATTGCAGCATACCCTTGACAATTCTCTCCATCCGCTCCGCCTGATCCAGCATAACCTTCAGCTTTTTCAAAACATCCGGACCTATTTCCTCCTTCACCAACAAAAGCTGGATATAACCCGAGACTATATTGAGAGGATTTAACATTTCATGAAAGGCTCCGGAGGTCAAACGACCAATGGATGCCAGCTTCTCTGCCTGGAAAATCCTGGTTTGTACCTGCAGAAGCGACTCATGTTCATTCGTCAACCGTTCATATAAGAATGCGTTTTCCATTACCAAGGAACACTGCTTCGCGAGCATATTGAGAAGCTTCAAGTTCTCCTGGGTTATGGAACTCGCCTCAATGGCCGTGATAACAAGAACTGCACCAAGCGTGTGCTTGATCGTCGTCAGCGGAAGCATAATAACTGTCTGGTTATTCTTAAAAACAAGAGACGGAATGATCGCCGCCTGCCTTCTGTTTATTACCCAGGAGAACATGCCCGATTCTATTTGAAACGCGATTTCCTTTTCACAAATAAGCGACTCACTCTGCGGTTCCACCGCTTCCAGTTCAAACTCGAGACTATAATCGTTTACCAAAAATAGCGCGCAGATTTCCGCGTCAATCAGGTTTCGGATGTCTCCGAGAAGGACTTTCCATATTTCATTCACATGAGCAGGAATAGCTATCTTGTCCTGGAATTGGCTCAATTGTTCCATTTCATCAATAAAGTCCAAGATAGCCTTATAGCCCTTCTGGAGAATAGCTATGCGCTTTTCGCTAATTGCCAATTGTTTCTGAATTCCAGTCCTGCGTGAAGACGCCATCGCTCGCCGAGCACTATAGTGAATGGTTTACAAATAGGCCGATATCTTCAAACTCGGCCTCCATCTCGCCTACAATCGGTTCAATATCACTTACCTTCAACTGAAGAGTTTCCCAGGCAGTCTGACAGAGGGAAGGCATCTTTCTGTCCCCTCCCGACCCGATATCCACCGCCCGACAAAGAATGTCAGCCAGATGCACAATCGCGGCTTCCTGAATAAACTTGCCGGCATGTGGTGGACCATGGTGATGGGCAATGATATGGACGAGTTTCGAGGGCAAATTCCATCGCTCCGCCAACATTTTCCCGACTTCAGCATGGGTATATCCTAACACGCTCTCTTCAGCTGTAACCATAAGGATATCCTTGGCTTCTATAAGTGCGGCGATCTTTTGAAACTCCTTCGGTAGAAAAAGCATCTCCACAATCTTGCCAATATCATGTAAGAGGCCGGCAACAAAAATCTCCTCTATCTTATCATATTTTAAGTAGCCGCCGATGACCTTGGCTCCCACCGCACAACCCAATGAATGATCCCATAACTGTTCCCGTTGAAATTTTCCCTTTCTATTCATATTCGAAAACAGGTCAAAAATAGACGTGGTGAGCAAGAGGTTTCTTATCGCATCAAAGCCCAGCAATACTATCGCCCCTCGTACCGTCGACACTCTCCGTGGGAATCCGTAAAAGGATGAATTAACAAGTTTGAGAAGCCGGGCAGTAAGAATCTGGTCGTCGGTAATTACTCTCGCTAAATCCTGTGCTGATGATTTGGGGCTATTCACGAGTTCCGTTATTTTCAGGAACGTTCTTGGCAGAGTGGGCAGATCATCGACCTTGCCAATAATTCTTGTCAAATTATTGGGTTTCATCGTTTCCTTTCCGCTCCGGCAACCGTCTCTGCAGGCGATTCCTGGCCACTCTCATAACTTCCACCATTACCTCATCATCCAACACGTCGGAGAACTTCCCTTCCAGCCCTTCATAATCCGTCCCACGCATCGTCTCCGCCACATCACTATCGCTACGCTTTTTATCTCCTGCTTCGTCCTCGTCTCCTTCCCCCTCGACGAATATCTTCCGAATTCCCCAGGATTTCAACATCATGACATTTCTCAGGGTTAACTCCACTCCCTGCTTTAACAGCAACGTTCCATGTAAATTGCATACCGCTTCCGCCAATACCATGCCAGGCTTAGCATTTCTTACTGCAAGGTGAATCATATTTCCATCCTATTCAGCCTCATTTTCGATATCTTTTAGGATTTCTACGAGCTGACTGAACTTCATCGGCTTCTCCACATAATAATTGGCGCCGCTCCGTAAGGCTTCCTGTACGGTAGGGGAATCACCGTAAGCAGAAAGCATTATTATATGCGCAGCACCACCTTGAGCCCGCATCGAGCGAAGCACCTCTAATCCACTCATGCCCGGCATCCTCAGATCAAGGATAACAACATCAGGACCGGTATCTTCAAACTTCGCCAGAGCCTCCTCGCCGTTCGTTGCGGTCATGATTTGATATCCTTGGCTACTAAGGAACTCGTCCATAAGTTCACAGATCGGAAGTTCGTCATCGACAACGAGTATTCTTACCACTTTTCCCATAGTGCTTTTCCCTGTCACCGATACCTTTCCCACCATACCCACCTCCCCTCCTCGGTCCATCGTTTAGCAGCGGGAGCGCATTACTCTCTTTGTTCCTCCATGGGCACACCTTTCTATTATTATCGGAAAACTATTCGATAACTTTAATGCCGTTCCTTCTCTCACGGGAACGATACATAAATTTATGGGACTTTTTTCCCACTCCAGGCAAAAAAGCACCCCTTCTCGATGACCATCAATATTCTCTGGTAGTTATACCCACTCTGGCCTGCGTTTCGCTCCTTCTTATCCCGATTATATTGGTTATAGATGTTTCATTACAATAATTTTAGCAAAACCCGTACCAACCCCACTGTTAATAGTCCATTACTGAAAATTAGGTGTTCATCCCCGCTTATGTTACGCATTCACCACCCTCATTTCCTATCGCCTCAAGAACAATCAGGCTCCATCTTTATAAACCTTTCCTCCGCCACTGCCGATAAATCATTTATAGAAAATATCCTATCCCGACCAACCGCTTTTGCACAACCAACGCATAGCACCCAGGCACCCATTGCCCGGCCACTTATGCCTAAAAAATCCCTGATCAACTTTTTTTCTAAAGTAATTGAATACAACTGACGATAACACGGTCAAATCCATTGCAACATGCGCATGACATCACTAACTGTGAGAATTCGGAAACGAGGAAATTACATGAATAATTTAAATCGAACTGGCAAGGAGGTGATATATGCAAGTCGAAGAAGATTCACCATGAAGATAATCTTTTTATTCAACCAACCACACTAAGGAGGGCTAACAATGAGCTTAATAATTAATCACAACATGATGGCGATGAATGCCGCCAGAAACCTCGGGACGATTTACAACCGACTCGCTGTATCAACCCAACGGCTCTCATCCGGACTCCGCATCAACTCAGCAGCTGATGATGCTGCCGGCTTGGCGGTCCGTGAACTCCAGCGAGCGGACGTTGCCGTGCTCAATCAGGGTATCAGAAATGCCGGTGACGCAATCTCCATGATCCAGACGGCTGAAGGCGCACTTCAGGTTATCGACGAGAAGCTCATCCGAATGAAAGAGCTGGCCGAACAAGCGGCAACCGGTACCTACACCGACGCCCAGCGCCAGATCATGCAGAACGAATATGTCGAGATGTCTAACGAAATTACCCGAATCGCTAATGCCACCGATTTCAACGGACAAAAACTGATCGATGGCAGCATGTCGGGAACCGGAATGAAAATCCATTTTGGTACCGGCAATGATTCAACGGAAGATTATTACTATGTGAGCGTTGGGA
This sequence comes from Deltaproteobacteria bacterium, assembly GCA_016935335.1. GTDB lineage: Bacteria > Desulfobacterota > WTBG01 > JAGOGO01 > JAGOGO01 > JAFGRE01. Next base: position 8,096 of record JAFGRE010000175.1, read on the forward strand.
ACATGACGGCGGAAAGCCTGGGAGTAGCCATCGGCGGCGGATCCCAGGCGGCTGTCGCTGCGAAAGACTCCGTTGCCTCTCGTGCCGCTGCATCGGGCACCTCGTATGCCTCGATAGCATCTCAAGCATCGTTGGCTTCCCAGGCGTCGGTGGCCTCCCGGGCTGCGATCGGTACCAATGCATCCGTGACTTCTCAGGCCGCTGTTGCATCGCGAGCCTCCGTGGCGTCGCTGGCAGCGCGCGGTTCTGACGCAACCGGAGCTGCTGTCGCCTCGAGAGCGGCCGTTGCCTCCCAGGCGTCGGTTGCGGCAACCGGCGTTATCCTGAACACTCAGCACGGAGCGCAACAGGCACTTACCGTCATTGACACCGCCATCAACACCAAGGATTCCGGCCGCGCCACCCTTGGTGCCGTTCAAAATCGTCTTGAAAACACCATTACCAACTTGACGATTCAGGCGGAAAACACTCAGGCAGCGGAAAGCCGAATTTCCGACGTTGATATCGCGGAAGAGATGACCGAATTTACCAAGAATAACATCATGGCGCAGGCAGCAACTTCTATGCTCGCCCAGGCGAACTCCATTACCCAGTTGGCCCTGAAGCTGCTCGGCTAACGGCTGCGCATCAGAAAACAAAAAAGGGGGGGACATGGCGTCCCCCCCTTTCGTAATCCGCGCATTATGAGTATTAGTCGGCCTAACCAAAACAATTCTCCCTGTTCCCGTCAATCTCCCTTTCCCCGTGCCGCCACCTTCGGCAAAACAATCTCCAACTCCTTTAATTCCGAAATGAGTTCAAATTCAATGAGGTCCGCCAGCATCACACTGTCTTCGCTTTTTTGAGATGCGATCATCCGGTTCATCAGGTTGACAAGCCGGTCCAGCCGCATTTCCACCGACATTCCGCTGTCCTCGCCATTGCTGTAGTTTAATGCAAGAATAGTCTCACTCTGTTTCAGCATCTCAAAAAAATCCTGCAACGCCCCTAGAAATTGCAGATATAATGCGTGGGTCTCGCTGTCCTCTCTTTCGCGGAACCGGTCCGCTACCTCCTGCGCCGCTTTGCTAAGACTATCTAAAATAATTGCGCTGTTTTCAAGAAACGCGAGACAGATATCACCCTTCCCCATGGTTGTAATTTCTAAGGTCCGGATGTCCCCAACTACTACTCTCCGGGCGTCATGCGGCCTCTTTTCGTTATATTGTTGGCCATTCACGAGCACCGACCATACTATTCTTTCGTTGCCCACATGCTCGTTCACAATCTCTTGAATTGCGCCCTCGAGATCCTTGGCCGTGCCGCTTAATCCGATCTGTCTGCCGTCTATCGCGGTTTGCATATCAGCCTCCTTCTTATGACATATAGACATCTTTAATGGTTCTTACCATTTGATCGATGCGATGTACATACGTATGATCCTTAATCGCTCGATTGTACCCTTTCTCAGCAATCCTCATTCTCTCGGTTTCATGGCCGAGTAAATACGAAACAAGGTCATAAATCTCATCCGGAGACTGATAACACATGACCTCTTCCCCCACTCTGAACAAATCATGAATTTGATCCTGGTGATCGGTTACAAGACAGCCTTTGCATGCCGGCACGTCAAAAACTCTCTGGTTTACCGCCTCCTTCATCTGCCTGCTGGTGGCATTGAAATTTACTCTTATCATATTGTAAAAGTACGGCAGATCCCTATAGTAGTTTAATTCACTCTGGTACCGAAACTGATGGCCATCGAGGACTCCCAACCAGCCGGAATCGCCCGCGATCACCGGAACAAGGGGAAGAAGCTTCCGCACTCTCTCTAGGCGGTACGTTCTGGTTGCTTCCCAGTTCACGGCCGTGTCGAAACATGCCCTCTTATCATCCTCTGTTTTCGAATACTCCTCATAAAGCGCAGGATACCGCCCTCTGATAAATTCATCTACATGCCGATCAGGGCTTCCCGCATAATCTTCGGAAATTATAGCGAAATTCGATAACAGGCTTCCATTCACCCTCGATTTTTCCAGTCGTTTTTGTACCTTATGAACCATTGAATTCCCGATGAAACCAACGTCGGAGGCAAGATGCTTGAGTGGATTGATTTCGCTTTTTACCGGGCAAAAACGCTTTTCATCGACACCAAGGGGGAGATAAAAAACATGCTCAAACCCAAATGCTTTCATATCGTCGACACCGTTCTTATCCCAAATGAACAGTGTGCAAAACGGATTTATGTTTTTCACATAGTATTTGACAATCAGGGCAGGATTATCCACGTACCAGGATGCATAAGGCATCTCGATTTTCAAAAGAAAATCCGACAAAGCCCCCTCACGGTCCATCCCCAGATGGTTTATGGTAAAAAGAAAATCCGGTTTGAAGTCGATAATATTTTTTATAATTCCCTCCATGAACTCCCCGCACGCAACTTCCTCCTGCGCAAAATTCAGCATCCGATACGGCAACCCTCTTCTCTGCAATGCGCTTACAATCTCTCCCATAAGAAAGTATTGTGAAGTAAAGAGAAGCACCTTCACTTCATCGTTCACGAATTTTTTGTATTTCATGCGTTCGTATATATTGACGGTATTAGCCGATTTGAATGCCTTGTCAATCGCCCGGTAAAACTCGGGGAAGGTTTGGATTGAAGGCTTATGGTGCAAGAGAGAAAGTCTTTTACGTTTATTGTGGAATTGAATTTTCGATATAAATTGTATTGCCTCCTTATGATCACTGCCCACAAAGATATGAACCATTTCGTTGCTTAAAATATCCTTCAAGTCAAGAGCCCGGAGAGCCTCCTGAAATATCTCGCTATCCCGCTCGATGATGATTAACGGCTGGATGGATTGCCGGTTTCGGACAAGCTCGCGGATGTGATAAAAAAACCCCTCCCCTAATACCACCGTAACTGAATCGGAATCGTCCGGTGCACTCTGTGCCCATTTTACCCCTTCCGAAAGCGGGTCATACGTACTGTGAAAATATCTTCCCTCCTTAAGGCTGACTAAATACTTGAACGTCGGCAAGCCTGTTTTCGAAGCCTCAACAAACACCTTTCTCTGTTTGGGTACAACCTGAAGCACATCATCAAGATGCGGATGTCTATCCCGGCAAACGGCCACATTCCCATTCCAAAACTCTCTCGGCGGCGATGATTGACAGAGTCCCACCCGACATTCGTTAGTAGATTTCTGCGCTATCGTGCTCATGGCTCGGAAGCCTAGCGAAACAGGCACTTGCCTCATCAGTCTTGTCCTTTGCCAAATATATATTCCCGAGCAATTCCCAGGCACCTGAATTATCGCTATCCTTATTCAACGACTCCTTGAGTGCCTCGATTGCTTTTTGCTCCTTCCCTAGTTTTTTATAGGAAACACCCTGTATATAGTAAGCAAGAGAAGAAACCGTCTCATCATTAACAAGTTCGGAACATACCGCGATCGCCTCTTCATACTCTTCTATTTGCAGTTTCACCATCGCCATCCGCAACCTGCTTGCCGCGGCAATGCTATGGTCAGCCACACCGGCCTCGGAAGCAGATCTATCTCTATCGGCGAAGTGCTCTCTTTCCGCATTGATCATATCTTCCATCCATATTTTTTTGTAATAAAGTTCCATTTCCCTTGTTATGACTCGAGGATTGCAGATTGAAGATGCTAAGAGACGCTTTCTCATTTTTGTTTTCAAAATATCGATACGATCTGCATGAGTAGCCAAATTGACCGCGATGGAAACATATTCATCTTCCGAAAAGGCAATTAATTGGTCCAGGTTAAGATTCTTAAGTATCGAATAACCGACCCGTTGGGCATGGCTTTCACCGACCAATGTAACCACCGGGACATTCATCCACAATGCTTCCAGAGTCGTTACCGTTCCATTGTACGGAAATGTATCGAGTGATATATCAACGGTGTTGTATAACTGTAGGTGTTCTTCCCGGGTCGGCGTGTAACCAAGACATATCAAGCGATCGGAGGAAATCTTGTGTTGTGCAAATTCATTGACAATATTATTCCAGACCATTGGCGTGTTGAGCTGTTTCGCCTTGAGATGAATTGTGCTGTTCTCAACCTCTTTCAAGATTCTGGACCACAATTCAACCACTTTTGGATTGAGTTTTTGAATGTTATTAAAGCACCCGAAGACGACCTGGTCCGTAGTCTTCCGCTTGGGGTTCATCACGCAAGGGACCACAGCGCCGAAACCTCTAAAACTTAAAAAACAATTTGTTAACCGCAACAACTTTTCTGTGTAACGGTGGTCCTTCCCTTCCGCCTCGGCATATCGATCGCTTATCCTGTAATCCATACGAGAAAGACCGGTCGTATTGGGATAGCCTAAATACGTTATTTGAATAGGTGCCGGTTTATAGGCAAAACTTCTCAACCGATGTCCTGCCGTATGGCCCGCAAGATCGATAAGGATGTCAATATGGTCATTATAGATCTCTTCCGCCAGTTGCCGATCCGAAAGGTGCTTAACGTACTTAAAAAGAGTGCTGCTATTGATCATTTCCTGCGTAAAAGCATCCCGGTCCTTGGGGTCAAAATTCGCGTAACAATAAACCTCAAACTCATCATAATTGTGACTTGTAATAATGTCTTTGATAAGATACCCAACGGAATGCTCTCTCAAATCCGGTGAGGAATAGCCTATTCGTATCTTTCTTCTCTCCGGTACGGGCTGGTTCTGGAGACGACAGGGGAAAGGCATAACCTTTTCCTCGGTTAGCCTACCCCAGACTTTATGCTGCTCGGCGATTTCGTCAAGGGACAACTCAGTTATGGCGCAAAACTCCATAAAGCTTCCCGCCAGAACATCCTTACCCTCGGGGTCGACAGGAGTTGTTTTGAATCTTTTGATGACGTCTCCGGCCCTTTCCCATTCACATATCTGGATAAACGTATCATGGATATTGGCAAGGTCCGACTTCTTCAGTTGGCCATATTGGAGAGCGTTCATAATTACGGCATATGCTTCGTCATATTCGCACAATTCCTTGTCTAAACCGGCCAAATTCATCAGCCCGACGAGACTGGGCTTGAGCCTTATTGACTTTCTATAATATTCGGCCGCCCCGGTTAGGTCTCCGCAGCCCCGCAACAGATTGCCCATATTTAAGTGAGCATCACTTAAACTCGGATCTGCCGATAGTGCCTTCTCGTAATATTCACGCGCTTTTTCCAGCATATTATCCGCTTGGTAAAGAATACCCAGGTTATTGTAGGCCAACGAATAATTGGCATCCAATGTGAGAACGGCTTCATAGTACTCCACCGCTTTCGCATGGTCTTCCCTCTCGTTTGCCATAAAACCAAGGTTAAACAGTGCGTCAATATAGTGGGGATCTATAGCAAGCGTTTTTTTGAAGCACTCTTGCGCCTTGTCGAATTCCCCCCCCCCCATATACAGACATCCCTTATTATAATGTGCATTTACATAGGCCGGATCAATTTCCAGAACCTTATCATAATACCCGATTGCCTCTTCAGTCTTTCCTTCCAAGGCCGCGATTACGCCTAAATTGTAAAGGGCATTAGTCTCTCCCGGAGCAACCGAGAGGACAGCACGAAATTGCCTTTTTGCGGGTTCGTAGTTCCCTTGGTCGATCAAAATATTGCCGAGCTTAAAATAGGCATCTACACGACTAGTATCCAAAGCGATGACCCTTGTAAAACAATTCACGGCATCGTCAGTCTTTCCTTGGTCGTGTAATATACACCCGAGATAGTAATACGCGTCGCTGTGATGTGCATCGCCCTTAATGATTTTACAGAACTTTTTCCTAGCCGCGCGAAAATCGAATCTATCATACGCCTCAATAGCCCCCGCCAGGAGATGGGAAGCCGCGCTCGGAGAGGCTGAGACAGTTCTTATCTTGCTCTTCCCTTTGGAGCAATTTTTGCGTGAGCGACCATTTTTTTTTTTCGGCATCCTGTCCATTTCCTCCGTGAGTCCCAACAACGATACATTCCATTAGCAAACGGAGATAGGTATATACTCACCCCCGGCGGCAATTAAACCGATCATCGCACAGACTCGATGTTTGCCGTGCTGCACCTCCCCGTTGTCAATGATGACGGGATTCGCTTGACAAAACTTCTTTATTTCCTCATAGGACATTGCTGGAAGTGATCGGTAATATTCGCTGGAATATAACAGCGGACTATTAACGTTCTTTATGTAATTGTTGGCCTCACAATACGGGATAACATCTTTTTTGAATCCGTAGCAGATGCAGTTAAAGAAGTAGTTGTTGCCCCCCTGCCAAAATTTAGAATTCAAATTAATCGGCTCGGCGAAGGGTTGTGAAGTATCCGTCTCAATAAGAGACTGGCGTCGTATTATTTCTACGTTTGAGATTTCCTTAAAGAACCGTATAATCTCGGCCACTTTTAAATATCTCCCATTATCGGTAATGAGGTTCAGATGAGGACCACGAAGCTCCCAGTTAATTGAGTCTTCCGCCTCGATTTTGCAGCTCAAAAAATCATTATAACTCAGTTGTTTCGTCCTTTTAATCAACGGATATCGGGTGGTCCCTTTCTTCTCGCCTTTCGGGTACATATGATTCAATAATTCAGTTGTCTTTTTGGGAACGAGGTATAACCTTTCGTGGAAACGAAGCCAGGAAAACTCTGAGAAATATTCCTGGGGGAACCACTTATTGCAATAACCAACCTCATCGTCACGTTTCGTAAAAAAACAAATATCAATATACCGACCCGCCCTGATAACCGAGAGGAACCAGCCGGTATTTCTTATGGCCTGAAAACCCCTTTTTTTCAATAAAGGGTACACCTCGGTACAAATTCGAATCCGTAAATTTCCAGGCACACCAATATCATCATCGTTATCCGGACTCAGGAACCGATTGTACCTGAAAAGCCCAAGAAGTGTCTTTCCCTGCAACCAGAAATGAATGCCGCACTCCCTGAACGCATCGGCCAATTCCTCTAAATTCTCACGCCTGATCTTCATCTCATCCGATTGATCCAACGCCGTGCTTTCCTTTTTGTTGCACTCAAAATCATCTCCTGTCCACTGGAGACAGTCCGCAACCGCCCATTCACAGATTGACTTAAGCCCGAAGGCCCGCAGGCAATTCTCTACCTGGCGGTAATCGCGATGATCATCGCTTCCGTGGATCACATGGTCTTCTGTTCTTTTACCGCAGGGTTGTTTCGGATTATAGTGATCGCGTATTGTCTGTTTGAAGTGATCAACAAATGTTGTGCATCGTTCATTGTTGGGACCGTGCCCAGAGCATGAAAACGTTAACGGCGCCTTGGGTTTCACAAGTATCAATCTCGCTTCCTGATTACATCTGAGCAGATGCTGATTCTTGGCCATTATGTGAAATGGTATTGTCTGCATCTCCTCCACATAAATTTGTTTTATAAACTCCTCTATATCGTCTATTTTTTTATATGCGTCCGTAACCACATAAAAGTAGTCTTTGATCAACTTCATAATTTCATCATAATATTTTAATCCGTGGCCCCAGATGATAAAACAGTGCATAGCATTCTCTTATTTAGAGTCGTTAATTGTCCTCAATCTCCCCAGTCTTCTTCATCGCGCCCCGTCGCGGTCCCCAGACTTTCACCAAGCGTACAGGGGGTTCTCTTCCCCGCTGTTTATTGCCAATCCATCTTCATCGGGCATCCAGCTATCCAAAGTGAGAAGGGTGGTAAATCGAATAACCGGTATTATTCGGTCGCCCCACAAGTATCTCAGTATAGCCGCTCGATGCCTTCCGTCTCTTATCACAATTTCATCGTTAGCTACGCAGATATACTCATCATTGTACGGATAACCATTATTCACAATTGACTGCACTAACTTTTTAAAATCTTCAATACAGTATTCACGCTTTCCGAACTGCTCATTATATTTAATGAAATTTTCCGCATCCCCCAAAAGAAAGTTATAAGGCACACTTTCCGTAATTCTTTTCGGCACGAGGGTAGTCCCCCGGCCCTCGATAATTTTCGCCTCAGCGACAAGCAAGTCATCAAGAGAGATATTTTCAGCCTTTGCAGATGTCACATTATCTCTCGTCAAGGGCACAGGCATCCTCCATTCAAGTTCCATCATCTGTTCTCGCACCAAAGAACGACTCCTGCTGCCGTCAACCGGAGGAGTTACACTCCTCCGTATCTTATTTTCTATCCTTTCTGCATCCTCAAGTCGTCCCATCCTTTTTAAAACTTCAGCGTATTGTATAAATGGTTCCGCTTGATCATGATAGTCACATGATATCCGATACAACATCCGTAATGCCTTAGTGAGATCCCCCCGTTGAATACTGATCTCGGCCAATTGTAATCGTGCCTCATAACAATCAGGATCAATCAAGAGCGCCCTTCGGTAGTATTCAACGGCTTCCGGATACTTCCCCAGACTGGTCATGCATCGTCCGAATTCCAAGACCATGTCCAGTTCACCCGGGGCCAACGTACCCTTCTGATTTCGCAGCCCTCGAATTCTCACATTGTTTTCCCCGTCAACCTCACCCCGGTCTGAACTAACAGAAACACTTGTCTGATTGGCTTCAAACGAAGGCATTCTTTTATAATCTTGATTCATTTTCACCCAATTCGTCGGTTCGTGCTTCGGGGCCATATCCAATAAATCCTTCCCCTGTTGGTTACCTCACCTCCTGTGAGGTCCTGGGGTCTATTCACACCGCCCCTTCCCCCGAAATCATAAACACTTTCGCTGAATCCCGGTTTCGCCTACCATCCCCACTAGTCTTCTATGCGATATGTACGACTCCCTCCAAACGACCTAACGATTCCGGTCTGACCGCAACAAGGTTTAAAACGTACGGATCTATTGTGCATCCGTCCTGGTAACGCACCAGGGCATTCTCCGGCCTCCGGTAAACATAGGAATTGTATCCCATGCCCGAAAATCGCTTGATTAATTCAGAATTCACAATACCGTTTTCTCTAATTTCATAAAATACTATCGGGGCGCTTTGCTCGACTATTTTTTTTGCTCCGTCAAGTACCGCCAGCTCGTGACCTTCGACATCCATTTTGATTATGTCAAATTCGTCTATTCGCAGGGACTCTCCGAGATCATCCAGAGTTGCTATATCCACTATCTCGCCCTTTCCCCTCTGTTGCCCTAGTCTAAGGCTTCTCAGTTCAGGCGCTTCCAGATCATCAAGCACCCCCTTTCCCCTCTGATCGCCTACAGCCATTTGTAAGCAATGCATGTTCTTGAAATTAGCCGCATTTCTGCTCAGAATATCGTAGGTTCCCTTAGATGGTTCAATGGAAACGACACATCCATCATTCCCCGCACGCCGTGCGGCGCTCACTGAATAGACACCGATATTTGCCCCTACATCCAGTATCCTGTCTCCGGATCGGACAAGGTTGCGAAAAAAGAGAAGGTCATCCTCGAACCAATCTCCCTGTTCCAGCAACACATAGGTCGACATATTAAGCAGGGAAGGATAAACATGGATATGAACATCGTCATAGGGAACCGTCATTTTGTTGACGCACCCCCGGTCACCGATGATTACCGCGGCAGACGATCGATCATTGTTCAACAGTTTATCGGCATAAAGAAGCGACTTCAGAGCCACAGCCGGCGCGGTTGTTTTCCGCACGAGGCTATCTAATGTCAATAACAATCCATACCGCAAAAACGGTTCCGGGTTATAATGATCATGCTCCATCCAAAACTGCAGTATGCCCAATGACTCTTTTCTCGCAAAATAGGAGCTGTAGCAGGTTAACTTCAACCACATTTTTGAAAGGAGCGCGACGATGTTTTTCACATCCCAATCATTCAAGATCCTTTCAGGAATCTCTTCTTGGTGATCATATAGTTCCGAAATCCCTTGTAGACTCTCAAAACCCGCTGCAGCGTATTTAGATGCCGTTTTCCGTTTTCCCAGCCGATACATTGCGTCCGCTAAGATAACCTCTTCTATCGCGGGGGGCAACAATCCCTTATGTTTTTTTGAGATTCCGTGGCGACCACCCCCCCCCTTGTCATTTTCCTTTGATAGCGTATAATTCTCTAATTCGCCCTCACCTTGGTTCTGGGTAAGCAGTTGGTCCAACGAGCGGGGCATAGACTCGGAAGATGATGGATGCTGGTGCCTGGTGCTGTCAGATTCCATATATCTTTTAGGAGTGCCATTCCCTCTGCTTTCTACGGAAGATCCGTTTCCTCCATGGAGCTTTCTTCCCACTTCCATACCGCATTCGGATGCTCCCAGGAAAAGAACGTCACCGTGCGGCAGCACCTCACTTCCCCTCTTAAATCCCTTTGTTTCTAAATAGCTAACGACCTCAGCGGCGCTGTTCCCTCCTTCATAAATCGGCTTTTCACTACATTCCACGAGGAGAACTCTGAATTTTCCCACGTAATCATTAATTCCCTTCAACACCTGTAATTCGGAACCCTGCGTGTCTATTATCAAGAAGTCATACAGATCCAAATGAATGTCGTCCCGTTCCTTAAGGATCTTTTCAAGGGTAGTCACCGTGACTTTTTCCGTACCGGCATACTTGACAAAGGGATAGAGTTTATCCATATGATCTCCGATCTTAAGCAGCGATGAACTCGCCCCCCGGTCATTGCTCGTCAGATAAAATTCAGCCTCTCCGCTATAATCACAGAGAGCGCAATTAAGGACGCGGAACTTTTGGTAAGAGGAATAACGGTCTCGCAGATACGTATATGCCGCTGCCATAGGCTCAAAGCCAAGAACATTCAGATTCTTCGAAATATAGAACGGCATTTCCTGTCCATAATGCATGCCCACATGAACGATTCCCCGTATCTTAAATGTATCCACAATGTACTGTATCATATGATTCTCCTCGTCCGCCGCAAGTAATGAAGAACGTCACTGCCAGTGCAAATCCTGTCTATTCATAATGGTTAAATGTTTCGTATCCGTGTTCCATGCACACAACATCTTTTTGCGCCTCCGCCAAATCGCAATCAACCATCTCTTGTACCAACTGTATAAAGGGCACACGCGGTTTCCATCCGAGCTTCTTGCGCGCCTTGGACGGATCTCCCAAGAGCGTTTCAACCTCGGTCGGCCTAAAATATCGTGGATCTACTTCTACAATCGCTTTGTTGGTATCAGGATCAATCCCCTTTTCGTATATTCCCCACCCTTTCCAGCGCAATTTAATTCCGGCTGCCGAAAAAGCCAGCTCGCAAAATTCCCTTACTGAATGCTGCTCACCCGTTGCTATGACATAGTCGTCAGGTTCCCCTTGCTGTAAGATAAGCCATTGCGCCGCAACGTAATCACGAGCATGCCCCCAGTCTCGTTTGGCATCGAGATTTCCCAGATACAGTTTTTCCTGTAATCCAAGTCTGATACGTGCGGCTGCCCTGGTTATTTTACGGGTAACAAATGTCTCCCCCCGAACCGCTGACTCGTGATTGAATAATATCCCGTTACTGGCATGCATGCCGTAGGCCTCTCGGTAATTGACAGTTATCCAGTACGCATAAAGCTTTGCTGCCGCATACGGTGATCGGGGATAGAATGGCGTCGTTTCCCGCTGAGGACTTTCACTTATTTTACCGTACAGTTCGGATGTAGAGGCTTGATAAAACCGTGTCTTATCCGTCAACCCAAGAAGTCTGATCGCTTCCAACAACCGAAGCGTCCCTAAGGCATCGGCATTTGCCGTATATTCCGGTGTTTCAAATGAAACCGCGACATGACTCTGGGCGGCAAGATTATATATTTCGTCCGGCTGCACGTTCTGCATGATTCTGATAATATTGGTGGCATCAATAAGATCGCCATAATGAAGAATAAGATTTCTATCCTTCATGTGCGGGTCCTGATATAGATGGTCGATTCTGGCAGTGTTAAACGACGATGATCGCCGCTTTATCCCGTGCACTTCATATCCCTTATCGATTAATAGTTCCGCCAGATACGAGCCATCTTGCCCGGTGATCCCGGTAATCAATGCCTTCTTCATTTCTCTCTCCCCTTAAAATAATTATAAACCTCAGACCTCACTACCCGAGCCACATTATCCGCCAAGAGTCCAACCGTATCGTCAACAGAACCACAATTTTCTTCCTCATCACTCAAGCACTTTTTGATGTTACTTATGCCCATCCCGTACTTCCTTAACCTCGTAATGGTGTTTATGAGGGAGATATCTTCCCTCGTGTAGCGCCTCTGCCCCCCCTTACTTCGCAACGGCGCCAGAACTCCCTCAAATTCCCTTTCCCAGAACCGTAGCGTATGGGGGGCGATGCCGGTAATCCTGCTCACCTGATGGATGCTTAATTGATAATGTTGTTTCATGGTTCACTAACTCCTCTTAGTAAAATAACGTTAGCTGACCGACATAATTATCTTCTCAAACGGTTAACCGCGGCACCACCTCGCCCTGGCTAAAGTTGGAACTGAACTTTAACTTCATCTTTAAGCAATTTGCATGCCACCAGCTATTTGCGGGGCTCAGGTTCCGGGTGATTTCGGAATCGCAGTCCGCCAATCAAGCATATTCTGCATAACCCGGCGGTCATTGCGAACAGTAACGATGCTTGGGGGGGTATATGGCAACGATGTGACGCTCTGGGGGTGATAATCGGTCTCCCCGGTTCTTATGTCAGGGGCTGGGGAAGATGACCGACCCACACCAACAACTGGCGTCCTGCAAGTCATCTTCAGAAGGTGGTTTTTAGGAAAAAAGGTTCACATCCTCCCTCTCAACCCGGCAAGATTTGCCTCGCCGTAAATAATCCAGATCATCAAACGATAAAGTCATTCCCGCAGCCGGGACACTCCCATAGACCGCTCCGGTCAACAAACAACATTTCATCGCAATGAGGACACATTGTGGAATAGCGCTTATCCTCTCCGACGACACGGCATTTTTCAACACGCTCCTTCATTTCGTGGGCCTTGATAAACTGCGGAGCTGCAAGCAAAACCTTACTCACGGCTTCTTCGGCCACAGGGGTCTTCCCATCACTCTCTGCTGCCTGAGCGGCATACCATAGCACTCGCCAATGATCGCACCCGGCCTTGTGCGCCGCCATGAATTCCGATAGCGCTGCGGAATACTGCCCAAGCCTTTGCCAAACCAATCCCGACCACAAACGCAAATAACCATCATTCTGATAATACCTACCATAATGATGAATCCCCCCCGCGGTCCCACCCCAGTATAAAAATGGACGACAACCCGCTATCTTTTTTTCAACCCGAAAAAGTTCCTCCACATCCTGTGAACACATACTTATGCGAAACCATTCCGCCTCCGCAGCAGAGCCCAACGACTCGATGAACCTCTCCGCGCCGGTATAGTCCGGCCTTCGATCGGTTATATCATCGAGACTGATTGCCTCATCATAGACATTCATCGGGTTCTCACCACCCCAGAAACGTACTTTTTTGGGAAGGTCCAGCATCCTTTTATAAATCGAGGCCAGCTTTCGCGCCGCATTTTCACCGCCGAAAATCTGCTTCGCATATTCCCGTGCGTTCCTCCCGAGACGTTTCCGTTCCTCTGGGTTATAGTACAGGTATTCGATTGCATGCTTGTACTCGGCTTCGCTGTGAACTACCAAGCCGGTATAATCATTAATGACTAGATTCTCAAGGCCACCTGCCGGAAAAACCACCGGCGGTATTCCTGCAAACATCGCCTCCTGCACACTGCATTCCGCGGCCACATGAACCCCGAGGGGATACCCAAATACATCAAGTTTTTCAAACACCTCTTTAATATCCGCAACATGGTTCCGAAGCTCAAATCGTTCACTGTCTCCCAGACTCGCTATTTCCTCCCTAAGCCTCTCGCCCGTGGCACCACATATAATGAAGCGAACATTTTCAACATCGATACTGGCGCTCATCGATACATAATTTGGGTGCATTTTGTATTCGGTGGCAACACCCACATACCCGACATTGTATGACTCATGAACCTTGGGTTGAAAATCCCTGAGTCTGTCGAAATCCGCCGCCCCATACACCATACCCGTCTTATGCAATCTCACCTCCCCAGGCAACGCCTGAATAACCGGACACTGGTAGGTGTAGGGGCTGCACCCCACCGCGAAGTCGCTGAAATCAACAAGTTCTTTCGTGATTATCTGCGGCGCCATGTCGCCCGCCACGTGGAACCAAATGAGAAGTCGCATCGCCGGAAGATCCGACCGCAACACTTCATAAATCTCGGGACTGTTCCACCAACTGACATGCACAATATCGGCATGCTCAATCTCATGCGAGATCTCATCTTTCAACCGGGGAACGATGACGGTCATCCCTGAATTCTCACCCAACCTCAGAGCTTCGGGAGCAACCGGCAGAAGAGAGATGACTCGGTGTTGAAAATCGCCAAACTGCGACAAGTATTTTGTCACTGCTATCATCGCTCTCGCCGCGCCTCCGTCCGCCAAACAGCAAATAATGTGGAGAATTCTGGTCATTTTGTCGCATCCTCACCTTTCATTCTTGATTGCACACGACACTCTCCTGTTTCGCTGATCCGCATAAAAACATCTCACAGGAGGTATCTTTCATCAGCTCATTTAGGAGCTTTCGCCCTTTTTTGTGTTCCGGCATTGCTTGTAACAACCTTCTCAGATCTTCAACGGCATCATCAATCTTACCCAATCGTACGTTCGCTATCGCTTTTCCATAATTGACGCATGGCATACCATGATTCTCTCTCAGCACTGTATCAAATATCTTTAAGGCCCCGATATTATTTTTGACATTCAATTCCCTAATGCCCTCTTCTACCTGAAACAAACTCTTATCCAGGGATTCCAACGGTAATTTCACCGATTCAGGAAGACCCATTTGGGTCTTCCCTCTTCCGGGGATATCAAAGTGGCTTCGGAAACTATAATAGATATGCTCATTCATAATGACATCAGAGGGGAATACTAGGGGCTTTCGTTCCTGCCCTACCGCACCGGGAGCCTGACCAAGAACGCAATGTGCGCCGCTTCCATCACAGCCGATATTCGCAATATGCGAAGTTGTCGGATACACATAACAACCGTGGTTCAGGTAGACGGTGAGAACCCAGTTAAGTGTCCACACGTCTTTCAAAACACCCGTCATCTTATTACGAATCATCACGGGGATATCACTTCCGCCTTGACAAATGTCGATATTTCCTTCGTTAATTTTCCGGTAAGCGTCGGCAAGATCGTACTCGAAGCGGTTCCACGCTCGTTTCCAGGTTGCCCACCCCCAGCTACCTATACGCGGTGAAAAATAGAGATCATAGGGATAGTTCCGGAGAGCTGATTCCGGAATGGAAACCGTATGCCCGCTGACCCCGAATATTTTTTCCTTCTCTTTATATTTGGCCAAACAGGTGTCAATAAATTCAAAAAAATATTTCTGAGGGACACAATCATCTTCAAGCACAATCACACTCTCACATTTGTCTAAAACATGATCAACGGCACCAACAATGGATTGCGCCAGACCGATATTTTCCTCCCGTTCGACTAGCTCCACTTCACACCAGTCTATCCTTTTGAACAGCGACCTCGTCTCCTCTACTGCTGATATGTCGGCCTCGGTTTTCGGACCGTCGGAAAAAATATACAAATTTCTTTTCCGACCCTCTCCCTTTAGAGCGTCTAAAACCTGTCGGGTATGCCGAGGCCGATTATAGGTCACCAAAACCACGGGTGCGGTATCTTTCCTGGCGGAAGATTGGGCCAACGATGCTCCGGAGGACGCACGCTTTGGAGGCGCCGCCACTATCCGCACCTGGTAGTTCTCATTCCTTTTCGCATATTCGCGACATATTTTATGAAAAACGTCTTCTCCTTGTTCCGTATACAGTTTGAAGTAGTCAGGGGGCCATTGATGCTGAATCAAGTCGACTGACTCAACATCATAGCCCGCGTGGGCAAACAGATTTCCAAGCGTCTGTTCGTTCCAGGTATAAAGATGATTATTAACATCATCAGGGTGATAGCCCTCTCGAACTCCTTGATGCGGAACCACAAAAACCATTTTCCCATGAATCTTTAGTTTATTCTTGAGTGCCTTTAAAATTCCAAGAGGATCCTCCACATGTTCCAGGGCGTGATTGGAAATGATCCTATCCGCATAATGATCAGGTATGGTTTCTATTGACTTTACTACCGTGATCCCCAGATCTTCCGCCTCTTTCCGCGCAAAGGCGTTTATTTCGATCCCCATTTTCTCCGTGCATTTTAAATTTTTTAACAAATACCCCCCTCCGCATCCGAAATCGATCACCGAATCCTCCGGTTTAATATGATCCGCAAATTTAAAGAGATTTGCCTTGCCCCCAAATTCCCCGATCTCTTTTTGCCACTCGAAGTATTCTGCATTTTCACCGTAAAACTCTTTTCCCGCAGGTTCTTCGCGGTCTCTTTCATGATGGTCTTTCGCTGTCGCGATTTCACCTTGAGGGGTTACTGGCACCGAGATATTTCTTTTTTCCACATCACCGTCCCCTGGACCCTCTGCGGCTCTCAAAGCCTCAGCGTAGTTCTTACACGCAATTTCATCATCCGGATTTATGGCTAAAGCACCTCTGAAATGACTAACGGCTTCGGAGATGCGTCCTTGCTGAAACAGCAAGACCCCCAGGTTGTTGATGGCTTCACTGTAGCCTGGACAAAGTTCCACAGCTTTTTTAAAAGCCTCCATGGCGCCGTCGAACTTGCCTTCCTCAAACAACGTCTCTCCCCGCCTGTTCAGGATTTGTGCGTCTTCATTATGGTACGACATCGTGCTCCTTTTCATCAGTTCTTCTAACGGCTTCATCACTAATAATTTAATATAACTATCCAAGACCCTCTGATTTTCCCGGCCGTCCTTCAACGATCCTGCTGCAGCATAACGGGAGATCCCCTGATTTATTGCTGAAGTATCATCCTTTCCCAAAAAGGGCACGGGAACGCTTTCGTCTAGTAACTCCGGCACATGGCGGCACATCGAAATCTGATTTAAAATATTCGTCACATCAGACTGTTCGATACAATCATCCAGATCGACGCCGTTTCTTATGAAAAATTCCTTTTGCCACCTTCGTTTTGCTCTTCTAGCTTGCGGGAGGCGAAGCATCGAGGTAGCCACATGAAAGTTGAGGAACGGAGTCCATGACGGAAATCCAAAATAATCGGGCACATTCATCAAATATGAAATCAATATTATTTTGGTCCTGATCGTGATAAGCGGCTGCCATCGATGATCTTTCAGCTTCTCTTCGTATTCATAAAAAAACGCTTCGGCTGCGTTTTCCCCTGTGCCTATCCGTTCTGCTAATTTATAAAAATCCATCCCGTGCGTATATCCCAGCTTCCTCAGATCCCGGTATGAGTTGATCTCCTGCACCGCCACATTACCCGCCCAGACATCGCCGAATATACCGCTTAGGAATGTTGGTTGCCCTCTGCACTGTTCGGCAAGCAGTGACCTTATATGATGATAGAACTCAATATGATACATGCCGTGAGCATGGGTTGATATTCCATAAAGGAAAACCCATTCGGGTATGTATTTATTGTATAATCCTAATTCTACCTGCTGCCATCTCGTATCCAGTAATTGTGAAAGCCTTTTGGCGATAACGACTTCGTAACTCTCTTC
>JAFGRE010000176.1 GCA_016935335.1 Deltaproteobacteria bacterium
CTCAAGACTTGACGCCTGCTCGCTCGATCCCTCCGCCATCTGCTGGCTCGACTGCGATACCTGGTGCGATGCGGATGCAACCTGCTCACCTCCTAGTCGCAACCGGTCAACAATTCTGCTGATGCTTCCGGCAATTCCCCGGGCAACAACAAACCATACCACAGCCGCACATGCCAAGGTAAGAAGTACTATAATACTCAGAATAACATTGCCGTGAGACCCTATGGCATCGATCCGCTTTTGCGCTTCATAAAACTCATCTTCATATGACCCGACCCCGATGATCCAATCCCACGGTTTATAGTACTTTATACGAACGATTTTCATGCGGGCTGTAACATCGCCCTCATTTCTCCAGGGATATTTCTGTTCCGCGATATCATTCGGCCCCAGGGAGTGAGCTCTCTCCACGGCTTCCTGGATCAATAAGTTTCCATCGCTATCCCGGGCATTCCAGATATTTTCCCCGTCGCGTTCGCCATTCTTGGAAACAACATACGTTCCTTTACTGTCTAAAACATATACATATCCGGTCTTCCCCACCTCGATTTTCGCAATAGTCTTCTTCAGAGTTTCTCTCCCGCTCTGAATCGATTCCTCATCCGATCGCCCGAGGAGTTCGTCCTGGGTTGCGCACATGGAATAAACACTCTCGGCAAGGTGATCAAGGTCGCCATAGGCAAGTTTTAAACACTCTTCTTGGGCGGCAATCCCCATCGCACGGTTCTGGACGAAAATTATTCCCCCGATGATAACTATAGGGATGGTTGATATCATCACTCCTATCACCAACAATTTGGTCATCAGTTTCATTTTTTTGAACATTGGCTCTCTCCTGTGTTAAGATTCGCGTATCATTCAGCTTCCACGGACACAGGGTGCGTGGGCATGTCGATACCGCTTTGTTCTTCCTTAAGACTACTGTCCCTTTGCGACCGTATCCATCAGACCTATTTCACGACTTGAAAGTATCATGTCTATGTCCAAAAGCATCAACACCTTATCGTTAACTTTACCCATCCCAATAATAAATCCGGTATCAACATTCGACCCGAATTCGGGCGGAGCATCGATTTCATCCTCTTTGACATCCAGCACTTCGGATACCTCATCGACGATGACTGCCATCGTTACCTCATGAAAATCTCGAGTTATCTGGACCACAACAATGCACGTCCGGTCCGTATCGTCAATCCTCTCCATCCCAAATTTGACCCGCAGATCAACAACCGGAATCACTCTCCCCCGCAGGTTAATAACTCCCCGCACATATGCCGGCGTTTGCGGCACCCGCGTAACGTTTATCACTCCGACAATTTCCTGAACCTTGACGATCTCCACGCCGAACTCCTCAGCGGAAAGTCTAAAGGTAAGATATTTTCCCGCTCGCACTTCACGAAAGCCTTTCACCTTAGCCATTTCTGCGGTTTCCATCATATGCACACCTCCTTCCTCTTTTTCATATGCAAACCCATCGCGCTCGTTTCACAACACTCCCCTCATGCACAGATTTCGAAGTCAATATACACGACCACCGGCACTGACAGAGTGTACTTCCATAATCTCTATCGGCATCTAAACAATTTACCGTATAAGGAATCGTCCGATTTTGGTGTAGGTAATTTTCTGATTTTTGTGAAGGTTCTTTACTTACATTCCGCGATGATTTTACCTTGAAGATCAACGAAAAGGACATCAGGGTGGTCCACGTATGTTAATTTACGTGCTTGTTTCTACTATGCATCTCTCTTTCCAGATGTAAATTATTATTCGTTACCTCGCCTATTCAAAACTCATCTGATTCAAAACGACTCAAACCCCGGTCTTCGGTTTCTTAATCCAAAACCCGTCGAATGGTCTCTGCCAGATCAGCAAGGACAACAGGTTTCATGATAAAAGCCCGAATCCCCAACTTTTTAGCCTTGTCTTCATCAGTCAACTCACTGAAGCCGGTGCAAAGGATCATAGGAATATCAGCCCGCATTTTCATCATTCTTCCGGCAAGATCCACTCCAGTCATATGGGGCATCGTCATGTCAGTGATAATTAGGTCAAAATCATTTGGCCTGGCGCAAAAAACCTCAAGGGCTTCGATGCTGTCTGTTTTTACCGTCACCTGGTAACCAAGATGCTCAAGCCCTTTTCGCAAAACGAATACAAGCGATTCCTCATCGTCAACCACAAGCACCCGCTCACTCCCTCCGCGGAGGGCGCCTGTCACCTCAGTTCTGGATATATCCTTGAGGACGTCAATCCGAGGCAGAAAAATCTCAAAACTGCTTCCCCGGCCGACTTCGCTATGGACCCGTATGCTCCCCTTATAGCTCCTGACAATTCCGTAGACCACCGAAAGCCCCAAGCCCGTCCCATCACCCACGCCTTTGGTCGTGAAGTATGGATCGAAGATCCGGTCGATTACCCCTGAATCCATGCCGTGCCCTGTATCGCTAACCGTCAGATTAATATAGGCCCCTGGAGTCATATCGGGATATTTTGCTATTTCCTCGGCTTCAATATCTACATTGGCAAGGCTTACCTGCAAAATTCCACCCTTCTCGCGCATAGCATGGAACCCGTTGGTGCAAAGGTTTATTAAGATTTGGTGAATATGGGTGGGATCGCCCAGGACCATACCGGAGTCCTTCCTGATGTCCTGCTGTATCTGAATAGTGCTGGGTAATGCGGCCCTCAGCATTTTAAGAGCTTCGGTGATAATCAGGGCGGGTTTTATCGGTTCCCGCTCCTGTTCAACCTGGCGGCTGAATGCAAGAATCTGGCGTACTAAATCCTTTGCGCGGGTGCAAGCCGTCTCAATCCGCGCCAGATACTCATGCGGGTACTTTCCGTTCCCAATAGAAAGGAGGGATAGTTCCGTGTTACCGAGAATAATCCCAAGAATATTGTTAAAATCGTGAGCAATGCCTCCCGCTAAGGTCCCGATAGCCTCCATCTTTTGTGCTTGGCGGAGTTGACCTTCCAGCTTTTTCCCCTCTTCCTCTGCCCGCCTGCGCTCCGTGATGTCCCGAAATGACTCGATCGCGCCCATAAGTCTGCCCTCCGAATCATAGAGGGGGGCCGCTATCCCCAGTACATATGCTTCACCGCGTTTGACGTTTCTGACATAAGTTTCACCGAAAACCGTTTCATCTTCTCTTCTAAACGCCTCGTATCTGTTTTCCATTTCCGGGGAGCGCTCGCGCACGAGATCGATCAGCAGCGCACGCCTGACCCCATAAAAGGGGATGGAATATTCGTAATCGCCTTTGCCCACCATATCCTCGGCCTTAGCACCCGTGAACTCCTCAGCGGCTCGATTCCAAATTATTACCCGACCTTCCAGGTCGATGGCAATGGTCGGATCGGGAAGGAAGCCAACAATATCCTTCAGACGTCTTTCGGAATCTCTGAGCGCTTCTTCTGTCCGCCTCTTCTCGGTTATATCGCGAATCGACTCTATCGCTCCGACTACGGTGCCATCGGCATCAAGGAGGGGAGATGCGATGGCCCATACATAGGCCCCCTTGCCATCGTAAAGTGCCGGCGTGAAAACCTCAGCATATACCGCAGCTCCTTTTTGCTCGACAAAGCTGTATTTTGCTACAAGCTCGTTATCATTCTTACCAAGAAGATCAATTAGACACGGCCTTTGAATTCCATAAAAGGGGACTCCGGCAAAACAGTGATCCATTCCGAGAATATCCTTTTTGGACACCCCTGTCATGTCTTCGATGGCCCGATTCCATGCAATGATTCTCCTATCCTTATCAACGATAAAAGTTGCATCAGGGAGGAACTCAATTATCTCTTGAAGCTGTTTTGTAACCGCCTTCAAGTATATTTCCATCTGCTTGCGCTCGGTCACATCATGCATCACAAAAACCAAACACCGTTCTTCGGCGATTTCCACCGAGCGTGCAGAAAAGATGCCTGTACGCAAGGCACCGTCTTTTCTCCTGAAGGTGAACTCCTGGTTCAGAACCTCACCCTTAACTTGCAGTGCAGATACCATGCGTTCTCGATCAATTGGATTCGCCCATAACCCCAGGGAGATGGCCGCCTTCCCGACTGCTTCATCATGCGCAAAACCGGTAAGGACTTCAAACCCATGGTTTACATCAATCAGCAGACTGTCCGCAGCCCTGCTTATGCATATACAGTCAGGGGAACTGAGAAATATTTTTGAAAACTTCTCCTGGGATTGACGAAGCACCTCCTCCGTTCGTTTCCGCTCGGTAATATCATGGGCAACCCCGCAGACCGCAAAGGGCTCCCCCTCTTTGTCAAACAGAGGCTCTCTGGTGATTGTGAAAGTGCGTGGTTTGCCCCTTATGCTAACTCTCTCTTCAACAGTCAGTCTCTTGCCGCTCTCCAGGACCTGTCTGTCGGAGGCTCTAAAACCGGCGGCCATCTCAAAGGGATGCCCCTCAAAGTCGGGTTCCCCAACCGCCATTTCTTGATCATCCGGCCTCATTTTTATATATTCTTTGTTGGCGAAAACATATCGTCCCTCCAAGTCCTTAACAAAAATTACGACCTCCGTGACATCCAATATATCCTGTAGGAGTCCATTCCGGTCTTCAAGTTCGCGGATAATTTGCTTAAGCCGCGCGATTTCCGCCGGCCCCATTTCGCTATTGATCGACAAATCGTCTGTGTCGTTGTCAGCCGCTCTATCAAAATGGCCATGACGGGCCTCAAAGCCGGAAACACCTTTCCGCTTCTCTGACAGCCTCTCTTCTAAAGCCGCGACCTTTCGCTCCAACTCTTCATAGCTCGGTCGGTTATCTCTTATTTGATCCATTGGGAAACCTTTGCTCTATTTTATATTGCCATGACTGACCACCTGATGAAAAATTTCAAATCGAATCCAAAATCTTTCTCTATAATCTACGACAAGGATTTCATTTATTCCTTTACGCGGCAACCGTCCACGCTGATCAGACTCTGAATCAAACCGCTTGAACTCTGCAACCGCGACCCGGTTAATAGATATAGCCGTCACCGTCTCAGTGATCCAAACCATCACTATGCAGGTACGGCCTGCGTCATCAAATCTCTCCATCCCGAGTTTGACTCGCAGATGGACAACCGGAATCACTCTCCCAAGAATCCTTATCAATGTACAATTTTATTACAGTTCTTTACCTACAATCTACGAGGACGTTTCTCTGAAGATCCACCAAGAGGGAATCAGGAATGATAGCCGTATCTTAATTTACGTGCTTGTTTCTACTATGCATCTCTCTTTCCAGGTGCAAATTATTATTAAGAGCATAGTGGGTGAGTTCCACATTCGTCTTCAGGTGAAGCTTTCGCATGAGGCGATACCGGTAGGTACTGACGGTCTTGATACTAAGATTCAGTTCGGCGCCGATGTCCCGAACGGAATTCCCCGCAGCCAACATAGACATAATTTGATACTCACGGTCGGAAAGACTCGCATGCAAAGGCTTATGAACATCATTCGCAACGTAAGACGCCAGCCTTTCGGCGAAGACGGGGGTGATGTATTTCGCCCCTGAAGATATTTTCCTTATCGCCCCGATTAATTCCTCCGGTGCGCTTTGTTTTGTCAAATACCCTGAGGCACCGGATCTAAAAGCTCTCAGAGCAAAGACTTCTTCAGGATGAATACTAAGCACCAAAATGGGGACGTCGCGTTTAAAGGCCTTCACCTGCTTTAGGGTCTCCAACCCGCCTTTGCCCGGCATGGAAATATCCAGCACCACTGCATCATAGTCGTTCTCACGAATTAATTCCTCCGCTTCATCACAATTTTCGGCCTCACCGGTAACGACTATGTCTGAAGTCTCAGCGACAATCTGTTTTAGGCCTTGACGGACGATAGCGTGATCATCAGCTATAAGTACTCGTATCATGAATTTATTGCCTCCTGACTGAGTGGTAACCGTGCCAGCACCGTGGTCCCTTTGTCTCGTTCGCCGGTAATTCCAAGACTCCCCCCAAGGGAATAACTCCGCTCACGCATACTCATCAGACCAAAAGACGAGGACGCCCTAATCTTTTCCTCGGATATCCCCTTCCCGTTATCCTTCACTTCAAGTTCAACACTGCCATCCTTATCACGGACAGTTACTTCCACCTTGGTGGCTGCAGCATGGCGGACAATGTTGGTCATCGCCTCCTGAAAAATCCGGTAAATGGTCAGGGAAAGATCCTTCTCCTTGACAGCACATTGAGAATCAATTCTCAGGACGGCATCAATCCCGGTTCGACATCGAAACTCATGGATCTGCCACTCCAGCGCGGCATCAAGGCCCAGCTCGTCAAGTATGTCGGATCTGAGTTCGGAAGTGATTTTATGAAGCGACTCAATTGTCTTATCGATAAGACAAGACATTGACCGTATCTTTTCATTGACGACCGGCTGATCTCCCTGTAATTGTTTTCCAATCCAGTAGAGGTCAATCTTCAGGGCCGTCATCATCTGCCCCAGTTCATCGTGAACGGCACGGGAAATCTTCGCTCTTTCCCTCTCAACAGCCGACTGAATATAGGTAGTCAGTCGGCGAAGTTGTTCACGGGACTGTTTCAACTCACATTCAATGACCTTTCTCTCGGTAATGTCCCTCACTATGGCTATGGCATGCCAC
>JAFGRE010000177.1 GCA_016935335.1 Deltaproteobacteria bacterium
GGGGTTCTCGATGCCGACGGTAGCGGAACGGCCGTCAGCGTAGAAACCGGCATTCCCGTTTCGCATCTCCTTGTATTGGAACCGAATAGCATTCGTGCCCTCGAAGAGGATCACCTCGAAGGTGTAACTGGACCAAGGGGTGGTGGGGCCGCCGCCATCCTCAGGGTCATCGTAATAACTGCACACTTGCACGTATTCCACTACCAGCATCCGGTTCGGGGCGGAGCCTCTCGTCTCGTACCAGATCTCACCGTAGCCCCCTGGAAACGCGCTCATGTCCAGGTCATTCCAGAAGACGGCGATGAGGTCGTTTGGACGCCATGGGTCGGCGTTAGGTATAGGAGAGTTCTCCCATTCCGTCCGATCGGATCCGAAAGTGAGATATCCGTTGCTGGAGGCATAGACGGTGTCGTGCACGGTTCCATAGAACTCGAAATCAAAACCGATGGGAATGGTGGCATAGGTGTCGTCGCCGACGGTGTTGGTGTTGGTGCCGCTGGAGGTGATCTCGACCCAGTCGTAAGCAATGTCATAAAAAACATAACCGCCGCTGTCCGGTCCGCCGCTCCGTGCCGCCGCCGGTGAGCACAAGAAAAGAATTAAGCTGCCGAACCCGGCGATGATGATCAGGAAGACAACCGCTTTCGAGTAGATGGTTTTAGTCATAGGAACCTCCCGTCAATTATGTGGATTGCCTCATTGAGCACGTATGGTCAAAATGTGAATCAGAAACTCCCCTCTCTTCCCGCTCTTATATCAGCATGGAAATTCCCGAAGCCATAACAGTCCGTTTTCCTGACCCGGTCCCAGCTTATCCATCCATAAACGCGGAGTAAGAGTTAGTCTTTTCTCATACGTTTTCCTTAAATGAGGCACCGGCTTGTACCGGCTGCACACGCTGGGTCATAGACCGACCACCAGGCTCCGCAAACCTCTCCGTTCCCTAAAAACGAAAGTCGTACTGCTTTCTCGCAGCAATCCGGCCTTTCGTTTGTCAGCTATTCATTTACCCCATCCCGTACTTTTTCATTGGAAACTTACACGGTTCCTCGTACAGTTTAGTGAGTGGGGGGAAAAAATCAAGGGGAATATCGTTACTCAGGGGTAGGCGAAAAAGAGTCCCGCTCTCTTAAAAGAAGGCAGAAGCCTACCTTTTGCCCAAATACCCTTACAGGGTGGGAAATGGCGTGGCAGGCTCTCTCGAGGGGGGAGTAAAAAAGGCCCTGGATAAAATATCTAGGCCTTAATATTGTTGAGTCGGCGTAACAGGGATTGAACTTGTGATGGTAGCTTAGAAAAAGGCGAAGCGATATACCAACCCCCGTTCCGGTCTTTTCTCCAGCGTTTGCCGATGTCGAAAGAACAACACAATAATCAGAAACACCAAGCGCTCTTTCCAGTCCCCTCTGCGCAAGTCCGGCATTAAGCAAAGGTTTTTTATTGTAATAATCCCTTCCTCATGTAATCCTTTTACTTAACGACTCACAATTCATTAAAAGGAGGTAACCAATGTCAACTTCCAAGAAAGGAAACATCGATCCATCACGGCTTGGGCCATCTGCAAATGGCATCATTACGGCCTCACTGTTAAATTCTTATTATCAAATCGCAATCTCATTGAATCGGTTCAGCCTCGATCAATCAGCACTCGACCCCCTGGTCCTGCATCGAGTGTTTAAAGACTGGGATCTGATTCAGGAGATTTACAAAGACCCCGCTTCGATCGCAAAAATTCTGGAAGATGCTCAGTAACTTCTTTTGCAACGGCTTGGAAATTGTTACCCTGATATGAGGCCTGCGGTTGTTGAGTCATTGAGAGCGACCAATTGATCGGGGTTGATGTCCGCCTTCTTTCTACTTGATTATGGAGACTTTTTGGAGACTTGAAAAAGGGGACCCATCCGACCCCCGGCACACCCGGCGAAGACGCCCCCGCGTTTCTATATATGTATTTCACTGAATAGGCTTAGGGGCTCTCAGAGTAGCAAAAGCGAGCCCATAGAACTGATTGATTGGAGACGGTTTTGAAGGGGGCAAGAGGGAGCGACCGCACCATTTCTATATACTATATGTTTGACCCGACAACACGGAACCGGGATTTTTGACCTCAGTGCATCCTTATCATGGAGAGTCCTTCCTAATTAAAATAGCAGCACTTAGGTGGGGAAAGAATTCTTTTTGAAGAAGTTCGGCTAAAAAAAAGCGAACCCGAGAGGAGTCCCACGATGCGAATACCTATTAAGTGGAGCTAGCTGGTTAGACTGACGGCCATACTTAACGGCAGGTGCGGAGCGGCAGCGTAACACCTATCCGAGTACAGTATCTGGTTAACTTATTTTTTTAATTATTGTTCTCCAAAATCTATTTTCATTTGTATCATCAATCCTCAGAGTATCGTAGAACTCTTCGAGTAGAATTGCCATATTAAATGCGTCAAAACCAAATTGTATTGTTTTTAACCATAGACACTTTGCATAAATTTTACCTACCACAGAAAGCAATGATAACTGCCGCGCAGGAGGAACTGCCCTTTGGATAACAGCACCATTGCCATTTTTATAGGCTGGCTTTGTGAACGCCAGCGATTTTAAGGTTGTATAATTCGAATGGGCCATCCCTGAAAGCACTCTATATAATTTTTCACCCGAAAATTGGTATTGTACTAGCGCAGTGATGTTGGGTTTGATTTGACCTATGCCGATTCTTCGATTTTTCTTGTCGCGTAACAATTTATAGCCCAACTTGACTGCTGTATGCTCAATAGAATCTATCCGCTTTTCAATTTTATCTATTTTTTTAGTATCGCCGTCATATCTTGCAATTTTCTGTTGTTCACGAAGTGCGGCATATCTCAATGATAGGCTTCTGCTGACACGCTCTGAAGGACCAATACCTATTTCAAACAGCCATGCACAAAGAGCCGAAGATTCGAACATTCCACGTGCACAAGACCACGGTGCGATAGCGAATCTCCCTTCTTGCACTAAAGAATCAAGTGCCTCAAAATAGTCCGTTGCTGCTATGAGCGACAGTGATGCCTGGCTAAAAGCTGTTTTTATGGACTCTTGCCTTGGAAATGAATTTAGGGAACCTCTAAAAAAAGCTGTTTAGAGGTCAACCGTTTTAATTATTAAGTGGTGGTATGTTTTTGAATATATTCGAGTACA
>JAFGRE010000178.1 GCA_016935335.1 Deltaproteobacteria bacterium
ATTTTTTCAACCATCTCGAAATACCTCATGCCGCTTTTTTCCACCGCACCGCAGAACCCTGCGTCCCGGCTCAAGCATGGATTTGCATTCACTTCGAGGACCTGAACCTGTCCCGAATCATCAATCCGCATATCAACGCGGCCATAGTCCCTCAGGTGGAAGAGCTTAAAACACTCGCCGGCGATGGTTTCGATCTCTCTCGCCAAAGCCGCGGGGAGGTCCGTTGGGAATATTCTCGGCGTATGGTGGTACTCGAACGATAACCGGTCCCATTTCCCTTTATAGCTGACAATACGATAGAGATCTTCGGGAAATGAAGAAAAATCGATCTCCGCGATGGGGAGCACCCGCGGCGTCGGGTATCCAAAAAGAGAGACATTAACTTCCCGGCCGCCAACATATTCTTCAACAAAGAACGGGCCGAACCGTTTAAAGTAGTCCTCAATTCTTTCCAAAAGGTCTCGCGGGCCAGTAATGATCGAATCCTGTTCTATCCCAATACTTGCATCCTCAAAAATCGGCTTGATGATAACGGGAAACCGCAAAGCACCAACCTCCAACGAACTTGAATCCCGGTAAATGCAGTATGCCGGCGTGCAAATTCCTCTCGACTCCAGCAATTGCTTGGTCAGAATCTTGTCCGTGGTGAGCATCAACGCCGTCGAGGGGGAGCCGGTAAAGGATATCCCTAATAGCTCCAGCAGACTTGGCGCAAACCCAACAAAACGAGGGTCTTCATCAATGGTTTCGCACAGATTGAATGCGACCTTCACCTCCGCCTTCCTTAGCTCCGCCAGAAATGACTCCAAATCCTTTGTAAGCGGAAGCCGCACCCACGCAAGGTTCAGTTCCCGCAAGGCATCCTCAATCTCCTGAACCTGGGTGAGGACGTCGGCCGATGCCTCGCTCGCTCCCTCGCCACCCGGGCTAGGGACATTATGAACCAATCCGATCATTTTCTTAGAGAGTGGTGTGGTCTTTACTATGATAAACGACCCATCGCCGATTCCACAATCGATTTGATGAGCTTTTGGTATGACATGCCGGCTTGACTTGCAATAATGCAAAGATCCGAATGAGCGGGATGAAGCCCGGCGAGGGGATTAACCTCCATGAAATTCGGTACCCCGTCGACATCGGCACGGAAATCAATTCGTCCTGCATCTCGGCCCCCGATTGCTCTCCATATTGTGAGAGCAATCTCCTCGGCCCGTTTTGCCATCGGATCAGTAACACGGCAATAGGTGACCAGATCTTCGCATCGCTCCTTATTGCCATAAGAATAAACATCACATTCAGCATGGTTCCGCAAGGATATCTCCATTACTCCCAGTGACATCGCTTCCTTCCCCGTGCCGAGAACACCCACGGTAACCTCTCGTCCCGGAAGATACGTCTCCACGAGAACCGGTTGTCTAAAGGCATCCAGCATCTCCCCGCAGACTGATACTAACTGCCTCTGGTCCAATACCTTGGATGCCGCGGTTATCCCTTTGCCCGTCCCCTCCGCCACTGGTTTTACAAAAGCCGGAAATCGCGATATGGCAAGCTCAAGGTCGGATATTTCCGTGACCACAAAGAAATCAGGCGTCGGTAGGCCCAGACTTCGAACAATAGTTTTGGCTATGGCCTTATGAAGGGTGATCGAAAGAACCAAGGGATCGGAAAAGGTGTAGGGAATCGTATACGCATCAAGCAAGGCCGGAACCTGTGCCTCCCGGCCGAAGCCATTCAGCCCTTCGGCGATATTGAAGACTAAATCCCATCGCTCACCGGCGGCGAGTCGTTCCGTCAATGCCTTTACATTCCCAATCCGCGCGGTCGAGTGCTCAAGGCTGACGAGTGTTTCCTCAATCGCATCAATGGTCTCCTTTCGGTCAAACTCGGCTACCGCCTCTTCCGACAAGCCTTCGGCAAGGTAATCGTCCCGAAGATCATAGGTAATACCAATGTTCAATTTTCTGTCCATATCGCTACGATCACCACCAAACCCTATGCCTGCTCTTCGCGGATATCGGGGTACCGGAAAATCTCGCCTCTAAAATTGCGAAGCAGAAGTTCATCACCCTCATGCCCGACAACCGGGTCCGGCACCAGGGGAATTTTCCC
This sequence comes from Deltaproteobacteria bacterium, assembly GCA_016935335.1. Classification (GTDB taxonomy): domain Bacteria; phylum Desulfobacterota; class WTBG01; order JAGOGO01; family JAGOGO01; genus JAFGRE01. Next base: position 2,110 of record JAFGRE010000178.1, read on the forward strand.
TCCCCCGCCCGGCGCATCAATCACATACACCGGCACTGCGTAGCCGGTCGTGTGCCCCCGCAATCCCCCTATAATCTCAAAACCCTTGGCCACGGAGGTTCTGAAATGAGACGACCCCACGATAGGATCACACTGGTAGAGGTAATAGGGCTTCACCCTTATTTTAAGCAGCCCGTGCATTAATCGCTTCATTGTTCCCACATCGTCATTAATCCCCTTAAGAAGCACGGTTTGACTTCCCAGGGGAATCCCCGCGTCCGCGAGGCGTCCGCATGCCTCAGCTACTTCCGGAGTCAGCTCATCGGGATGAGTAAAGTGGATGCTCATCCACAAGGGATGATATCGTCTCAAAACCCGCGTTAAAGCGGGGGTAATACGCTGCGGCAATACCACCGGGACTTTAGTGCCTATGCGTAAGATCTCGACATGCGCTATCCCCCGCAACCGGGAAAGCAACCACTCTATTCTCTCATCTGAGAGTGTCAGCGGATCACCACCGGAGATAAGAACGTCCCGGATCTCCGGACACGACTCGATATACGCTATGGCTCTTTCCAATTGCGAGAATGAAGCTGCCGAGCAATGGTTGCCTCCCACCATGCGGGAGCGCGTACAGTATCGGCAGTAGGTCGAACAAAAGTTGGTGGCAAGTAACAGAACTCGATCCGGATAGCGGTGGACCACCCCTGGAACCGGGCTGTCATGATCCTCCTCCAACGGATCGCTGGACTCGCCCCGAGAATGCAGAAACTCCCCGGTCACCGGAACAACGGACCGCCGGATAGGATGACGAGAGTCCTCTTCATCAAGCAGGCTTGTATAATAGGGCGTAATCGACACCGATGGCGTCTTAGTGATACAATTGATCGCTTTTCGCTCATCGTCGGAAAGCCTTATTATCCTGCCGAGTCCTTCACAATCATGAATACCGTGTTGCAGTTGCCAGTGCCAGTCGTTCCACTCACTACTGGTGGCGTTGGCGAAAAATCTTCTCCGGAATGCGACGGTTCTCGGGCTGCAACAAAAGCGAGGAACCAATCGATTGCTTTGGATCCGAAGACGACTGGATTTTTTGTCCGGTAATGGAAAAAGGCTACGGGGTTCTTCAGCTCTGACCAGAGCTGATGCTAACCCGCGCGAGTTAGGAGGCTCACAATCTTCGATCGCTAAAATCTCGTTTCCCATTTTCTCTATTGTCTGATGTGATGGTGATGTTATAGACTTTCATAGTACTGGCCCGTGGAGGATTCTCCATCCCCCACCCGGCGGACCTCTGCGTTAACGATGCGGACGCTTCAGTTCTCGTTTTAAACGGGTCAATTCATTCGCAAGGTCTTCCACAGCCTCGGACAATGTCAAGAGTCCTTTATACAATCTTGTCATCTCCGGCTGCGCCTCCGGGTTAATTAATTTCACGTTCTCCTCGAAAAGCACCTTCGCCTCTCTCACCTTTTCCGAACTCATATCAAAACCTCACTTTTCCATAGGCTCCGACAACACACCAAATCACCGGCTTCGCTCATTGCCTGTTCTCCCGTTACCAGGAGAAAGCCCAGGTGCTGTCAACCTATTCTTCCTCTTCTCTCCCCTCCGGCATCTCTGCGGAACCCTCCTCTGAATCTCCCTCCGCAACCTCCTCTGCCTCCGCCTCAACTTCTCCCTCGGCGGCCGCAGGTGACTCCCCCCCCATTCCATAGGAAAAGACATTGATAAATAAAGTCTCTCCATCTTCCTCCACCGTCCCGGTCACCGTCATCGCTTCCCCCTCGTGCTCAACAAGGGATTGGCCCTGTTCACCTTCCGCAATCAGATAAACCCTTCCGTCATCGGCTACAATTTCCCCGTCCCCTCCTACCACTCCGGTTATGGTGACCATTTCATTCGCCGCCACGACACCGCCGAAGAGAACCAGTACAGCAACAAAAGGAAAAAACAATAAATTGGAAATTCTCCACCTTATTATCATCAGACTGCCCCCTTTGGCCCAATCAAACGTTCACTTTCCTTTCGCTGCCCCTGCCATGCCGTACTGACTTCTTGTACGTCTCCACTTCAATGACTTTATTATCATCCTCTATTTTTAGCCTTCCCGATACCTCTATCTCTTCATGAAGAAACTGAAACAAATCCTTCGCCGCGATGCTTCCAACGAGCAGATATTGCTCCTCATCACGAGTCGCGACGGCAAGAGCCTTGACACCGCCATCGGCATTCCAATCCGCCGGTATCAATATCCCTTTGACGACAATAAAGTCCTTGGTATCTATTCCTTTTTTCTTCATTACCTGCCGATGTAACAGCGTTTGACCTCTCTTTTCGTTTACCAACGTTAAGCGAAAACCATGCCAAATAAATATCATATTGAAACACTTACTGTTTTTGTTAGCCAATCCCAACAAAAGGAACCTCCAGTTCCGATCACTTACAGAAATCCGCCCCCGCTTAACGCATATGCCCGGTTTAGAAAAACCCACGTCTTCCTAACCAGCTAATATAATTAATAAAATCAAAAAATAAGACAGATAAATTCCGATTCCTCCGCGAATGGAACTTGGAGTTCTTTTTTTCGTCGGGCGCCCAATGCAAACAATGGTGCCCAAGCACTGAATCCCGCGAAAACCGAAGCATCAGAACCTAACGCAGGGATACGGTCGTTCTCCCTGGTCAGGATCCGCGGGCACTCTTAAACTCCTCTTTTCGCACCTTGTATTTTGTCATTAATTTATTTAATTGGCGAGGGGTTATGCCGGCACTGAGAGCTGATTCTTTAATTTTTCCGCGGCTCCTGGCAAGTATTTCTTTAAGGTATTGTTTTTCCAACTGCTCAATTCCTCTCCGTCTGAATTCTCCCAACGTAACCGAAGCGGAAGGGATGGCCAGCGAGAGGCCTGAAACAGCGTCAAAGAGTTCCTGGGGGAAATCCTCGGGTTTTAACATGGAGGCTGTCGCCAAAATGTAGCCCCGTTCCATGAGGTTCTCCAATTCACGGATATTGCCGGGCCAATCATATCGATCAAAGGCTTCCAACACACAGGGCTCAACATCATGGATTTCTTTTGCATTAAACCGGTTGAGCCGCTTAAGAATCACCTCCACCAGCGAGCGAAGGTCTTCCTTCCTTTCCCGCAATGGAGGAACTTCGACAGGGAATACGTTTAATCGGTAATACAGGTCCTTCCTAAACTCACCATTCTCCGACATCCTTTTTAGATCATGATTGGTAGCCGCAATAACCCTGACATCAGCGTCGATGTTTTCCTCACCGCCGACACGGCTAAAAATTCCGTCCTGTAAAACCTGTAAAAGCTTAATTTGCGCCGAGGGGGTTATTGTCCCGATTTCATCAAGAAAAATGGTCCCTCCTTTGGCGATTTCGAACTTCCCCAGTTTCCTCTTAATCGCCCCGGTAAAGGAACCTTTTTCGTGGCCGAAGAGTTCGCTCTCTACCAGTGAATCCGGAATCGCTCCGCAATGGACACTGATAAAGGAACCATCCCGTCGATTGCTGTGCCGGTGAATAAGTTTTGCCAGCATCCCCTTCCCGGTACCGGTTTCACCGGTGAGCAAAACGGTACTCTTGGTCGGGGCCACTGAATGAACCTTGTCGAAGACCTTCTTCATGACTGGACTTTTTGTCTGAACAAATTCAAGGGACCCTCTCTCCCACCACGATTGGTCTCGGAGATAATCGAGTTCGGATTGAGTAAGGACCAATTGGTATAGACTTTCGCAGACATACCGCACTTCGTCCTTATTAATCGGGTAGGTTATGTAATTGCTGGCTCCAGACTTCACCGCCATAACCGCTTCTCGAATCGATTCCGGGGCTGACATCACGATGATCTCTATGGATGGGTAGATGTGCCAGAAGGGCTGAAATCCGCTTTTGTAACCGTTTCCCGCGAACGGTTCCTTAAGCATCTCAAGGTCTATGAAGACTACGTCATAACGTCTCTTCCGCAGAATCTCGAGGGCGCCTCGCGTGTCAGAGGCAATGCCCACCAGGTAATCCTTCGGAAAACATGCTTTTATTTCCCCGAAAATATTCTCTTCCGCCGATACGACAAGAACTGTTCTCATCTCTTTCTTTTATAATAAAAATGTCCGTTCAAACTCCACCGCCTCTTAGGTAATGCGGCCAGAATCCCCTAACACCCTTATTCTGATTGGGTCCCTGGCGTCCAGGTGAAGATCGCGTTGGGGGAATGCGATCACTATGCCTGCCTCTCGAAACGAATCATCGATTCGAAATCGCACATCGCTTTCAAGGCGCTTGCGATCCATAAGTCTTTCTATTCTTATCCAAAAATAGAGATCAAATACGAGGGCGCTGTCACCGAAATCGTTAAACAGCACAAAAGGCGCCGGCTCCTTCAAAATCCGGGTGTTGTCCTCTGCACTTCGCATCAAAAGACGGCGGACTTCCTCCACGGGGGAACCATAGATGACGCCAACGGTGACATTCGTTCTGATTTTCTTGTCCGAAAGCGTCCAATTAATAATATTCTTTTCCAGGAAACTGCTGTTGGGAACCAGAATATGATAATTCGCACCAGTCCGGATCCGCGTGCAGCGACCACCGATTTCCTCAACCACGGCAAAGTTCCCATCAACCTCCACCAAATCGCCGATTTTGATCGGACGCTCGGCCATTATAATAAATCCGCTAATGAAGTTGTTAATGAGATTCTGAGCGCCGAACCCGACGCCGATGGCAATCGCGCCGCCCAGAAAGGCGAACGCCGTGAGCGGCACATTCACGATTCGCAATACGAAGAGGAAAACCAACAGCAATGAAAAGTAATAAAATATCTTTTCGATCGCAGCCGCGGCTGTTACCTTAAAATGAGTACGCGGCAATAGCCGCTTACTGAGAAGATGGGTTATGGATTTGACGAGGATAATCCCAATGGCGAGGATGAGCAGGGCGCTGAGAAGGGACTTGACCGTTACCGGGTGGTCGTCAATGCTGAAAACCGTAAAGTCCCAGCCGTCGACGCCTCTCTCGGCAGACGCCGACGTATCCGAAGCAACGGGAACCGGTAATGATCCCTGGGCTTTGTTTTCGCCTCCTCCTTGATCAGCAACCCCATTCCTGCCCGGCGACAGGTCAATTTGTTGTTTGCCTGCGGGAGGCTGGCCAAACAACACCGTCGCCGTGGCGAATACGAAAAACACAACCACCAACCAAAGCGTCACGCGATGGTGCACCCTGTGGTATGAATCTGAATCGCTCCTCCCACCCAAATCGGTCATCATGAAAATTACCGTCGCCTTTTGCCAGAGAAAGCCCTCCCCGGAGATATTCACCGGGCAACATGCACCCTTCCTACCAGGAAATTAGAGAAATATCAAGATCTCAATTGAAGTATCGTTCGCCTTTGTTCCGATCCCTTCAATCCGTTGCGTTTCTCTATTTGCGGCTAGACTAAACATGCGTCAAATCGTCTTTTTCTTCAACCTTGCCTTTGAACCGCTTTTCCAAAAACTCCTTGGCAATATCCTTACCGCCCAACCCGAACGCCAAAGCGAGAGAAAGGACAATCCCCCCCAAAAGAATAGTAAAGGCCACGATCACCGTTCCCTGGCCGATTCCAAGCTGTTCCAGAGCCATTACCGAGGCAAGCAGCACGATAACCGTTTTCACTCCGTTCGCCAACAAGGAAGAAAATGCGATCCCGGCATTAACAGCGGCGATGAGCGTTGCCCTTCCGAAAAAATTGCCCAGAATATACCCGGCCGCGATCAGCAACCCGGCAATGAATAGATTGGGAAGATAGAGCAGTAACCTGCCGAGCAACTCCTCCACGGTCGGTATCCTAAGCGTATAAAGGGCAATTATAATGAAAATAATAACCACCATCCAGTAAACCACCCTTCCCAAAACCAGTGTCGGCGACTCCTTGATGCCGACCCGCTCAAGTCCCTGCGTAAGACCGACCTTTCCGCACAACTTGTTGGTATTGAGCATGTCGAGAAGTCTAACCACGCTCTTTTTGAGAATCCACCCGGCGACAAACCCGAACAGCAGGATCAGAAGCGAACTTAAGAGATTCGGCAAAAAAGCAATGACTTGCCGAAAAAATTCCTTTAACGGTTCTGTCAGAATTCTGTCAATGAGACTTTTCATACCAACCTCCTCGCCTTATAATGGAATCATCCCTTATCTCCCCATGCTTTCACGAGAGAGGGTTTGCCGTTTTCATAAGCATGACAAAGCGCTTCCAGCCGTTCTTCCACTTGATCGGCATCGCTCTCCCAGGCTTCCTTGACAAAGGAAGCGACCTTCCCCAGATAAAGCGGTGTGAGAGATTTAATGATATGCTCCTGATTCATTAATTTCTGGTGAGAGGCCAGGGCGGCATTGTATATTATTTCCACCCACAGCGTATCCGGGAACAGAAACAGGTCTTTGGGCTCGCCCGCAATCTTTAAAAGGCGATCCAAAACATCCGCCGACAGGAATGAGACGTAGAGGCCCGAAAATTCGCGGACACCACGTCTGAACTTCACGATCATTCCCTCAAGGTTCACCTGTATCGGCTCCAGACCCACTGCATAGGGGAAACCGAAAGTGCGAACAGTTTCGGATCTCGGACTCCCCTTCCATACGTCCTCATATTCCTCCATGAGGTTGAAAACCGAGCTTACTACCTGATGCAGCATTGCGCTAAGATCTGATCCCGGATCTTTGGCGGCATGAATCTTTGCTCCCAAAAAGGCCTGGCAAACCTTGAAAGCATTGGCAACCGCTGTGGTGGTCATCCAGATATCGATGCCGAAACGAGCCACATCGGTACCCCACACGTCCTTGCTAAGATAAAATTTCGCCAGGCGTCCTGAAAACCCGAAGTCACCTCCGATGGGTTGCCGAATGCTTTTACCATAGAGAACCCGCGTCAAAGGGTAAACAATCATGTTGGTAATAGTACCGTCATATTTGTGTCGGCGATAATAGGGGGAAACATAGTCATACCCCTCATCTAATACGGGCTTGACGAGCAATTCGATCCACTCGGGAGTGATGCTTCGCAAGTCCGAGTCAACCACGGCGCAGGCTTTTACATTCAGGTCGTTGGCTATCTGAAAAATTGTCCGGAAGGCGCTCCCCTTGCCGGGTAGGCCATGATAGGGTGTCGCCAGTTTGCGGAAATTTCCCAACTTGTGACGAAGCAATATGGAATCGACATCTATGGTGGTCTTTTTTACGACCGCCATCGTTTCATCGCTTGATCCGCCGTCGGAATTTATGAGAATGGATTTGGAACGGGGAAAATATTTCGCCAGTCCCGCCTCAATTGCTTTGACCACATGGCCGATGGTGGGAGCGGAATTGAAACTGGGAATTCCTATCAGGATGTCAGCTTCCTTGATAAGCTCGATTTGCTCTCGTATATCCCGGGGGAGAAAATCCCCATCATCCTTCATGACTCCGAACCTTCCCGGTATTCACCCTCTCCATGCTTATCGCTTCCAGGCAAATAGCC
>JAFGRE010000179.1 GCA_016935335.1 Deltaproteobacteria bacterium
CCACGATGCGCCGCAACCGTCAGTGCCCGGGTGGTGCGCCTTGGATTTGAATGAGGATGTCCGTAAAAATATCGAGCAGGAGATCCTCCCGTTAAAAGATGAGGAACTCAAAGCAGCCGTGCGAAGTCTTTTACACAAGCAGGCGAAACTCAAAGCTTATCGAGGAAAAGAATAAATGAGTTTGATGGCTTCGGTGTATTTTCCTTCAGAATCATAAATGATCAGCGGCTCCTTTATTTTCGCCTCGACTCCGCCCTCGCGCATTCCTTCCACCAAGACCATTTTGCCAATATCCTCGCGTTGCGCATGAACGAATTGGATGGTTTTTGGTTCCAGTTTGCAGCCTCTCATCTCGCACAAAAGGTCAACCAGTCGAGCGGCGGAATAAATCAAAAAGATCTTCCCACTCGGCCGGAGCAAGGAAAACGCCACTCTCAAAAATCGCCCCAGAGAAATCATGACTTCATGCCGGGCAATCGCCCGTTGGTTTCGTGGATTCACTCTCCCGGTATCTAGTTTCCGAAAAGGGGGATTGGTCACAACACAATCAAAGGACCCCAAGGGGAAATGAGCAGAGAGATTTTGGAGGTCTTCATGAAAAATCGTGATCCGTTCAGTCGGGCCGTTGATAGCGACATTCCGCCTTGCCATATCTGCCAGCTCTTCCTGGATTTCAACTCCGATGATCTCGGCTGCCTCCGAAGTATGGGCAATAATAAGGGGGATTATCCCGCAGCCGGTGCCGAGATCAATGACTCGATCTCTGGGACAGATGGGCGCCAGCCGGGCCAGAAGAACAGCATCAAGGGAGAAGCGGTAGCCGGATTTTTTCTGAATCACCCTCAGCTTCCCCTCAAACATGGCGTCAAGGGTTTCATCCGGCAAGAGAGAAACGGCGGAATCAGTATTCATTGCGCTACCACGGACAACCGGCGTCTTTGCCTTGAATCTAAATCTTTTCTTCGGGATTGATTTGATTGATCACCAGCCCGCTCAGAAGCTTGGGATAGAAGTAGGTGGATTTTTGAGGCATCTTTTCACCTTGAGCGACGATGTCGTTGACCTGTTCAATACGGGTGGGGTTACCCAAAAAAGCAACTTCACAATCGCCCTCTTGGACTAACTGGACGGCCTCTTCATCGGAATGTACGAATTTAAAGCACTCTTCATACTGGGGATCGTTACAACTTATTCCCATGAGCTGGTTAAAGATCAACCGTTCCAAAATGTTGGTATCCAGCCGACGCAAAGCCGTAGACATCCCGGCTTCCATACTACCATCTAACAAAGCGTAATCTTTGAGACGAAACAGAAAGTAGCCATTTCGTTTTTTGCAGAACATGCAAAAAATATAGCGATCCTGACCCTCATTTTCCATGGTTGCCATGATTTTTTTCCTCAGGGTAAGATCCTCTTTAGGGGTAGTTGGAAAGGTTTCCATATCGAAGTACTGCTGCGCTTTTGCGGCAAAGATGTCGAGGTCAAAAGCGATATGACGGACTAACCGATGGGTTGGCAGGATAACCAACCCGGCATCATGCATGTTGGTGCAATACATCATCGTATAATTAAAGGGAGCTTCATCCGATAACCCAGGAAAGCGGCTACGCATAAGGTCCCGGTAGTTCAATGCAGTTTCATAACGATGGTGGCCGTCGGCAATCAATAAGCTTTTCTCCATCATCACCGCTTGTATTGTCTCAATGGTTTCCTCGTCATCCACGCTCCAAAATCGATGGCGCACGCCGTTTTCGTCAGTTATGTCAAAAGGGAACGACCCTCTCCCCGTAAGGGCGACTTGCTCAACAGTACGATCGGGATCAGCGTAAATGGAAAAAATCGAACTAAAATTAGCGGAGCAAGCCCTCATCAGGTTAAGCCGATCCACCTTTGGCTTGCTCAGCGTTCTTTCGTGGGGGCGAATCACGCCGGCACCGAATTCTTCGAGTCGTACAAGGCATATGAACCCTTTTCTCTGCAAGGATCGCCCGTCCGGAATAGTGTAATCCTGCAAATAAAGATATATCGAGGGACGGCGACTTCTCGTAAGCACTTCCTTTTCTTTCCAGGTTGAAAAATAGGCTGCTGCTCGGGTATATTTGTTGCTAGTATCCTTATCGGTCGGCTCCTCTTTTCCCAAGATCAGACGGATGACATTGTACGGGTGCCTCCGGTAATAACCGTCCTGCTGTGAAGGGGTGATAACATCATAAGGAGGGGCAACCACCGTGGCCAAGTCGTCTATTTTTTCTCGATTATACAAAAATCCACAAAAGGGTTTGATTAAAGCCATTGTTTACCGCTTCCTCTAAAAAATAGTTCGGGGTTAAAATCTCGGCCAGAGATACCATAACCGTATGATTTATGCAAGGAAATTATATGCGAATTGCCATTGCAACCCTGGGATGCAAAGCCAACCAGTATGATTCCGAGGTGCTGCGCGCGAAGTTCGAAAGCAGGGGCTGTCATGTTGTCTCATTTTCAGAGAATGCGGACATTTACGTGATAAATACATGTACCGTCACCGGCAAGACGGATTATCAATCCCGTCAGCTCGTACGAAGAGCCCATCGCCGCAATCCCCAGGCAAAAATAGTCGTCACGGGTTGTTATGCCCACGTTGCTCCCGGCGAATTAGCGCTCTTGCCCGGCGTATCAATAATAGCAGGCAATCTTGAAAAAAAAGCTCTTGCTGAATTGGTGCTCGAAGCGACAAATGATAAGGAACCATTAACCGTGGTCACACCTTTTCAAAAAAACACCCCCTTCTTCCAGGAACCGATCGAAGCATTTGCCGCAAAGACCCGATTTTTTCTCAAGATTCAGGACGGCTGTAACGCCCGCTGTACTTACTGCATTATCCCGCAAGCCCGAGGCCCAAGCAGAAGTATGGATCCGGAAACGGTTCTGCAAATGCTGAGAAACATCGGCCGTGCCGACTGCAAGGAAGTTGTCTTAACAGGGATTCATCTCGGAGCCTATGGTTTCGATCTCGATCCGGCAACCTCCTTATTGCAGCTTCTCCGCCAAATCGAAGAATTGAAGCCGGTCTCACGAATTCGGTTGAGTTCCCTCGAGCCAAATGAACTTACTCAAGAATTAATAGACTTTCTGGCGAAATCGAATACGGTCTGCCCTCACCTGCACCTTCCTCTTCAAAGCGGAAACAACGCCGTCCTTCACCGTATGAACCGACCTTATTCCGCTGAAGAGTTTCGTCGCCTCGTGGAAAACGCCGTTGACTCAATCCCGGAGCTAGCGGTTGGAGTGGATGTAATGGTAGGATTTCCCGGTGAAGACAATCATGAATTTCAGGAAACGTTCAACCTTTTAGAAGCGTTGCCGATTACCTACTTCCACGTTTTCCCCTTTTCACCCCGAAAAGGGACGCCTGCATCTCTGTTCCCGGAAAAGGTTCATGGCACAACGGTTAAACTGAGGAAAAATATGTTGCATTCTCTCAGCAGGCAGAAAAAGGCTTGCTTTTACAAAAGCTATCTCGGGAAAAACGTGCCGGTGCTCATTGAGGCTACCCGTGACAGAAGAACGAATCTTCTCAAAGGATTTTCTCGGAATTACATTCCGGTTCAGGCAGA
>JAFGRE010000180.1 GCA_016935335.1 Deltaproteobacteria bacterium
GTGGGGGGGGGGGGGGGGTGCTTTGCCCGATGTTGGATGCACGAAAAGAAGAGGTGTTTGCCGCTGTTTATCGGATGGAAAGTCCCTTTGTGCTTGAAAAGCTGACTGCCGATATGGCGCTTCGCCCTAGAAAGCTCTTAGAAGATTTGCCGAGGTTCGGGGAAATGCAGCACTCTCTTGGCCATACGGATGCAAAGGTGACGTTTCTAGGTGATGGGGCCGAACGCTACCGAGTTCTTATTGAAGAAACTCTTGGCTCCTCTGCTGTTTTCGTTCCCCCTCACCGGAGCTATCCCCGTGCGGCTACGATCGCCTTTATGGGGCTGGCCGCCCTCAAGGAGGGGAATGTAAACGACATTACTACGGTCACTCCCCGTTATGTAAGGCCTTCCGACGCGGAACGTCATTATCGGGGGGTGACGTGAATGATACTGCCAAGGCTTCCGTAGTGGTGGTTCTCAGTGGCCGGGAGGATGATATACTTTACATGCTGCGGATTGATTGACAATCGATATGAAAAAATATTATTATAAATATTTTAAGCGGCTTACGATGCAGGAAAAGTAAAACGACCTATCGGGGAGATATTCGATGGAAAAATACGATGAGGCGTTAGTCTCCCAGTGGATTGATAAGGATCCGGAGCTGAAAAAGTATGTGGAAGAGCATCGGGATCTCGAACGAAAGCTGGAAACCCTTGAGGGGAAAGTCTATCTTACTACTGATGAGGAGACGGAGGTAAGGAAGCTGAAAAAACTCAAGCTTCGCTGTAAAGATCATATTGAGTTAGTTTTGCATCGTTATCGAAACAATCACCTTTAGCAACAGAAGGGGATGGCATTGCGTCTAAAAGGTGCTCAAATACTATTGGAAACATTGGTTCGAGAAGGGACCGAAGTCATTTTTGGATATCCCGGCGGTGCGGTAATTGACATCTATCACGAACTGCCGAATTATGATCTCAAACATGTGCTCGTTCGTCATGAACAAGGGGCAGTGCATGCCGCTGACGGTTACGCTCGTGCCTCGGGCAAAGTGGGTGTCTGTTTGGTCACCTCCGGTCCGGGAGCAACGAACACGGTTACCGGGATTGCCACCGCCTACATGGATTCGATCCCCCTGGTCATTTTTACCGGACAGGTGCCTTCAATGCTGATCGGCAATGACGCCTTTCAGGAGGCGGATATTGTGGGAATTACGCGGCCGTGTACGAAACACAATTTTTTGCTGAATGATCTTGAGGAACTGGCTCAGAGTGTTAAGGAGGCATTTTATATTGCCGGCACCGGCCGTCCCGGCCCGGTGCTCATTGATTTGCCCAAAGACCTCATGAATGGTTCGTGCGAATACCGTTATCCACGGGTTGTCCAACTGAGAGGATACAACCCCACCATTAAAGGCCACCAGGGTCAGATCAAACGGGCAGCGGCAGAAATCCTTAAGGCAGAGAGACCGGTGTTGTATGGCGGAGGTGGAGTTATAAGCTCCAATGCGTCGAACGAGCTTGTTTCTCTCGCCCGGATGATGACTATTCCGGTTACGACGACGCTGATGGGACTAGGGTCTTTCCCGGAAAGTGACGAACTTTCTCTTGGTATGCTGGGGATGCACGGCACTTACCGGGCGAACATGGCGGTAACGAATTGTGACCTCCTCATTGCCGTCGGTGCTCGATTTGATGACCGGGTGACCGGCAAAATCGATGAATTTGCACCATTGGCCAAGATTGTCCATATCGATATTGATCCTACGTCCATTAGCAAAAACGTTCAGGTGGATATTCCCATTGTGGGTGATGTCAAGATCACCCTGCAACAGATGATCGAAATCATTGAAGAGGAGAAGGGAAAAAAGGACTGGAGTGAAGAACGGAGAGAATGGATTCAACAGATTGAGGAATGGAAACAAACGTATCCCTTGGCATATGTGCAGAAGAAAGACGTCATCAAGCCACAGTTTGTGGTGGAAAGGATTTCGGAGCTTACCAAGGGCGAAGCCATCATTGCCACTGAAGTAGGCCAGAACCAGATGTGGACGGCACAATATTTTAAGTTTATAAAACCGCGAACCTTTCTCACTTCAGGGGGATTAGGGACTATGGGGTATGGATTGCCGGCCGCAATCGGTGCCCAAATCGCCTTTCCCGATAGAGTGGTCATTGATGTAGCCGGTGACGGCAGTATCCAAATGAACATCCAAGAATTGGCAACCGCCGTCCAATATAATCTCCCGATAAAAATAGCCGTTCTTAACAACGGATTTTTGGGGATGGTGCGACAATGGCAGGAGCTTTTTTACCAGAAGCGATATTCCTGTACCATGTTCGAATCCGCTCCTGATTTTGTTAAACTTGCTGAAGCTTACGGAGCGGTTGGCCTCCGGGCAACCAAACCTGAAGAGGTTGTCCCGGTTATCGAAACGGCTTTGGCAACGCCGCGGCCGGTGATCATGGATTTTGTCGTTGAACCGGAGGAAGGCGTTTATCCGATGGTTCCGGCGGGCGCGCCGATTAACAAGATGTTGTTGGTGTAAATCATTTTTATACACATGCGCGAAAAGGGAGTGATTCCGTATGCGACATACCCTTTCAGTTTTGGTGGAAAATAAGCCGGGGGTTCTTTCTCGTGTTGCTGGCTTGTTTAGCGGACGAGGATTTAATATTGAAAGCCTCACGGTCGCTGAAACCCTTGATCCCATGGTTTCCCACATGACCATTGTCACTCGTGGTAATGATCAGATCCTCGAGCAGATCACCAAACAGCTTAATAAGCTGATTAATGTCATTAAGGTGGTGGATTTTATGGATGGTGATCATGTGGATCGGGAGATTGCTCTTATCAAAGTCAACGTGAAAGATGACAACCGATCAGAGCTGCTCAGCATCATCGACATTTTTCGGGGGAAAGTGGTGGATGTAAGCTCCCAGTCCTACATCATTGAAATCACCGGGGACGAGGACAAAATTGCGGCGATCATTGATCTTGTGAAGCCGATGGGAATAAAGGACGTTGTCAGAACCGGGAAAGTGGCCATGATGAGGGGGGGGAAATCAAAATAAGGTTATGCGGTGTAAATAATAAGGAGGAAATGATGGCAAAGATTTATTATGAGCAAGATGCAGACTTACATGTTCTTAAGGGCAAAAAGGTGGCGGTTATAGGATTCGGAAGTCAGGGACATGCCCAGGCATTGAACCTGCGGGACAGCGGCGTGGAAGTGATTGTCTCTGAACTACAGGGGACCGCCAACTATCAATTAGCCCTGGAACATGGGTTTAAACCTATTGACGCGGCCAGTGCCGCCGCTGAAGGAGATATCATCCAGATTCTTATCCCTGATGATGCCCAGGCTGCGGTGTACCGCACCGCCATTGCATCCCACATGGGGGCGGGAAAGACACTTCTTTTTTCTCATGGATTCAATATTCACTTTAATCAAATTGTTCCGCCCCAAAACGTTGATGTTATCATGGTTGCTCCCAAGAGTCCGGGGCATCTGGTGCGGCGCGAGTATGAACGAGGAGCGGGGGTGCCGTCTCTGATCGCCATTTTTCAGGATGCTTCCGGCAACGCAAAAGCGACGGCGTTAGCGTATGCGAAAGGTATCGGCGCGACCCGCGCCGGCGTAATAGAAACCACTTTTAAGGAAGAAACTGAAACCGATCTTTTTGGTGAGCAGGTTGTCCTCTGCGGCGGCGTTTCCGAGTTGGTTCGCGCCGGATTCGATACGTTGGTGGCAGCCGGTTATCAGCCGGAGATTGCTTATTTCGAGTGCCTTCACGAACTAAAGCTCATCGTTGACCTCTTCTATGAAGGGGGAATCAATTATATGCGTTATTCCGTAAGTGATACTGCCGAGTATGGGGATTTGACCCGGGGTCGACGGATCATTACCGATGAAACCCGAAAAGAAATGAAAAAGATTCTTGAAGAAATCCAGAGCGGACAATTCGCCAGAGAATGGATAGTGGAAAATCAGGCGAACCGGCCTCAGTTTAACGCGCTCCGGCGGAAAGACCAGGAGCATCTTATTGAAACGGTCGGCAAACAACTGCGAGCCATGATGCCGTGGATTCAGCAGAAAGGATAGGGCCTTTGCTGTGAAAAGACAGGATTTTACACACCGAAAGCGAAGGAGGAATCCGGAAGCATTCCGGCGGGGAGTTTATCTGCTTCCCAATTTATTCACCACGTGCAGTCTTTTCTGTGGATTTTATTCTATTATCGCTTCGTTTAACGGCGCTTTTTCGAGGGCTGCGTGGGTGATCGTGTTTGCTGCGGTCTTTGACTGGCTCGATGGCAAAGTCGCCCGGGCCAGCCACACCAACAGTCGGTTCGGAATGGAGTATGATTCTCTCGCGGATCTCATCTCCTTTGGAGTTGCCCCGGGGCTCATGATCTACACGTGGGGTCTCATTCCCTTTGGGAGAGTCGGCTGGTTGGCTGCCTTTCTATTTGTTGCCTGCGCGGCTCTGCGGCTGGCGCGCTTCAATATTCATTCAGCGACTGTCGAAGCGAAATCATTTGAAGGTATGCCAACGCCTGCTGCCGGTGGAATATTAGCAACCATCATCCTTATGACGGATCATTTTGGATGGTCCGCCGTGCCGAAACACTTTCCGGTTTTGTTTCTGATGTTCATCCTTTCCTTTATGATGGTGAGCAAGATTCGTTTTTACGGCCTTAAGCAACTGCAATTGTCAGGGAAAAAGTCTTTTCAGGTCCTCGTTATCACTCTTTGCATGATTGTCGTTCTCGCGGCTGAGCCCCAGATTACTCTGTTTGCTCTGGGATTACTGTATTTGGTGTCCGGGCCGGCGATGGCTTTCCAGGAAAAGGTGAAGGGATTTAAGAGAAAGCCTGTGGAGAAAAAAGAAGAAGAAAATGTGGAGGTTTAAGCACTACGGAAACCATCATGGATAAGGTACTGATCTTCGATACGACGCTGAGAGACGGTGAACAATCTCCCGGATTCAGCATGAATATTCAGGAAAAACTGCAGGTGGCACGACAGCTGGAGAGACTGCACGTTGATATTATTGAAGCGGGTTTTCCTGTTGCTTCCGATGGAGACTTCGATGCGGTGAAAGCAATCGCCGAGA
>JAFGRE010000181.1 GCA_016935335.1 Deltaproteobacteria bacterium
GACCTGATAGCGATCATGACTGATCAAGCGTTTGCAGTAAAGGCACCGGTATTTGATATCAATGACATTAAAAGTCTGGCGGACCTGATCGAGAACAGGTTTTTGAAAGCCAAACAGGCGGCATCGGTCTCTCTGTTTCTTGACGGGGAATACGCTCCACTGAAGCCGTTTATTCAAGAGATGTTTATCAACTCCATTACCGGCATGGTTGCCTCCCTCAAGGGGGGCAATGGGGTACGGTCGATTCAGATCTCTGTCACGCTCTCCGGTGAATGAACAAGGAGGCACTGACTTTTTTCAAATGGATGGTGTGTCATCTTCAGCCCATAGTCGCTTCTTGATCTTGGCAAAAAATTTCAGACGGCTGATGTCGTCAAGGTAACTGTAGACGATCGGCAAAACCAGCAGGGTGAGGGGGGTTGATGAGAACATCCCGCCGGCAATAGCAATGGCCATGGGTTGACGGGCTTCTGAACCGATGCCGATTCCTAACGCCACGGGAATAACTCCGGCCATAGTTGAAACAGCGGTCATTAGAATCGGCCGCAAGCGAATCCCCGCAGCTTCCACGAGGGCGTCTTTTAACGGCAGCCCTCTTCGCCGTAACTGATTGGTTAAATCAACAAGGAGAATTCCGTTCTTG
Organism: Deltaproteobacteria bacterium; assembly: GCA_016935335.1. Taxonomy (GTDB): domain Bacteria; phylum Desulfobacterota; class WTBG01; order JAGOGO01; family JAGOGO01; genus JAFGRE01. Next base: position 644 of record JAFGRE010000181.1, read on the forward strand.
GTGGGCAATCCGACCAGCAAGACCAGCGCCAGCATTGACAGCAGGTTAAAGGTATTGCCGGTAACGTAAAGCAATCCGAAAGCTCCTACAAAAGAAAGAGGGAGCCCCATCATGACCGACAGGGGGTGGATGAAACTCTCAAACTGGGCCGAGAGCACCAGGTACGTAAGCACAACCGCCAGAACAAAAGCGAAGGCAATATAATAGACCGTCTCCTGAAATGCCTCTGACTCTCCGATGTATTTGTAGGTATATCCCTCGGGCAACAGTTCGGCAAGGAGTTGACTGATCTCTTTTTGGGCTGATCCGAGGGTTGTATCCCCCTCTAAATTTGCATAGATGGTGACTGCGCGTTGACGGTCCATCCGGTTGATGACGTTTGGGCCGATGCCGGTCTCGATAGTAACAAAGCTCGCGAGATCGATAGGCTCGCCTTTTTGAGTACGGAGCCACAGGCGCTCGACATCAGTGGGGAATTTACGTTCTTCTTCGGTGAGTCGCAATCGGACGTCGTAGCTTTCACCGCCGCTTTTGAACTCAACCACGTCAATGCCCCCCATCAACGCACCCACGGTATCCGCAATCGCTTTAACGCGTACTCCTACGTCAGCAGCCTTGTCGCGGTCAATTTTCACTCTCACCTCGGGCTTCCCCAATTCCAGCGTCCGATCAGCGTCGACGATGCCGGGTATTGTGTCCAGGCGGTCCAAGAGCTCAAGGGAAAGTGCATCCAATCCTTCCAGATCTGGTCCTTGGATAACGAACTGGATCTCTTCGCCCCGCATGCCGCTACCGATGACGGATATTTCCGAAACCATGGCGTTAACATCGGGAATCTCCTTAATCTTCTTGCGCAGGTCAGCCATGACATCGAATTGGCTTATATCCCGTTCGCTCTTGGGGAGCAGCGTTACTCTCATCTGGCCTTTATTGGTTTCGCGCACGTCCTGTCCGGAATAGCCGCTAAAGGCAAGGTAATTTTTTATTGCCGGGACCTCCCGCACGATCTCCTCAACACGCTTCATCACCGTATCAGTCTTAGAGATCGAATAGCTTAAAGGGGTTTCAATGCGGATCACGAATTCGCTTCTATCGTCGGAGGCAAGAAATTCTTTGCCCACCTTTTTTAAAAATACTCCACCCAGGATCAGCGCCACTGCGACCAGTACAAGTACCATCCATCGATGGAAAAGGAGCCAATCCAGGATGTCGCGGTAGAGGTCTCTCCCTTTGCGCATCCCGTACTCGAAAATATGGAAAATACGGATGCGTTCCCCGCCCGGTTTGAGAAACCGAGCGGCAATCATGGGCTCGATAGTAAGCGCGACAAACATGGAAGAGGCAACCGCAAAGGCCAATGTCAGCGCGAATTCTTTAAAAAAACGGCCGACAATGCCGCCCATAAAAGCAACCGGCAAAAAAACTCCCGCCAAAGTGAGGGTGGCAGCAATCACTGCAAAGCCGATCTCGCGCGATCCTTCCAAGGCCGCCTGCATGGCCCCTTTTTTTAATTGAAAGCGATGACGGTAAATATTTTCTTCCATGATAATTGAATCATCGATGACCAGTCCTACCGCCGTTATCAGAGCCAGCATGGTAAGGTTATTGAGGGTAAACCCAAAAGCATAAATGGCGGCAAAAGTGGAAATGATGGACGTAGGTATTGCGATAGACGTGAAAATGGTCGTGCGAATATTCTGAAGAAACAAAAAGACGACGAGGGCTGCCATAATTCCGCCGATAACCAGCTGAAGCTTCACCTCATTAATGGAATCTTCGACAAAGACGGTGTCATCGGATGCAATGTCGATATTCATTCCACCGGGAAGCACCCCCCTGATGATCGAGACCTCTTTTCTTACCAGACGGGCGATGTCGACCTCGTTGGCGCCGGAACGCGGTGCAACGCCGATCCCCACTGCTTTCAAGGTTTTCTTTCCATCGAAGTACCGGGCTTGGGTGACCAGATCTTCTCTGCCGGCCTCGGCATAGCCAATATCATCGATCCGTATGGGATTTCCATGGCGGTAGGCAACAATCAGTTGATTAAAGGCATCTTCGGTTTGAAATTCGCTCAGAGTGCGAACGATTGCCTCTTTGGAAGGCGATTCCACTTTTCCTCCGGGCACTTCGATGTGTTGCGCTTTGACGGCTTCGATTACCTCATCAACACCGATGTTATAGGTAGCCAGCCGGTCTCGGTTGATCCAGATTTTCACCTCCCGTTCCCGACCGATTATGGTAACGTTACCGACCCCCTTCAGTTTTTGCAGGAGCGGTTTTATGGTTTTATCGGCATAGTCGGTAAGGACTTCAGGCGGCCGCTGTCCATACAATGCAAGCCAGATGATGGGCTGGGCGTTAAGATCCAACTTGTCAATCACCGGATATTCCGCATCTTCAGGAAGATCGTAGAGCTTTTGAGTCACCTTGTCACGAACCTCCTGGGCGCCGACATCCACGTCCTTGTAAAGCTCAAACTCGATGATCGTCTGAGAAATTCCCTGGTAGCTGCTCGAATAAATATGTTTTACCCCTTGGATACCGCCCAAAGCGTCTTCAATCTCATCGGTAATGTTATTGTCCACTTCCTCCGGCCGCGCATTCTGCCAGATAGTGGAAACAGTGACATTGGGAAAATCGACATCCGGATGGAGCAGGATGCCAAGGCGCCCCATGCCGACAATACCGAAGACCACAAGAAGGAGAACCATTACCGTGGCGGCAACAGGCTTGCGAATACAAAATTCGGGCAGAAACATTAAGAAAACTCCTTTTATGCTCGCACGCTACGGTCGAGTCCTCATCTTTGATCGGAGGAAGCAAGATTCGAACCGGTTTTAATTGTCACCTTTGCTTCATCGGAAAGAGAATATTTCCCTTCCACCACAACCTGCTGACCAGGTTCGAGGTCGCCGAAAACTTCTGTCATTCCCTCTGCAACGAGGCCCACGGTTACGGGAATTTTCTTGGCCTCGTTACCCGTGCAGACATACACATAGGCTTCATCTTCAAGTTGGACCACGCTTTCCCAAGGAACTACCAATGCGTCTTTGTGTGTTTCCGTGATGACGGAGACCTCCGCAAACATACCCGGACTTAAAAGATGGTCGTTATTAGGTATGCGGCCCTTCATCAAAAAAGTTCGCGTCTGGATGTCTATGTCCGGGGAAATAAAGAAGATTTCACCGGAAAAGGTTTTATCCGGATAGGCGGCGACGGTGACTGCAACCGGTTGGTTGAGGGAAAGAGATGATTTGTATTTTTCATCCACTCGAAATGAAATTTCTAAAGGATCCAAGCGAACCACCCTGACAATGGGATCACCGGTGCTCAAAAAATCGCCAACGGATATAAGACGCTCTGAAGTGACTCCGCCAAAAGGCGCCCGAATCTCGGTGTCGTCAAGAATCTCCCGATGATGTGCGATCTGCGCCTTTATCTCGAGGACAGCGGCTTTTTCCACGTCAATTTTGGTTTGAAGGTCGTCGAAATCCTGCTGCGAAACCAGGTCGTGGGCCAGGAGAGGTTTTTTCCTTTCCAGCGTTTTCAGACTGTTGGATAATTGAATTTCGAGTTGATGGAGACGGGCTTCAAGTTGACTCATGATGGTCCTGATCTTAGCGTCATCAATTTTTACCAAAACTTGTCCGGCAGTTACCGTAGCGCCTTCTTCAAAAAATAGGTCAGTCACTCTGCCCTCAACCTCAGTTCTCACCATAACCGAAGCCTTTGCTTCCAGACTCCCTACCCGGTGGAGACGATAGACTAAGTCTTTGACTCCCACGTGCCCGACGGTAACGGGTTCGGCGGTAGTTGCGTGATTTTGGTTGAGATCCGATTGTCTTTCACAACCGAGGCAAAATAACCCCATCATAACCAAAAGAAAGACAACTCCTGTTCCATGCTGTTTTTTCACCTTATATACCTCATTACAAGAACAAAACCTCAGTCACCGTTTACTGTGCGTACCGCAACTATTTCACCTCACTGAACTGCCCGGGCCTTATCCTGATAAGAAACGTACATATCGTGCCGATCAAGATTTGTGCCCATGGCCTCATACAGGTGGGCTACAGCTTTTTTATAATCGACGAGGGCGTTGACTTTTCTGATGTTTGCTTCAATAAAATCATCCTGGAAGTTCAGAACCCTGAACGTGTTTGAAAGACCGGCCTTCAATCGTTCCTCTTCCTGATCGAGCGTAATGCGCGCCAACCTGACAAAGCGCTCCGCTACCTCAATACGATCGTTACTGCTTCGGATGGCTTCCAAAGCGAGCCGGATTTCCATATCAATAGCGTCTTCCAGATGCTTCAACTGCAGCAAGGACCTGTTTTTGTCCAGAAGCGATTGGTCGTACCTGGATCGATCAGCACGGTTGCCCAAAGGGATCTCAAGCATTAACCCTACCGACCACTCGTATCCCTCACCATCCAGAAGATAATCCCATGAATCGTTAACGCTTCCGCCATAAGGGTTTTTCCCGCTCTCACCAGCGAAAGAAATCAGCTCCGATTTCCCACTCAACCCGTTCAAGCCAAGAGCCCCCACCAGATCCAAGCGAGGGAGAAGCTGATTTTTCCTATAATTCACCAGGATATCTTTGTTGCCCACCTCTGTTTTCTTCAGAGAGTAATCGGGGCGATTCACCAATGCTGCTGCTAGTGATTCCCCGTGTGTCGGAATTTCCTGATCGTCAGGCAAAGGTTCTTCGGTTTTTATCATGAGCGGATACAAGGGGGAATGCGGTTGGATCTGAAGAATATTTTTCAAAATAGTGGTCAGGTCTTTTACCGTTTGTTGTGCATGAATAAGTTGCTCTTCGCGGGAGGCGACGGCAGTTTCCGCCTCTTGAACTTCACCGATGTGAGTCATCCCGGCCGCAAAGCGTTTCTGATTGTCTGCAAGAAGTGTTTTTGCCAAGTCAAATGATTCCTCCCTCAATGCAAGGACACTCTGGGCGTTTGAGAGATCGTAGTAGGCTTTTTCGACTTTTCCCAGGGTGGCGATCACTTGAGAGCGAAAGATGTTTTTTGCAATTTCAATATCATTTTGCGCGATTTTGATGTCGCTGGTATTGATACCGCTTCCGAGGTTTTCCAGGAGCGGCTGGCGGAGGGTCAAGACAAAAAGATTCTTGTACTGAGGATCAAGCCCTTCGAAGGCGGAGTTGTTTCGGTAACGGGAACTCTCGATATATGATTCCGCCTCCAGTCCGCAACGGAATAGTTTCCGAACACCGACTTTTGCATGTTGTTGGTTTTCCTTCAAAACAGGAGTGCCGATCAGGGCGGAACTGGCTTGCTGTTCATATCTTCTATTAAGGGCTTCCCCAAAGAATGCAGGGTCGAACCGGGCTTCTTTTTCGGCAGTCACCTTTTCCGATAACGGAATCTTGATTTTCTCAATCTGGATGCTGAGGTTATTCTCTAATGCAATCCCTAAGGCGAGTTTTAGAGACAACCTGACCGCATCATTCCTCCTGTTTTCCACAAGATCCGCAACCTCAACCTGTACGCGACCTCTACTCCCTTCTTCAAGAGAGGCCAGGTTTTCGGCAGAGGAGAATGCCACAGTACACAGGAGTGCCCCGGTGACTGTAATGATTTTCAGAAAGACAAATCGAACGTTTAGTTTCACGGATTATCCTCCTCAATGATGGGGGAAAGACCTGCCCGCTTCGTCGGGCGTGTTGTTTATGCAAAAGGTTTTATGGCTACGGCAAAAGAAAGGACATCATCTTTCCCAATATTTCTCCACCGTCGTTTTTTGGTTGAATCCACGTAGATACTGTCTCCTTTCCGCAGGACATAAACCTCCTCGCTGATGGTTAGTTCCAACGTTCCTTCCAGGATCACGGTAAAGATATCGTGCATGCCGGTAGGCTCAAAGCCGGTATCTCCTCCCGGCCCGAAGCGGATGAAGACGGGGTCGACCTTAATGTTCGCAGCCCGAGGAGTTAAAAACTCGATTCGCAACTTGTCGCGCTTGATCTGGAGGAATTCTCGCTCTTCCTCATGGACGATGAAGTTGTTACTATCGTTCTCCTTTTGAAAGAGTTCCGCCCCGTTGATCTCCAGAGCCTTGGTGATTTTAAACAGCGAGTTTATGGAAGGGGATGTTTTATTTTTCTCGACTTGGGAAAGAAAACTGCGGCTTAATCCGGTCTCATTGGCCAAATCTCCCAGGCTGAATGCCTTAGCCGTCCTGATCTTTTTCAGTTTTTCCCCTAAGGTCATAGTCTGTTTCCTTATCAGGTGAAAAAGGCGGCATGAGGAGTTTTGGAAACCCGTTTCCCGTATATCGTAAATGAATACTTCAATATGTCAAGTATTACTTTACAAAAAGCCCATTTTTTGCCGGCACCCCAGCATTGTCCCCGGTGACGATGGGAGATTCACACCCACCGTGTTGCCGTTGCCGGGGGATATCCTCCTCAACGAACCGCAACGATATTCCGTTATGCGAACAACACTCCATATTGAAAGAAAAGCTTTTATTTGATATAGAAAGGCAGTGCATTTCTCTACTCTTCATAACGCCCCTCGCTGGGAGGCATGGAGAGGTATTTTTATACCCTTCAGGACAGACCAGAGACAATGAATCGTCATTTTTCGAAAGATCGAGGAACCTGTCTGGTATTGGGTGGGTGCGGTTTTATCGGATCCCACATCGTCGATAATCTCCTGGAATCCGGGTACAGCGTGCGGGTTTTTGATAAACTCAATGTGGATACCCGAAACATTGATCACGTCATCGATGACGTTGAGATAGAGACCGGTGATTTTTGTAACGAGACGGATGTGAGCCGAGCAATCAAAGGCGCGGATTATGTCTTTCATTTCATCAATACGACGTTGCCTAAGACCTCAACCGACAATCCTGTATACGATGTCGAAAGTAATGTTGTCTCCAGCCTTAAATTACTTGATCTGGCATCGCGGGATAAGGTGAGGAAGATAATCTTCGCTTCATCCGGCGGCACGATTTACGGAGTACCGCAGTCGATCCCTATCCCGGAGGATCATCCAACAAATCCAACGTGTTCCTACGGGATTTCCAAACTAATGATCGAAAAGTATCTTGAACTCTACCGGATTACGCGAAGACTCGATTACGTCTCATTCAGGATGTCCAATCTTTACGGAGAGAGGCAGAATCCCCATGCCATCCAGGGAGCGGTGGCTGTCTTCCTTGGTTTGGCCAGAGAGGGGAAACCAATTACCATCTGGGGCAACGGGGCTATAACCCGTGATTACCTCTATGTTCGGGATGTCTTGTCCGTTTTGGTGGGGGCTCTTGAGGTCCAGACCCATGCACACATCTTTAATCTCGGAAGCGGCCACGGAACCACCCTCGATGAACTCACGGAGGTTATTCGAGAGGTGAGCGGAAAAACAGTGGAAGTTATCCGCTCAGAAGGCAGGCCCATTGATGTACCCGTTAATGTTCTTGATATTTCGCGGGTGCGGAATGAATTCGACTTTGCTCCTCAAACATCATTGCGGCAAGGAGTCAAAAAGACATGGGAATGGCTCAATAACTCTGCGTAGTCGTATGAAAGTCCAAACTTCAATCGTGATCGTTACCTGGAACAGTGAGGGGCATCTTCAGCAATGCCTGGAGAGCATCGGCAATCAAACCTATCAAGACTACGAGGTCATCATTGTCGACAACAATTCCCGGAATGATGTGACGGCGTTGATTTACGGGACATTTCCACATCTGTCTGTGATCCGGAACAAGGAGAATCTTGGTTTCTGCACGGCGTGTAACCAAGGCATCCGCGCTTCTCGCGGGGAATTTATTCTTATCCTTAACCCAGACGTTGTCCTGGAGCCCGACTGCGTTAGAGAGCTTGTTACTTTTCTTTCCAACGATGCTCGCTATGGCTCGGTGGGTGGAAAGCTGCTCCTGGCAATCAACGGAGAAAAATCCACTTCTATTGATTCTACCGGTCTTTTTTTGGGAAGAGATTTCCGTGCCCGTGATCGCGGCAATTTACAGCAGGACCGAGGTCAATATAACAGGAGCGGAGGCGTGTTCGCCGTTTGTGGTGCCGCGGTTTTGTTTCGCAGGGATGCTCTGGAAGGCGCAAAAGTGGGGGACGAGTATTTTGATGAAGACTTCTTCGCCTATTATGATGATCTTGATTTGGGGTGGCGGATGCGGCTTTTTGGGTATGAAAACGGATACACCCCCAGAGCAATTGCCTACCACGTGAGAGGAGGAAGCGGAGGTGGTGCAAAATTTTTTCAGAAAAGTCGGGCTCTGCAGAGAATAACATTGCGAAATCGTTATCTTATGCTGGTGAAAAACCTGTCGATAGCAGACCTGTTCTGTTTTTGTCCCTTTGTTTTATTTACCGAGATAGTGCTCTTGCTCTACATCTGTTTTCGCGCCCCTTCCTTGTTTGGCGTCTATGCGGAGTCCTGCAGAAACCTCAAAAAATATTTAAGGAAGCGGGCCGTCGTGCAGTCCTTACGGGTGTGCACAAACAAAGACATTCGCGCATGGATCATAGCCGACCATGGATGATATCAGGAAGATGGAAACAAGCGAAAACGGCGTGCATGCGAAGGTCAAAGTGCTTCAGATCACCCAGTGTGTGGGAGGCGGCGTCCAAAAGTATGTGATCCAGTTATGCCGGCACTTGAATCGACGTTTATTTACGGTAACCGGTTGTTGCTCCACAGAGGACCGAGAGGGAAATGGGGATACACCGTTTTCGGAGGCTTTTCGTGCTGTCGGCGTGCCCTTTGTTGTTGTCCCCATGCAGCGGGCGATTCACCCCTGGAAAGATTTCATTTCGTTTCTCAGAATTTATGGTCATCTGAAACAGAGAAAATTTGATATTGTTCATGCGCACAGTTCGAAGGCAGGGGTCTTGGCACGTATCGCCGCTCGTATGGCGGGCGTTTCTGTGATAATCTATTCTCCCCATGCGTTTTCGTTTGCCGGCTCCCGGAACATCGTGATCAAGCTTTTGTATATTGTGTTGGAAAGAATAGCGGCCCTTTGGGGGGACTCCATAATTACCGATTCCGTGTCAGAGAGAAACCTGGCTCTCAAATGGAAAATCGACAATGAAAAGAATGCCGTTGTTATTCCTCCCGGTATTGATGTGGAGGAGTACAATTTTGATGTGTCCCCAGAGGAAAGGGCGGGTATTTTAAAAAAACTGGACATCCCCGTTGGGCATAAGTTAATAACCATGGTTGCCCGGCTGGCACCGCAAAAAGATCCCTTCACCTTTATTCACGCGGCCCATAAGCTTACGGGCAAATGCCCCGATGCAAGCTTCCTGTTGGTTGGTGACGGACCTCTGCGGGAGGGTTGCCGTGCTTTAGTCGGGAACCTCAAGCTGGATGATCGCGTGAAGGTAGTGGGATGGCGAAGAGACTATAATATCCTTTTGGCCCTGAGTGATATGGTAGTTATTCCCTCTTTGTGGGAAGGTTTGCCCTTTATCCTTCTGGAGGCCATGGCGCTTGGTAAACCGGTTGTGGCAGCCGGATCAAGCGGCCTTGTTGACGTGATTGCAGCAGGTGAGACCGGCTTCTTGTTTTCGCCCCGGAGCCCGGACTCTTTGGCTGAAAGAATGCGGTGGATTTTAGATAACCCGGAAAGCGCAATCAGTGTCGGAAAGGCTGCTCGAAGAACCGTTGAAGAGAACTACCGTTTGGAAACCTGCGTATCCTTGACGGAGGCGCTCTATCTGCACCTGCTGAAGAGCAAAGGCAAAGGCGCAGGGGTATGCCCGGGCAGTATCTTCGGGGCTTGAGCATCGCTCGTGCTGGTGTTGAGCGAGGGGTTGCCGCATTGTTCTGACGGGGGTGACGGGGAAGCACGGTATTGGACTATTAATGGTGAGACGATTTGTTAAGATGAATCAAGACGGGTGTGCCCGACTTGAGCGTTATCTGCCGCAGGCACGAGTTAACATATTTGAGCTTTACGCGGCAACGGTCGCTCGTTATATGAATGGGAAACCGCATCAAACCATCGTTGATGTGGGGGGAGGGAAATCCTGTCCCTTTTCCGGGTACAGAAGACCTGGTACTCAAACAAAGATCATTGCCGTTGATGTGTCCGCTGAGGAGTTGGCTGACAATGAAGATGTTGATGAAAAAAGAGTGGCAAATATTATGGAGCACCTGCCGTTCGAGGACGGGGAAGTGGATATTGTGGTATCGCGATCGGTGCTTGAACACCTGGAGAATCTTGATCTGTTCGTGACTGAAGCCGCCAGAGTCCTTAAAAAAGACGGCTATTTTATTCACCTGTTTCCTTCGAAGTTCGCTCCGTTTTCAGCCATCAATCAACTAGTACCTAACAAGGTAGCGAAGAGATTGCTCTACTCTCTGCATCCCAATGCCAAGGGAATCTGCGGATTTCCCGCCTATTATAATAAATGTTTTTATTCAGCTATTAAATCATTGCTTCACAAAAACGGTTATGAAATAGTAGAAAGCCATGTGAGCTATTACCAGGCATCATATTTTAAATTTTTTGTCCCGTTTTTTTTACTGATTGCTCTTTATGAAATTGCGGTGCGGTTTCTGGGGGTGAAAAATCTCGGCGCGTATCTTTTAATCATAGCTCAAAAAAAGACTGATAGCACCGAGATGCTTTCCCGGTAGCACTGAATTTCATCGAAATAAAAACGAGTACGGCACCAGGATAGAATGTTAAAAAAACACAGTCAGGTATTTTTGACCTTTCTTTTTCTTAGTGATGTTCTGATTGTGGTTGCAAGCTGGATTGCTTCCTACTACCTTCGGTTTAACGTCGGTCTGATTCCGGTTTTTAAGCCGAAGATCCCACCTTTTGAACTCTACCTTTCCGTGACCATCTACGCCATTGTTATCTGGCCGATAGCCATGAAAGCCTTGGGACTCTATGCGCCGATGCGCACGGCCACCATAATGGAAGAGGCCACCAAAATCATCAAGGCTTCCGTGGTTGCTCTTTTAGTATTTATTACCGTTGTTTATTTCCTGAGAGAATACAAATTTTCGCGAGTTGTGTTTTTCTATTTTGGGACCGTGAGCGCTGCCGGTCTTATCATTTCCCGGACCATCCTGCGAATTCTGCTTCGCTACGTTCGGAGAAAAGGGTATAACCTACGATTCGTTTTGATTGTCGGCGCCGGGGCGCTTGGGCAGAGAATCTTGCGAAGTATCCAAAGCCATCACGAATTAGGACTCCGGGCGACGGGGTTTCTAACGCGGCGACAAGAAAAAGTAGGTACTGCGATATGCGGGGTGCCGGTTTTGGGGATGTATGACGACGTGCAAAGGATTATCCATTCCCAGCACGTTGATCAGGTTATTCTTGCGTTGCCCCTTGAAGAAGGTCTGCAGTTGCGGCAAGTGATGGGGAAAATCGACAATGAGCTGGTGGATATTAAAGTAGTGCCCGATTTTTTTGACTACATTACGCTACGAGGAGGCGTTGAAGAACTGGACAGCATCCCGATAATAAGCCTCCGGAGTACTCCTTTGTACGGATGGAACCGTATCATGAAGCGGCTTTTCGATATGGTCTTCTCGTTGATCATTTTGACACTCATAAGCCCTCTCTTAATGGTGATCGCAGCCCTTGTGAAGATGAGTTCCCCGGGTCCGATTTTTTATAGTCAGGAAAGGATGGGCCTTGATGGAAACGTCTTCAGGATGTTGAAATTTCGTACGATGGTAGAGGGGGCGGAAAAAGAAGTCGGCCCGACCTGGGCGAAAGAGGGAGACGGGCGAAGAACCGGGGTAGGCGCTCTCTTAAGGAAGACGAGTCTCGATGAAGTACCGCAGTTTATTAATGTCCTTAGAGGGGAAATGAGTATTGTCGGTCCTCGGCCCGAGAGGCCGTTTTTTATTAAACAGTTTAGGGCCTTGGTGCCGAAATACATGCTTCGTCACAAGGTCAAGGCCGGGATAACGGGATGGGCTCAAATAAACGGGTGGCGTGGCGACACGTCTGTAAAAGAGCGTATCGAGCATGATATTTACTATATTGAGAACTGGTCTCTGTGGTTTGATTTTAAAATATGCTTTCTGACCCTTTTTAAAGGGTTTGTCAACAAGAACGCTTACTAAAACAGAATCGTTAAAGGAGGTTATTGATGAGAGTTCCCCTGTTGGATCTAAAGGCCCAGTATAATACGATCCGTGAAGAAATACAGAACACAGTTACCGATCTGTTCGAGAGCCAAATGTTTATTCTCGGGGCCGCAGTAAAGGACCTGGAAGCAGCGGTTGCAAAATATTCGAATGTGAAATTTGCTGTCGGAGTTGCATCGGGAACGGATGCGCTGCTGATTTCTTTGATGGCTTTGAAAACGGGGGCTGGTGATTATGTTGTTACCACCCCGTACACCTTTTTTGCCACCGCCGGATCTGTTTCGCGGCTGGGTGCCACCCCGGTGTTTGTTGATATTGAGCCCGATACCTACAACATTTCTCCGGAAAGGCTGTCAGAATGCCTTGACCATTTGCAGCCCCAAGAAAAGATCAAAGCGATCATACCCGTGCATCTCTATGGGCAGTGTGCTGATATGGATCCAATTCTTGCAACTGCTCGGCGTTATGGGGTGCCCGTAATCGAAGACGCGGCTCAGGCCATCGGTTCCCGCTATAAAAATCGTGTCGCCGGGTCTATGGGTGATGGGGGATGCTTTTCCTTTTTTCCCTCAAAGAACTTGGGCGGTTTCGGAGATGGAGGAATGGTGACAACGGATAACGAGGAGTTGGCACACATGGTCGGAATCTTGAGGGTGCACGGAAGCGAGCCGAAGTACTATCACAAGGTAATTGGCTGCAACAGCCGGCTGGACGCGCTCCAGGCAGCAGTGCTTTCGGTGAAATTGAAGTATCTGGATTCCTGGACGGAGGCGAGAAGGAAAAATGCGGACTATTACCGGAGAATATTTCGGGAGGCGGGATTGGCGGACGTTATCAAGTTGCCCACAGTTCGAGAAGAGAACCATCATATTTATAACCAGTTTGTCATAAGGGTCGAGGAACGAGATGCACTGCGGGATTTTCTAACGAGTCAGGAAATCGGTACCGAGATCTATTATCCCGTTCCCCTCCATTTACAGGAGTGTTATAGTACCTTAGGATATAAGGAAGGAAATTTTCCGGAATCTGAAAAAGCAGCCCGGGAAACCCTGGCGCTTCCCATTTATGCTGAACTTTCCACTGCTCAACAAGATTATATCGCCGACAAGATCACAGAATTTTATCGAAGATAAGGTGAGCGTTCCTACGCTGTTCCGGAGGCGATAAAAGAGCTTACGAAAAGTCTCAACGAGAAAGAAAGGGACACATTGATGTATCAAAAATACTTGGGCTGCCATACAAGAAGGGAGGAAGTACACGGATGCTGAAGGCCGTCGAAGGAGGGAACCACTCTGACGTTGATTAGCTCATCCGGGGAGTGGTACGGGGCTGAAATAATCATTCGCCTTATTCAGAAAGCCGACGCCCCGTGTCGGCAATTTGGTTTTTTCATCTCGTATGTTCATCACTGCTCGTCTCCTGAGAGTAGTCCTCTCTAGCCAATTCCGATGAAAAACAGGAGAGATTTTTTATCCGCTGTCAACTTCGCGGGGGTCGTCGTCCGCATCAACTACTCGGACTCATTGTTCAGTCGAAGCCGCAACTCTTTACCGACACGGAAGAAGGGGAGCTTTTTCGTAATCACCTCGACTTTTTTTCCGGTCCGCGGATTCCGCCCCATATAGCCCCGGTATGTTCTCACTCTGAAACTGCCAAGCCCTCTGATCTCAATCGGCTTATCCTGCTGCAATTCATCCGCCATCCCTGTGAAGACAAGGTTCACCACTGTCTCGGCCAATGTTTTACTGATTGCGCCCCTCTCCGCGAGTTCTTGGATCAACTCTGATTTCACCATATTTTTGATCCCCCTTGGTTGACGATTCCTTTCGCTATTTTTACCGCAAAACTATTATACCAAAATTATTATATTTTTCCAGATCTTTATTGCCTTTGTCAAGAAAAGTCTTTATTTTTTTTTTGCTTTTTTCAGCTTTTTTTGCAGACCACCTGCGACGAGTCCTGCTTGGCGGCAGAAATTTCGCCTTCCCTGTGCGGAGAGGAAAGATTGCAATGCCCGAATGTGTCTGGTAGTCTATCCGATAGTCTCGCAGAAGAGAAGTATTATACTGCTTAGGCGGAGGACTGCTGATGAAAAAAACTATCAATAAATCCGTGATCGAATTAGTTGAAGGCGATATAACGGAAATGGAGACCCACGCCATCGTGAACGCCGCTAATGCGGCCCTTCAATTAGGAGGGGGCGTAGCCGGGGCGATCCGACGCAAAGGCGGACCCGCAATTCAGGCCGAATGCGACAAAATCGGCGGCACCCATGTGGGAGGCGCGGTCATTACCACCGGGGGAAACCTCAAGGCTCGCCATGTCATCCATGCGGTCGGTCCACGAATGGGAGAAGGGGGAGAAGACGAGAAGCTACGAAACGCAACGCTCGCGAGTCTGGAGGTGGCTGAACAAAACCATCTCACGAGCATTTCTTTTCCGGCAATCAGCGCCGGCATCTTCGGTTTCCCCATTGAGCGGTGCGCCCACATTATGCTCTCCGCTACCATAGGGTACCTTCAACGAAATACCACAATTGAAAAAGTCAGCTTCTGCCTTTTGGGGAAGGAAAGTTTCCGAACATTTGTCGATGAACTGTCAAGACAATCATAGTTATTATTACCTTGCCGTTGGGTGAAGCGTATGAGAGCGGCCGCTATCGACGTGGGCACGAACACCGTCAGACTTTTGGTGGCAGACTGCGGCAGTAACCAGGTATTTACCCCGGTCCTTCGCAGGGAGCAAATCACTCGACTGGGTGGCGGATTTACCGAAGGGAGATTATCGCAAGCGGCCATAAAGCGGACCGTTGAGTCCCTCAAAAATTTTCAAGGCATTCTGAAGAAGTCACAAGCCGAAACGGTTTTCGCAGTCGGCACCAGTGTGGTCAGAAATGCACGCAACCGGATTGCTTTTATCGAGACCGTTCGACGCGAGACGGGGATTGAAATCCACCCGGTTTCAGGATTAGTCGAAGCCCGACTTGCCGCCAGAGGGGCACTTTTGCCGGTGAACGACCCCGATGATAGCGCTTTTATTTTTGACATCGGGGGTGGAAGCACTGAATTTATTTTCACCAGCAACGCTGAGGTACTGCGCATGGAGACTATTGACCTCGGCGTCGTCCACCTTACTGAGCACTACCTCCTCACGGACCCGCCCCGGAAAGGAGAACTGACGGCGTTGAAGGAAACCGTCTATCCCAAGGTTGCGGCTGTGCGTGAAAATTTTCAGAGCGCGGGTTTCTATCCCTTTAGTACCGGCGCTCAAACCCGCCTTATCGGCATAGCCGGCACCCCAACCACCTTAGCGGCGATCGATCTTCGCTTGAGTGAGTATGACCGGGGAAAGGTAACCAACCACTGTCTGACGAGCGATCGAATCCGGGAACTGTTTGAGGACTTAACTAAAAAGCGGGCAGAGGAACGCCTTCTCACACCCGGCCTTCAAAAGGGGCGGGAAGACCTTATTATTCCGGGGATCATTATTGTAGAAGCCGTGATGGATCTATTTGGATTTGCAGTGCTCAGAGTTGTCGATTCGGGGATTCTGGAAGGAATCCTGCTTTCTATTCCTCCCCAGGAGCATCAATCCCTAACTTTTCGAGGCGGTACCGAAGCGAACGAAAGGAAAGGTTAAGAAGTTCAGCGGCTTTTTTCTTTACCCCCCGGCTTCTTTCGAGAGCTTTTAGGAGCAAATTCCTTTCCACATTATTGATGATGTCATCCAAGTCTATTCCCTCGGGGGGAATGTCCATGGTAAGGGGATTGACGTCTTTGTTCCCCTGCTGCTTATAAGCGGCAAGGGCCAAGCTCTCCGGGAGGATGATATTCGAGGTTTCCAACGCCACACCTCGCTCAATTATATTCTCGAGTTCTCTTACATTTCCCGGAAAGTGGTAGCTTCGGAGCGCAGCGAGCGCATAGACGGAAATCTGCTTTATTTCCTTTCCCATCTCCCGGCAATATTTTTCCAGAAAGTGCTGGGCAAGCAGCGGGATATCCATAGACCGCTCGCGGAGAGGGGGTATTCTGATCTGGATGACATTCAATCGATAATAGAGGTCTTCCCGAAACTGTTGTTCAATGACTTTTTGCTCTAAATTTTGATTGGTGGCGGAGATAATTCTCACGTCAACATTCACTTCCTGGGTGTCACCGAGGGGGGTAAATGTTTTTTCCTGCACTACTCGAAGGACCTTTACTTGGAGGGCAAGGGGAAGGTCCCCAATCTCATCCAGGAAAATAGTGCCTTCCGACGCAGCCTCAAAAAGTCCTTTTTTCGTGGTGGTGGCCCCGGTAAACGATCCCCTTTTGTACCCGAACAGTTCGCTTTCCAAGAGAGTCTCGGGAATTCCCCCGCAATTGATGGTCACAAACGGCTTCTCTTTTCTGGCACTCCGCCGGTGTATCGCACGGGCAACGAGTTCCTTACCGGTTCCACTTTCGCCGATAATAAGGATGTTGCTTTTGGCGCCGGCCGCTCGCGGTATCAGCGTGAAGATTTTTTGCATCTCCGGGCTGGTACTGATAATGTTATCGTATCGGCCATCTTCCACGAATCTTTCTTCAGGGTGCCGTTTTTGGTCTAATCGACGCTTCTCGAGCGCACTTTTGAGAAGAGCTTTTAATTCACTCACGTTGAACGGCTTGGAGATGTAGTCGAATGCTCCCTCCCTCATAGCTTCCACCGCAGACTCAAGGGATCCGAAAGCCGTAATCATGATAACGGTCGTCTCCGGGTGCGTTTTTTTAACGTGCCTTAGCACCGAGTGTCCATCCCCCTGCGGCATCTTGATGTCAGCAAGGACGATGTCAAAGGTTTTCTTGCCACAGAGAGCAATAGCTTCTTCACCGCTCGAGGCCAGAGATACCGCATGGCCTTCCTTTGTCAACATGATCTCGAGAAATTCTCGGATGCTTTTTTCGTCGTCAACGACTAAAATTTCGGCCATTGTTCACAGGCTGTTTGGGGGACGATTATTGTAACCAAAGGGAGCATGGTACTCCTGGAGCTTTTTGATCTTTTTTCGGAAAAGGGGAAGTTGTTTTCTCTGCTCTAGTTCCAGCAAGCACTCTTCCAGATGTAAAAAACAAGGGATGGATCTTCTGATTGCGGCTCGGCGAATGACAAAGTTGTCACTGAGGGTACTCTCTTTTTTGGGGTCCACCACATTAAGAATAAAAGAGACCTCCCCTCGTTCTATATGGTCAATAATAGTCCCTCGCTTACCATCTGAAACCTTGGGAATGATTTCCGTCACGTTGATCCCATACATGTTTAAAAAATCGGCCGATCCTTTTGTGGCCAGTATGTGTGGCTTGATCTGGTTTAATATCCGGACCAAGGATATCAGTTCCTCGGTGCGGTGTTTATAGTCGACGCTCACAAAAAACGCTGAGGCGGGGGAGCCCTCCAGGCGCTGGCGGAGGGTCTCTTTTTCGGTAAAGAGCCCCCGCTGTTTCATTACGGATTCAATGGCATTTATGGCGGCTGCAGCTGCCGATATGGTGGTGAAACAGGGAATCTTATGAATAATCGCCTGCTGCCGGATGATATAGTTGTCACTCCGCGGGCCTTTGCCCATGGGGGTATTGATGATCAGGTCCACCTCCAGTCGAATGATTCGATCCACTACGTTACCCCGGTCTTTCTCCCACACTTTTCCGATGACCTCGGCTACCGGAACAGCATGTTTGCGCAGGGTATTTCCCGTTCCCTGAGTGGCTATGATCTTGAATCCCAGTTCGTGGAGCTTTTTGGCAAGAAAAATGATAATCCGCTTATCTTTATTCTTAACGCTGATAAAGACGGTGCCCCCAAACTTTTTACCCAAGGGAAGATCTTGCCCCGCACCAACCTGCCCCTTGCTGAAGGCGATTCCGAAATCATCATCGATGCCCATCACCTCTCCGGTGGATTTCATCTCCGGGCCCAGCACTGAGTCGACCCCCGGGAATTTATTGAAAGGAAAGACAGATTCCTTAACGGCAACATGCGTAATCTCCTTTTCCCGGCGTAAGTTTAGCTCTTCCAACGGATGCCCGACCATGGCGAGGGCGGCGATCTTCGCCCACGGGATTCCCGTCGCCTTGCTGACAAAAGGAACCGTGCGCGAGGCTCGGGGATTTACTTCCAAAACGAACACCTGGTCGTTCTTTACCGCGTACTGAACGTTCATGAGGCCGCACACCTTGAGCTCTTTCCCGAGGGCGACGGTATTCTGCTTGATGACACTAAGGAGGTCGTCGTTAAGGGTGTAGGGAGGGAGAACGCAGGCACTGTCTCCCGAGTGAACTCCCGCTTCTTCAATATGCTCCATAATGCCGGCAATTATTACCGATTTTTCATCGGCCACCGCATCCACGTCAACTTCAACGGCGTCTTCCAGGAACTTGTCAATGAGAACCGGCCGGTCCATGGATACAGTTACCGCTTCCTCCATGTATGATTTAAGAGAATTGACATCATAGACAACCTCCATGGACCGTCCTCCTAATACATAGGAGGGTCGTACCACAGCAGGATAGCCAATCTCCTCGGCAATCTTTTGGGCCTCGTCAAAGGACCGGGCACATCCACTCATTGGTTGTATTAATCCCAGCTTATTTATAATTGCCGAAAAGCGCTCCCGATCCTCAGCAATGTCAATATCTTCCGGCTTCGTTCCCAGGATGTTTACTCCCTGCTCTTTAAGAGCAAGGGCTAAATTGAGAGGTGTTTGTCCCCCGAATTGAACAATCACGCCGAAGGGCTTTTCGCGATCAATAATATTTAAGATATCTTCCCGGGTCAAGGGCTCAAAATAGAGTCGATCGGAAACATCATAGTCGGTGGATACGGTTTCCGGATTGCAGTTCACCATGATGATCTGAAAGCCTTCTGCTTTCAGCGCCAGGGCAGCGTGAACACAGCAGTAATCGAATTCAATCCCCTGGCCTATGCGGTTGGGCCCGCCCCCCAGAATCATGATCTTGCGCTTTTCAGACGGTTTCGTTTCATCTTCGGTTTCATAGGTGGAGTAGTAATACGGCGTATATGCCTCGAATTCAGCCGAGCAGGTATCCACGAGCTTAAACACCGCCTCAATTCCCAGGGCCTTCCGAAAATTACGGAAGGTGATTTCATCACAGTTGAAGAAGGAACTTAATTTCATATCACTGAATCCGAACTGCTTCGCCTTGCCGATCAGTTCAGGCGTCAGGGTCTCGAGGGATTCGCTGCTTAAAATCGTCTCCAAATCGACAATCTCTTTAAGGTTACCCAGAAACCATGGATCAATGTTGGTTAATTCATGAATCTTGTCCAGGGCCATCCCCCGTCTCAGCGCTTCACCGATATAGAAAATGCGTTTCCAGTTGGGTGTTTTCAGCTTTTCCCGTATGTGCTTCATCGTAAACCGGGTCCCGTTATTCCCTGCCGCGGATCCCTTGCGTTTCGGTGAATCCAGTCCGGAATAGCCGATTTCCAACGACCGAAGGGCTTTCTGGAGGGATTCCTTAAAGGTTCGGCCGATGGCCATCACTTCTCCCACTGACTTCATTTGGGTGTTGAGCGTCTGATCAGCTTCAGGGAACTTGTCGAACGCCCAGCGCGGAATTTTGGTCACCACGTAGTCGATAGCCGGCTCAAAAGAGGCCTTGGTGTATCGCGTAATATCGTTGGGAATTTCATCCAGCGTATATCCCACCGCCAGTTTTGCCGCGATCTTGGCTATGGGAAATCCGGTTGCCTTGGAGGCGAGAGCCGAACTTCGGGAAACCCGGGGATTCATCTCCACAACCAACATTTCGCCGGTTTCGGGATGGACCGCAAACTGCACATTGGAACCACCGGTTTCGACGCCGATCTCCCGCATGATGGCGATGGCGGCATTTCGCAAGTGTTGATATTCTTTATCAGTCAAGGTCTGGGCCGGAGCCACGGTAATACTGTCGCCAGTGTGTATTCCCATAGGATCAAAATTTTCAATGGGGCACACAATCACCACATTATCCTTCAGGTCTCTCATGACTTCCAGTTCGTATTCCTTCCAGCCGATCACCGATTTTTCAATCAAGACCTGATTGAACTGGGTATCCTTAAAGAACGGCCGCAAAATGTTCTCCAGTTCGTGAGAGGAATAGGCGATGCCTCCACCGGTTCCACCTAAATTATACGCCGGACGGATGATCACGGGATAGCCGATGCTCCTGGCGGCTTTAACCGCTTCCTCGGTGCTATAGACATAGACACCTTCAGGCATCCGCAAGCCTATATTGTCCATGCTCTTTTTAAACAGTTCCCGGTCCTCGGCTTTCATGATGGCATCCAGTTTTGCTCCTATGACTTCCACATGATACTCATCCAGGATGCCACTCCTCGCCAACGCAATCGTCGCATTGAGGCCTGTCTGGCCTCCTATCGTCGGAAGCAGGGCGAGATTTCCCGGCCGCTTATCGGGATTTTCCTGGGCGATAATCTCCGCGATCGCTTCCGCGGTGACCGGTTCAATGTAAGTACTGTCGGCCATTTCAGGATCGGTCATGATGGTGGCGGGGTTGCTGTTTACCAAAACAACCGAAAACCCTTCTTCCTTAAGAGCCCGACAAGCCTGGGTACCTGAATAGTCGAATTCACACGCCTGACCGATAACGATAGGACCGGATCCGATAAGTAAGACTTTCTTTATGTCAGTTCGTTTTGGCATATTCCTCTTCCATCATGCGCCGAAACCGGCTAAAAAGGTACGAAGCGTCGTGGGGGCCGGGTGAGGCTTCCGGATGGTACTGGACGGAAAAGATGGGAAGCTGTTGGTGACGAAGCCCTTCGACTGTTTGGTCGTTGAGGTTTATGTGGGTGACTTCGATATCCGGCGAATTTAAGTTCTCGACGTCGACACAAAATCCATGGTTCTGAGAGGTGATGGCGACAGTCCCGGTGGAGAGGTCCTTGACAGGCTGATTGCCGCCCCGATGTCCGAATTTGAGCTTGTAGGTTTTGCCTCCCAAAGCAAGTCCGATAAGCTGATGACCTAAACAAATTCCGAACAGCGGCTTTTTCCCTAATAGGTTTCTTACGGTTTCCACTGCGTAGGGCACGCCGGCGGGGTCTCCGGGACCATTGGAAAGACAGATGCCGCGAGGCCTTAAAGCGAGGACCTCTTCAGCAGGCGTGGAAGCCGGGACAACGGTAACCGCGCAGTGTTGATCCACAAGATGACGCAGGATGTTTCGTTTGACGCCGAAATCATAGACAATGACGCGGAGTTTCTCCCGATCGTTGTGCTCCGTTGCCATATGATTTTCGAAGAGAGAAACGGTTCCTTCGTGCCATTCATGGGGCTTTGAACAGGTAACCTCTTTCACTAAATCTCTTCCGACGATTCGAGGTGCCTTCTCAATCTTTTGAGCGAGGCTTCGGGCATCGAAATCAACCGTGGAAATGATCGCCTGCTGGGCCCCGGCGTCACGAATGTGTTTCGTCAGTGCTCTGGTATCGACGCCCTGAATACCCACCACACCGTATTCCTGTAAAAAATCGTGCAAATTTTTCCGGCATCGCCAATTCGAAGGGTAAGGACTATATTCCCGCACCACAAATCCTTCTGCCTGCGGTCGGGCGGATTCGTTATCTTCTTCGTTGATTCCGTAATTCCCGATGAGGGGATAGGTCATGGTAACGATCTGTCCCTTGTAGGATGGATCAGTGAGAACCTCCTGGTAGCCGGTCATGCTGGTATTAAAAACAACCTCTCCGATTGCCTCGCCTTCGGCCCCGAAAGATTCTCCCCTAAATGTCCTTCCGTCCTCAAGGTAAAGAACGGCCTTTTTCGCTATTACGGGCTTTCTGACTCCCATACAACGTCTCCCTTTACGATCGTCATGACGGGACCTCCCGTCAGTCTCATCCCTGCAAATGGTGTATTCCGTGATTTCGACCGAAAATTTTCCGGATCTATCGTGACCTCTTTCTCCAAGTCCAAAATCGTCACGTCGGCATCCCCTCCTTCGTTCAGCGACCCGCCGTTGATCCCTAAAATTCGCGCCGGATTCAGGCTTAACTTGGCGATTGCTTCCTCAATGGTAAGGATGCTGGTATGCACTAATTTGCTTAGGGTCAGAGAAACGGCGGTCTCTAACCCGGCAATGCCGTATGCTGCTGACGGGTAATCAACATCCTTATCTTTCGCGCCGTGAGGAGCGTGGTCGGTGGCGATAACATCGATCGTCCCGTCCGCAAGTCCTTCCCACAAGGCATCCAGGTGTTTTTGAGAACGCAGCGGCGGATTCACTTTTGTACTCGTATCAAACGACGCGACCGCTTCATCGGTTAGAGAAAAATGGTGCGGCGTCGCTTCCGCAGTGACGAGCACCCCTTTCGCTTTGGCCGTTCGGATTAAATCCACCGAACCGGCGGTGCTCACATGGGCAATATGGATGCGTGAGCCCGTCATTTTCGCCAAGAGAAGATCACGTGCCACCATCACTTCTTCGGCCGCCGCCGGGATTCCTCTTAAACCCAACCGGGTGGAGATAAAGCCTTCATGCATGTCCCCGTTCTGCGATAAATTTTTATCCTCACAGTGGGAAATGACCGGCAGATCGAAATAGGTAACGTACTCAAGCGCTCTTCTCATCACCTCGGCATTCATCACCGGTTCGCCGTCATCAGACACGGCGACAACTCCCGCTTCCTTTAACGCACCGATATCCGTCAATGCTTCTCCCTGTAATCCTCGAGTGATTGCTCCGATCGGATAGACCCGGACACATCCTTCCCTCAATGCCTTGGAAATAATGGAGCCGGTGATGAGGGGACTGTCATTAACCGGACCAGTGTTGGGCATGCACGCAAGCGCTGTAAATCCGCCAGCTGCGGCAGCTTTACATCCTGACGCGATCGTCTCCTTTGATTCCTGCCCCGGATCACGGAGATGGGTATGCATATCGATGAAGCCGGGAGCAACGATTTTTCCCTCGGCGTCGATAACCCGTAACCCCTGCTCTTCAGGTTCAATGGTGAGGGCAATCCGCGCAATGATGCCGTTCTTGATTAAAACATCAAAGACACCGTCAACACGGTTTGCAGGGTCGATTATTCTTCCCCGTTTAATGAGCAACATGGCCTTGTCTCCCTCCTGCCAGCAGGTAAAAACACGCCATTCTCACCGCCACGCCATTGGTGACCTGCTCCAGAATGAAAGAGTTCTTTCCGTCCGCCACGGCGGAGCTGATTTCGACACCACGGTTAATCGGACCCGGATGCATGATCATGACATCCTTTTTTGCGTGAGCGAGCCGTTCGTGGTTAAGCCCGAAAAACTTCGCATACTCTTCCAGAGAGGGGAGCAGGTATTTCTGTTGCCGTTCCCGCTGGATGCGCAAACACATTATGACGTCGACATCTGCTATCGCTTCTTCGACGCTGTAAAACATCTCCACACCCATGTTTTCAATATAGGGGGGAATCATGGTGGGTGGTCCCGCCACCCGAACGGTTGCCCCCAACTTGGTAAGACCCCAAATGTTGGAGCGGGCAACGCGACTGTGGGCGATGTCGCCGAGTATAGCCACCAGCAGTCCTTGAATTGACCCACGGCATTCTCTCATGGTTAACAGGTCTAAGAGCGCCTGCGTGGGATGTTCATGAGCGCCGTCACCTGCGTTGATTACCGAAGCGTCAACGGCCTCGGCGACGAACGCGGCCGCACCGGGAGCGGAATGGCGGATAACGAGAATATCAGGATTCATTGCCTGTAAGTTGATTACCGTGTCTTTCAGGGTTTCCCCCTTGGACATGCTGCTGGTGGAAAAATCGAAATTGAGGACGTCGGCACCAAGCCTTTTCCCGGCCAGTTCAAAGGAAGTTCGGGTTCGGGTGCTTGATTCATAGAAAAGATTGATGATCGTTTTCCCCGCTAACGGGGAAGATTCCTTTCCCGGGGGGGCGCCTTCTTTTTTCATGGATTGCGCGGTATCCAGGATAGAGGAGATCTCCTCGGCCGAGAGTGTTTCTATCCCCAAAAGATGTTTGGTGCTAAGCGTCATTGAATTTTTTGATAGCCGGCAAGGTTACGGGCGGCGATAGTATTCCACTTCCTCACAAGCGCCGCCACTGATAACGAATCGCTCCGTTTTGAGCGCAAAAAAAAACCTCCTTACCGGATCGTAAGAAGGTTTTCGCTAGCCTGATATACAGTAACCACCTGAATTTCTTCATCCCTTTCTACTTCGAACTATTATAGTTAGGAAGATCGACTATAGTGTTTACCAGATTCCCCTCCATCAGTCAATAGTTTATTTCTTCCGCTTGGAGCAACGGATGGTTCATTTTTTGTTAATGAATAAAATCTCCCATGCGGTACCAGCGGTTATACCATATGGCATCTAAAATTTTCGCGGGAATATTCCAGGGATCCCTCCGTTGGGGAGATCCGTTCGACCAATAAATCATAAAAGCTTTTCCTCTCACGAGATTGAGGGGTACGAACCCCCAAAATCGACTGTCACGGCTGTTGTCACGATTGTCACCCAACACGAAAACCGAATCCTTGGGGATTGTAATGGGGCCGAAATCTCTTCGGGGAAATCCCCCGCTTCCGGGGGTGTCATCCATGTAGTGGCCGCAGGGGTCGGAGTAGACCTCTCCATTAATATAGACTCTTTTCCCCTTGATCAAGACAGTGTCCCCCTCCTCCCCAATGACTCGTTTGATGAAATCCTTGGAATGATCCTCGGGGTAGATAAAGACGATGACGTCTTCACGCTGGGGCTTCTTAAAGGTAAAAAGCTTCTTGTCAGTAAAAGGAATTCGAATACCATAGATAAATTTATTTACCAAAATATGGTCCCCGATCAAAAGCGTGGGAATCATGGATCCTGAAGGAATCTTAAAGGCTTGAATCACAAAAGCGCGGATAAAGAGGGCGAGAATGAGGGCGATAACGATCGCTTCAAAATACTCTTGAAATCTGGACTTGCTTTTGGTCATGGCCTTAACTCACTTCAATGCAGGAAAAGAAAATCAACCACCGACTAGTTTCGTACTCGCTTCTTGGTTAGAGTCCTCCAACTGTCAATTCTTGGGAACCTTTATTCAGGACTACGAAAGCAAAGAGATTCGGTCATCAAACAAAAGGCACCCCCGGATCGCTGCGGAAACCTAAGCATAACCAAAATTTTTAAAAAGTCAAAAAAGTTTTCCCTTTCCTTTGCCGAAAACGCTCATACTTCGACTGGTCATTCTTTGATTATTGAGGGAACCAACGATTTGCCTCCGGCTCTATTGCAACTTAATCAGGTTGATGTGCAATCAAAAGCATTCGAAGCGAGAAGACCTCTGCGGCAGGGAAACGAGGGTTAGGTATCGATGCCGTCGATGTCTTTCATTTTAAGCTGGAGTCGTTTTGTGCCTTGCCAAACGTTAATTTCCGGAACGAATGCCACCCGAATCTGCGTAGGAAGGGACGGCAACGCATCCCCCATGCCGAATCCGATGGCATCAAAATAGGTTCCGTCACCGCCGATCCACAGTTTTAAATGGTTTTTTCCGACCATCCGTGAGCCGGACACCGAAACAACATCCGAAACGAAAAGAGGCTCGGGATTACCGGCTCCAAAAGGAGCAAGGGCCTCTATTTCCTGTATGAATGATTCGGTTATACCGGAGAAGTCGAGTTGAGTATCAATACGGAGTTTGGGGACAATGTCTTCAGGGCTGAGGGTGTTCTCAACCAAGGAATTGAGTTTTTTCCTCAATTGGGTGATATTATCCCGTGCGATTGTCAACCCGGCGGCAGCCTTATGCCCCCCGAATCTCTTTAAGAGCCCCTCGCAGTGCCGCAGCCCGTCATAAATATGAAACTCGTCGATGCTGCGGGCTGATCCGTGGCCGATATCACCATCCAGCGAGATAAGGATTGTGGGGCGGTAATATCTGTCCGCGATGCGAGAGGCGCCGATCCCAATGACACCGGGGTGCCACGCCGGAGATTCCAGTACAAATGCCATCTGCCTGAGCCATCCCTCGGTAGATTCAATGAGCCCGCAGGCTTCCTTGAAGATGGTCTCCTCGATCTGCTGGCGCTTACTGTTCTCTCGGTCCAATTCCGAAGCGATCGCATCTGCTTCAGTCTGATCGGAAGTTGTCAAGAGGATCACCCCTTTTTCGCCACTGCCCATTCGCCCCGCAGCATTGATTCGAGGCGCGAGCCGGTAGGCGATAAGATCAGAGGTCATGGGAATACCGTCACCGCCGCCTACGCGCCGTATAGCGATGATTCCCGGCTTGGTACTGCGGCACAATACCTCCAGACCATGCTTGACAAATATGCGATTTTCTTCCAGAAGGGGGACGATGTCCGCCACCGTGCCGAGGGTAACCAAATCGAGATACTCTCTGAGGTTGGGATAGTCCCGGCCTTCCCAGAATCCCTTGTCCCGCAACATCATGCGGAGAGCAATCACCAGATAAAAGGCGACCCCGACCCCGGCAAGATGCTTGAAGGGAAATTCACACCCTTTTTGCTTGGGGTTTATGACTGCGCACGCCTCAGGTATTCGCTCCGGCACTTCATGATGATCGGTGACAACAACATCAATTCCACGGCTGCGGGCAAAAGAGACCTCCTCGGCGTTGGAGATACCACAGTCTACCGTAATGATTAGAGAAATTCCTTGAGCGCGGAATTTGTCCAGTGCGGGAATGTTGAGGCCATATCCTTCCGTTAATCGATTGGGGATATAGAAAGAGACATTGGCGCCAAGAGAATCCAAAAAGAGCTTGAGAAGGGCGGTCCCGGTAATTCCGTCCACATCGTAGTCACCAAAAACACAGATCTTTTCCCGGCGCTTGATCGCTTCAATAATGCGAAGGCACCCTCCGGTCATGCCCTTCATGAGAAAGGGGGGACGAAGATCCTGCAGCGAAGAGGAAAGGAATCGTTGCGCAGATTCCGGTTCGGTGATCGTGCGGTTTACGAGGAGTTTCGAAAGCAGAGGTGAAATCCGGATCTCCCGCGCTAACTCAGAGGCGAGATCTTGACTGGCAGGAAGGACTGTCCATCGTTTTTGCAGAAAACTCATCTATTCCTCGTTCCTAAATTGGGCACATAATACAAAATCAGGCTCCAAAGTCAAGCCCGGAAAAATGTCCGGTGAGAGGGGGGAAATAATCCGGTGATAATTAATTTGCGGAAACCCTTGACAAGAAAGAGGGGAATAATTAATTATATAGAGCAAAATAAGGGTAAAAGGGTGTGGTTCTGTGCCTCACCAGCCTTGGTCATTTAACGTATAACAACGCCCGGCATGTCAAACGCGGAGGTTAAACTCGATGCCTATTTACGAGTACGAATGTAAGAAATGTGGAAAATTATCCGAATATATTCAAAAGTTTTCCGACGCTCCCCTAACCGACTGTGAAGAGTGCGGTGCCAAAGGCTCCTTAGGGAAAATCATGTCTCTTAACTCATTTCATTTAAAGGGGTCTGGTTGGTATCTCACCGATTATGCTCGGAAGAATTCCCAGAGCACATCCACTGCTCCGAAAAAAGACGACAAGAACAAAACCAAGGAAACGACGAAGTCAACGGAGACTACTGATACCAAGTAGAGGATCAGCTGGGTCATGAACCTAGAACGGGAAATTTCCTTTCCTTATTTTAATCCCACGGAAAAAAAGATCGTTTACGCCGCCACGGAAGAAGCGGCTTCCTATCTACGCAGATTCTACTGCTTCTCTCCCCGGGAATGGTTTAATTATTGTTTTGATATAAAGACCGCATGTGAGGCCGACATAAGCAGCCGAGCCAACAGAAAGGCCTTTGCTGAGATCGGGAGGTACGATCCGGTTTTAAAGGATGTTTCGGCCTTTCCTAAGGAACGATACCAGATCTTTCTCTTTGACCGAAATATTCTCAATGCGTTATGGAGATGTCCGGACGTGGAATTTTACCCCCTCATGATCTACATCTTGACTCATGAACTCATCCATATCGCCAGATTCTGTCAGAATCTTCATCCCTTTGACTGTGACGATGCCGATCTTCAAAAGGAAGAAGAAAAAGTCTCCGACCTTACCCAAAAAGTACTTGATGCCACCAAGAATGAAATGTTCGCAAAAATTGGCAAGCTTTATCAGACCGGCCCGGTAACCATCTCCTGTTCCCCAACCGGACTTCTTTGAGCAAATTCCCGCTTTGTATCGGAAGAGGCTCTCCAACAGCGACGGCAAGGAGCGAGAGAACGCCGTGCCGAATTTCCTGTCTATTATTGATAGACTGAACCAACAATAGAAAATATGATCCCTTTAGGCCCATTCCGGTGTTATTTTTCGGGAACAGCGCCGATGATAACTCAACCCGAGTGAGGAGGAAGAGGGGTGTTCTTTTCTATGAGGCATCTCAAGCCAGGGAGATCGAGAGAAAGGGCGTGAAACCATGCGGAGGAAAAAATACATGTTGCGACCGGTAGCCCATTGTTCGTATTGTTCCGAAGGGGGCCTGGACTTGTCAGTCCTGAGCACGACGTTAAACGGCTCAACAGCGCAAAAAAGGGCCGTGGTGCTTGATGGTCTCTTTTTTATGAATTACGTCGCCGGCTCGGAAACGACGCCTCCCTTTTCCCTGACCAGTACTTTGCAAGAGTAATCCCCGAGATATTGTGCCATAAGCTGAATAATGCACCGGGCAAGGCGCTCGGAGCCGTAAAAAACATCGTTGCCAACGAAACCGCAAGCCC
>JAFGRE010000182.1 GCA_016935335.1 Deltaproteobacteria bacterium
CTTTGCGATGATTTGCTTTGGCGAAAAAGGCATAAGTCACATATGAGAGAATTATCTAGATAACCAGAAGTTTATTCTTTCTGCGGCTCTTGAAATGAAGGCTTAATTAGTGAAACGAATTGCTGTCGTTTATCCCCTCCTGTCCTCCTATCTCCTTCCGGTTTTACAAGGGATTGCTGATAGTGGGGGAGTACTGCTGGATGTTCTCTATAGTCCTCCGCCGCCTGGTACAGGGTTTGGCGAGCATTTGCCGTTTGAACACAGCAATGTCAAATGGATCGAAGTTGAAGAGAGGCAGCCTTTTGGAAATACGATTGGCATGAGTCAAAAAGGAATTGCCAAATATCTCTATACGACCCAGCCCGATGCCATTCTTATATGGGCAAATCCAAGATATGTTAGTTTTTGGGGAGTGTTGTTGGTTGCGCGTTTGTTTGGGATCCCTGTATATCCTAGAGGCCATGGGCTTTTTAAAAAAACGAAAGTGTCATTGTTGCATAGAATAATGTATAAAGTCATTGTTGGATTGAGTAAGCGATATATCTGCTATACACCACAGGTAAAAGAATCGCTGTTAAGAATTTCGATACCCGAGGAAAAACTAGCCGTTGATTATAACTCCCTCTATGTTAGTCATCCGGTTCCTTCAGAAGAAAGAACAGGAGATGAAAAAGGAATATTATTTATTGGCCGTTTGCGCCAACTGTGTGGCATCGAACTATTGATAGAAGCAGCCACTATTGTTCACAAGAATTTCGATCTAGATTTGCACATTATTGGTGAAGGCATTAAATCTGAATATGTACAAGAAATCGCTTCTCAATCTATCTGGATAAACTATCACGGTATGGTGTACTCTGAAGAGAAAATACGTGAAATATCGCGCCTGTGTAGATTTGGATGCCAACCCGGATATACAGGTTTAAGCGTAGTTCATTTGATGGGCTTAAGTCTCCCTGTCATCGTGCATGGTGATCCTCATGCACAAATGGGGCCCGAGCCAGAATATATCCTTCATGGAAGTAACGGATATATGTACGGAAATCAAGGGGATGTAGGTAGTTTGGCTAGAGCCCTAGAAGAAATGTTAAATCTCTCCAGCAAGAAAATGAAATTACTACAGGAAAGGTCATTTCATACATATTCTAAGTTAAACTTTCCGCCATATCATGAGCGATTATTAGCTATCCTTGAAGGAGGTGCCGGTGAAGAATTGCCCCTGCACGAGGTCACTTCCGAAGAGATTATTAATATGTAATCATTGGCTATGACAATTATTCCTCCCCCGTGCTCTGAGTTAACAAGTAGGTCACACATTCGAGAGCATTTGAAAATTCCAGAATTGTCGAAAAGATAAAAAAACACCAAACTCTATTCACCGCCAGTATATTGGCGGTGATGAATCGAATTGCTTCTTGTGTGATGACAATTGTCTTTCCATAAAAGGACATCTAAAGTTTGTACGGATTCCGGCAGATTGCTAAAATACTTCAGGATTCTTTTAGTTAGAGACTCTCGTGTTGAAATGATTTGAATCGGGATTTCCACCTTGTCTAAAGGGGATTCTGACATTAAGGTGTTCCTCATATTGATTTATTGGAGACAGTATTTTCAACAGAACATGCTGCTGACTACTGAAAAATCAAAGACAGGTTAAAAAAATGTCCGGAGCATTAAAGGAACTTGTAAGGCAAATCTTACCCAGGCGGATCCGGGCTCATCGAATCCTCAGTGGCCCCCTGCAAGGGGAACAGATTATCACGTCCTGGCATGACTACCCCGGGGCGATCCGGGGTACCACTGAAAAGCCCTTGCTCGATTGGTTTTCTGAAAATGCTTCCAAAGGCGAGACCTGGCTGGATGTGGGTGGACATTATGGCTATACGGCGCTAGCTCTCTCCGGGCTTGTGGGGGAAACGGGCCGCGTTTTCTCCTTCGAACCCATGCTCAGCACCGCCGGATATCTCTATCAAACCGGAAGAGTGAACAACCTTTCGAATTTGATCGTGCTTCCCTTTGCGCTGGGAGCAAGTGGTGCACTGCGGTGCTCGAAAATGCAGAGTACTCGTGGCATGATCGACAGCGGTCTCGATGGGGGGGGATTCGAGGAAACGTTTCTTGAAGTATCCTTCGATACTTTATGGCCAACTGTTTGCTCTGGAAATGATGCGATCGATGGAGTAAAGATTGACGTCCAGGGGATGGAAGTCGAGGTTCTGAAAGGCATGCGGGATTGGCTGAAAAGAAAGCACCCCAAGCTCGCACTTGAATTCCACACGGGTGTGGATCGAGCCGAAATTGTGGAATTATTAGAGAACTGTGGTTATCGGTTGCCGGGTATTCCGATCGGGGAAGAGGATGTCGCTTCCCAATTGGAGTATCATGATGATACAAGTTACGCGTTTTACCCGATTGTGGAATCGGTCGGGTAATCAAATGATGTCAGTGGATACAGAACCTTCCAGACGCCATGAGAGAATGCCGCGTATTCTGATTCATGATTATGCAAGGCATGCATTTATCACCCAGCTGAGCCATGCTCTGGCTGAACGCGGTTATTCCGTTTTACATGTTTACTCACGGTCCTTTCAAGCGCCGCAGGAGAACCCAGAATTCATCAGGAGTAGCTCTCCAAACCTCCAATTTAAAGGCATTCAATTATCTCAAACCGTCGATAAATATTCGTATCTCAAGCGGTGGTTTCAGGAGATGGAGTATGGTCGAAAATTGGCGGCATGTGTTAAAGAGTACCGCCCCGACAGCATTCTTTCCGCAAACACCCCAATTGACATCCAGGCTCGATTGCATTATGCGTCCCGCACCGTTGGTGCGAAATTTATCTTCTGGGTTCAAGATATTTACGGGATCGCCATCCAACGAATTCTGAGTTCAAAATACGGGTTCTTGGGAGCTAAGATCGGTGATTATTACCGCTGGCTTGAGATAAGGACCATTCTTAGAAGCACAAAAGTAATCTTGATAACCAAGGACTTTTTACCATACCTGGATCCTCACCTGGAACGGGTGGATCAGGAACAGATCATTCCGAATTGGGCGCCGATTGAAGATCTTCCTATCGGAACCAAAGAAAATCGCTGGGCTTGTGATCAAGGATTGTCTAACACAAAGAATCTGATTTACTCTGGCACGCTCGGCCTGAAACACAATCCTGAAATATTACTCAAGTTGGCAAGGCGTTTCCAGGATGATGACAATGTTAGAGTTATCGTCATTTCAGAGGGGTTAGGGGCGGAATGGTTGAAGGATCGAAAATCCGAGTTACAGCTTGATAATCTCATCCTGCTGCCATTCCAGCCATACGAGCTTTTCCCTCTTGTCCTGGCGACCGCAGATGTCCTCGTCGCAATTTTAGAACCCGATGCGGGTGTATTTTCGGTTCCATCCAAGATCTTGTCCTATATGTGTGCCGGAAAGCCCATCCTGATTAATATGCCCCTTGAAAACATGGCGGCAAGGGTTATTATTGACAATGATATGGGCCGCGTTTCGTCTCCGGGTGATCTAGATGGTTTTATTCATACGGCAGGAGATTTGCTCTCAGATCCCGAACTATGTGAAACATTGGGGGGCAATGCGCGAGCATATGCAGAAAAGAATTTCTCGATCGGGACTATCGCAGATCAATTCGAAGAGATGATAAGGGATCTAGAATAGCTCAGTCGGCATGTACCCTTATTTTTTTATTATTTATTCGAGTATAGTGGCATGCAAGAGCCTTCCTATGAACTGTAAGGTTGAAGATGTTTCGATTGGAAAGTAACTAACTTCTTAAGTGCCGACTTTGGGGAGAGAGGTGAACCTGACCTATGATAGGGGATGAGTCATGAAGAGGTATCGCCTTCTATTATTCCTGTTTATCTGTGATGCGATATTAATTCCATCCGGGCTGGTTGCATCTTCCTGGCTCCGTTCAACCTTGCCATATGGCGTCAATGGAGCTCTCCCGATTGCCTCAACGCAATTACCCTGGTTCATGTATTTACTTGCTATATTGTGCTGGGTGGCATCATTTTCTTTTACACACGTGTATTCAGCACAGCATGCCCTCCGCTGGTTTAATGAAATTTACAATGTATTTCTTGGTTCCATTCTGGCCACGATTGTTTTTGCTGGGATAACATATTTCACATTCCGTGAGTTTTCCCGACTGCAATTCATCTATTTCTGGTTCGTTATGTTTCTACTGCTAGTGGCCTACCGAATGCTCTTACGCTTTTTTTACCGTATCTTCAAGATTCATCGCCCAGGAATGCGAAGCCGTGTGCTCATTGTGGGGGCAGGGGAACTGGGTGAGAAGATCGGCCGCGTGATCCTCAACTATAGCCGCTGGGGCTTTGATCTGATCGGCTATCTTGATGACGACCCTGCCAAACAGGATCTGCGCATCCATGATGTTCCGGTGCGGGGCACAATTGACCAGATCAGCGAGATTGTTGCAAAAAACAATATCGGTGAAGTATGGGTCACGCTGCCCATGCGGGCGTACGCTCGATTGGACGACG
The DNA here is from genome assembly GCA_016935335.1 of Deltaproteobacteria bacterium. GTDB lineage: Bacteria > Desulfobacterota > WTBG01 > JAGOGO01 > JAGOGO01 > JAFGRE01. Next base: position 4,524 of record JAFGRE010000182.1, read on the forward strand.
TCGTAAAAAAGCTGGACACACTCGCCGTAAAAATCTACATTGTTCCCGATTATGCCACGCACGCCCTCGTGCGTTCACGGGCGGAGGTGTTCGACGGCATGCCTGTGATTGGGCTGCGGGAGTGTGTGATTTCGGACGGTGCCCTGATCATAAAGCGCATTTTTGATATTACAATCACCAGCTTGGTGATGATTCCGCTGCTTCCGATCCTTGGTTTAATCGCACTGGCGATCAAGCTCGACTCGCGCGGGCCAGTGTTCTTCCGCCAAGAGCGCGCAGGCGAGAACGGCACTCTGTTCAAAATGCTCAAGTTCCGGACGATGGTCGTTGATGCCGAAGCACGCCAGGAGGAAGTGAATGAAATCCTGCCTGATGGGACCATTATACACAAGCATGCCAATGATCCCCGCGTTACGCGGGTGGGTCGCTTTCTGCGCCGGTACAGCCTGGACGAACTCCCGCAGTTTTTCAATGTGCTTCGGGGGGAGATGAGCCTGGTGGGTCCGCGCCCGGAGATGCCCTGGCTGGTCGATAAGTATGAACACTGGCAGCGTCGACGCTTCGCGGTGCCGCAGGGGCTTACGGGCTGGTGGCAGATCAACGCCCGCAGCGACAAGCCCATGCACCTCAATACCGAAGATGACCTCTACTATGTCTATAATTATTCCCTCTGGCTCGACATCAAGATCCTCCTTCGCACCCCGTGGGCGGCGCTGCGCGGCAGAGGTGCGTTCTAACGCATAACTACCCCCTCCACCCCCCTCAGAGTGGGCTCTCCCTGCGGAGCCCCTGCATTCCTTAAAGTACGGAATCGACTACAATACATCCGCTGGTTTTCACGCCGCGCGCAGCTCGTTCCGGGGTTGATCTCGCGCAGACGCTGAAAGGAAGATGGATTTCCGCATGGCTCCGCAAAAGCCGCTCATCTCAATCGTGATCCCCTCCTTCAATCAGGCCCGCTACCTGGGAGCGACGCTGCGTTCGGTCCTGGAGCAGGATTATGTCCCCATGGAGGTGATCGTAGTCGACGGCGGTTCGACGGACGGCTCGGCCGAGATTATCCAGCGCTATGCGGACCGTCTGGCGTATTGGGTTTCCGAGCCTGACCGGGGCCAGGTGGATGCGATTAATAAAGGACTTCAACGCGCTTCGGGCGAGATCGTGGCATGGCTGAATTCGGATGATCTCTA
>JAFGRE010000183.1 GCA_016935335.1 Deltaproteobacteria bacterium
AAAGGCTTCAAGCGATTGAAACGATAACAGAAAACTCTTTGCGCCTCCGTCAGGAAGAAGATGAAATAGCTCAGTCAAAGACAACCAGGCGCAGCCTTGAGGAGAAAAGAAGTCAAGCCCTAGCCAGCCTCATAAACGAGGAAGGAAGAGTCACTGCTTTAAAAGATACCTATGAGTCTATTCGGAGTGATCTTGAACGCTCGCGGGAAGATTTATTTGAAGTACGGTACGAAATAACTCGCCGCAAGAATCACATTGATCACCTTGAGCAAACATGCTCCGATTGCCGTCGTCGATTAGAGCAAAACAGAGAAGAGTCTCGAGGAGAAAACCGCCAACTGGAGGAGTTAAAGCGGGAGAATATCGATATCAGCGCCGAGCTGGAAATGCAAAGCCGACAAAAATCAGTGTTGGAAGAAGACCGGGATGTCCTGCAAAATAAGATTTCCGAAACCGAGAAAGAGAGCCGGGAGAATGCACTTACCATATCAGCGTTAAAGGAAAAGCAAACACGCCTTGAATCTCAGCTCGAGTCCCTCCAGAACCTGCATGATACTTTTGAGGGATATAGCGAGGGAGTTCGCTCAATTATGGCAAAAAAAGCCGCCGTGGAAAAATCACCCGATGGTATTGAGGGAGTGGTGGCGGATATCATTGAAACCGAACCTTCCCTGGAAAGAGCTGTTGAGGCGATTTTGGGCGAAAAACTGCAATTTATGTTGGTAAAAAACCAGAATGAAGGAATCGAGGCAATTCAATACTTGAAAACGGAGGCCTTGGGCCGGGGAACCTTTGTTCCCATGAATAATGCAAAACTGTCTCTTTTTGAGGGACAACCCACCTCGGCTTCTTTTGTCGGTGCAACCCCGCTTATGGAGAAAATGCGGGTAAGAGAAGGTTGCGAGCCTCTTATTCGGTATCTTCTGGGAGATGTTTTTCTGGTTGACGACCTGTCACAGGCCCTCGCCCTCTGGAAAACCGACACACTCAACCACACCTTTGTTACGGTGGGTGGAGACATAGTTGATCCACTGGGGATCATAACCGGTGGAGCCAACAGCGGCGACGGGAATGGGCTGTTGGGAAAGCGACGCGAAATTGAAGAGTTGAAGGAAAAGGTTGCCTCCGCAACCGATCAATGGCAGTTTTTTCTAAACAAACAAAATGAAATCGATCGTCTGCTGGAAGATAATCGTAACTCCTTGATCTCTGTTCAAGAGCAACTGGTTCAGCTCAAACTTTCTCTCCAAAATCGGGAAAGAGACTTACATCAAAATCAAGAGGGAATTTCCAGGGTGGAGAGAAAGATCGAGTTTCTTCTTTTAGAAAATGAAAAAGTGACGGGTGAATTGGCGGAGTTGGAAGAAGATCTAAGAACCAGCCGCTGTGAACTCGAAGACCTTGAGATAAGAGAATCCGAGCTTGGAAAAACTTTCTCTTCGCTTCAGGAAAAAGAAAATGATCACCGAGAAAAAATAGAGTCGCAGGAGAAACAATTTCACCAATGCAAAATCGATAGTATGGAGATTCAAGCCCGGATTTCCAGTTTAACCTCCGCGATCGAACTGCGTGAAAAGGCTTTAGAAAATGGCAGGAACGAGATTTTCAGGTGTGATCGAATTTGTCAAGAGTCAGAAAAAGAGACTGAAGCGCTAAAAATTTCCATCGCCAGGGCCCATGAGCGCTTAAACAGCATGAGCCGTGAATATCAAGAATACCAGGACAAGGTCAATCACCTCGAAACTGCGCTCTCCGAAGAACGCGATTCCCTCCTGGAGGAAGAAGGAATCCTCAAAGCAACCCAGCAGTCTCTTAATGATCTTCAACCTCTCATTCAAGAGATTGATCACGAACTCAATGTTCTTCTCTCTCAAAAGCGCTATCTGGAGGAAAAGATAGGAAGCAAGTACCACCTGTCACTCAAGGATGCAGCAGAACAGGGTTCTCCGGAAGATCACCATGGCGAGGATGAGGGGGATCAACTCGAACGCTTGGAGCAAATCCGAGATCGAATGATGGAGGAAATAAATTTTAACGCTCAAAAAGAGTATGAAGAGCAGATAGAAAAGTACCAATTCTACCAAAGTCAATCAGAAGACTTACGGCAATCGTTAGACTCGCTTCAGGAAGCGATTCAGAAAATAAATCGAACCAGCCGGGAACGCTTTCGAAATACGTTCCATCAGGTAAATGAAAACTTCAAGAAGCTGTTGCCCCTGGTGTTTGAAGGCGGTCAAGGGGAATTACGACTCACCGACGAACATGACCTTCTGGAAACCGGGGTTGAAATCATGGTGCGCCCCATCGGCAAGCAGCTGAAAAATATTAACCTTTTGTCAGGAGGAGAAAAGGCGCTTTCAGCGCTGACGTTGCTCTTTTCACTCTATTTGTTCAAGCCTTCTCCGTTTTGCTTGCTTGACGAGGTCGATTCCCCTCTTGATGATGCCAACATCGGCCGTTTCATTACAATATTGAAGGAATTTTCATCTAATTCCCAGTTCATCATTATCACCCACAACAAGAACACCATGGAAATTGCAGACAACTTGTACGGTATTACCATGGAGGAGCCCGGGGTCTCTAAGATAGTCTCGGTCTCTCTCAACTAACCGGCAACTTTTCCGCAGCCAGATCGATGGTTCCTTCAAAAGCCCTTCGCTCTTCAAGCACGTCTTCGATAAGCTCCATCAGTTGCGTGTGCTGCCCTTTCAATTCTTTCACCACGGTGGCCTGCTGGGCTATCTGTTCCTGAGACCGTCGATACTCATTATAGCGGCTCCTGGAGAGACGCTGGTCGGGATACTTCCGGTTGCATTCGTCCACCATGAGGTTGTTTTTACGTAATTCTCGCTCGTAGTCCTCTTCAACCTTTTTCATCTCTTCATATAATTTTTTGGCCTTCCGCGATAGTTCATAAAACTGCCTTGTGCGATCAACATATTCTTTCAGCTCTCGCGGTGTATCAAAAAAATAACCGTGGTAGTAATTCGTATTGTCATTGCCCCGCACGATTGAGCCGCGGGTGGCTTCCAGGGCTAACCATTTGCCCGGCGAATATTCCGCAACAACCCACGCATGATTAAAATCTCTCCACGTCGCTTGGCTCTCGTGTACGTTTCCGACTCCTATACGAGCATTGATGCCTTTGGTTTCAACCATATTCCATAAATCCATCGCCATGTCGGCACAGACGTAAAAATCCTGCAGGCTGTAGGTATGGGTCGCATGATAAACCCGCACCAGGTCCTGCAAGACATTGATGATAATCTCATCCTGAAGGGACGGTTGCTGCTGCAGCAAAGGTTCCGTAGTTGTCTGCTCTTCGCTTTTTTTCTCTGTTCCGCCTCCGGTGTCATCGTCTTTAGTGCCGAACACCTTTATGATTGTAGCCCCTTCCGGTATACGGGAAGCGTCTGCCGCAAAACGAATAGTCCCGTCTTGGTCCCGGTATTTGATGATCTCAGCGCAGCATTGGCGGAAGACCAGAAAAAAGCCGAAAAAAAATAAAACAAAGAACAAACCATACCGAAGGATTAATTTCATGACGTGCCTTCTTGAAAGGAATAAGTCTTTTTATTCTCTCTCCTTTATCATTCCCCGGGCAATTTTTCTAAACTCCGGAGGCCGGCGGCGGTTAACAGAAACAGATTCTTTTATAGAGCGTTAAGGAAAAAAGCGCAAATTAGCACATGATAAACTAACAACTCCGCAGGGCTTTCAAACATTGAAGCGAAAATTGATGATATCCCCATCCATCACCTCGTACTCTTTACCCTCGAGCCTGACCGTTCCCCTTTTCCGTGCCTCCCCGTATGTTCCGGCAGCTATAAAATCATTATAGGCAAGCACTTCCGCCCGTATGAACCCTTTCCTTATATCTGAGTGGATGGCGCCGGCAGCATCAACGGCACGGGTGCCCCTCTTGATAGTCCAAGCCCGCACTTCGTCATCCCCAACAGTGAAAAAAGAAATAAGCCCCAGGAGTCTATAAGACTTTTCGATTACCCGGTCCATGGCCGAGGCAGCGATGTTATACTCGGCAAGAAACTCGGCTGCTTCTTCATCGGTCATCTGAGCAATCTCGTGCTCAAGCCTCCCTCTTACAACAATGCATTCTTCGGCAAAATTTGGGTTGTCTGCGTCCGGCAGGGTGTCATCATCATCATTGTTGTTAAAGAGAACAAGCACTGGCTTGGCAGAAATAAATGCGTACCCTTTAAGAAGTGGAGCTTCGGCAACCTCTCTCTTTCTGCGCAACGGGATTTCATTTTCCAGGAGTTCGTGACCGGTTTCAAGCAGTGACAGTTCATCCGCATTAACGGAACCTCTCTGCTTTTCCGCCCGGAAACGTTCCAGCCGTTTCTCCACCACGACTAAATCAGAAAACATCAACTCTTGGTCCAGTGAGAAAAAATCCTTAACCGGCGAAGGGGTTTCAATTTCAGAGCCTGCAAAATTCCGGACCACATGAATCAAGGCATCGCATTCCTTGACATGGCTGGATAGGCCCTGCCCCCTGTTTCTCTCTTTTTTTTGCGATGCGCCTCCGGGAAGAAAATATTCCACTTGAGCATAGGTTGTCTTTCGGGGGCGGTAAATTTCGCTCAAGTAATCGATCCGGGGATCAGGAACCCGTATGGTCCCGACTCGGTCTTCTTCTTTATGATGGGATACAGGAATGCTTCTGGTTAAGGCTTCAAAAATGGTCGCTTTCCCTGCATCGGGAAAGCCGATAATTCCTAATTTCATCTAATGCCCTCCGGTTAAAAGTTGGGCATTATACCCCAAAGACAAGAAAAAAACTACGAAACTCCCCTAAAAAACGACGCGATTTGTGCGGGTATGCTGCAGTGGGTTGACCGATCCCTTGAGGTCGCATACCGCGGGAAGAGGAGATTAGACTTTCGATCCTTGACTGAGCAGGCCTTTTCCTGGTAGTGTAACGAAGCGCTTTTATTAAAAAGCTTTTTCTTGAGTTTGGTCATCATGACTGCTTTAAACCACCTTTTGGATTACCGAAAGAGGAGACAACCATGAAAGTAGCGGTTATTGTACCCGGAGAAATCCCGGCTGAAGTAAAAAAGCCCATCGAAGACGAACTCAAACGTGTCGCCTCCCCCGGTACGGATGTCGAAGTATTCGGCATTAAGGGAGGGAGGATACGGGTTGCCGGAGACATTGATCTCAGCATACCCGCTGCCATGGAACAAGCAGTAAACGCGGAAAAAAATGGTTTCGCTGCCATTATTCTGAACGGTACCTGAGACTTCGCCTTAACGACTGTTCGTGGAGCAGTCCAGATTCCGGTTGTCGGAGCAGGCATGGCGACATACCATCTGGCCTATCAACTCGCCAGCAAGTATGGGGTTATCAGCGTCAACAGGGACTTAAATCCAGTCTTTACCCGTGCCATACAACAGGC
>JAFGRE010000184.1 GCA_016935335.1 Deltaproteobacteria bacterium
CATAAACCTTCCAAACGGGGAAAAGATCGAGTGTCCTACTCCCTGGAGGTGCACAACAGGTTAGCTGTAAAAATCAGACTCTGTCCGCATATCCTTTCAATGCCCTTATATTTTCCGAGACACCTTCTCACCCAAAGGTATTCCGAAATCACAAATAAAACCCGCCACTGCAAAAAACTCTTGTAAATTACTGATTGTTTTATATATTATCTTTTTATGGGCACATATCCGCCGTGCCGTCTTTTTCGATCGGTTTCAAAGGTGTGCCGTACAACGATAGAGGCGAAGATGACAAAACTGAATTCCGGTAAGATTCAAATCAAATGGCTTCTCATTATCCTTTTGTTCGGAATTGTTTTAGGATTCGTGGGGAGTATCTACTTCACCAATCTGGGGATCATCAAACGCGGAGAGCCACGGCCCGCTCCTTCCCCTGCGGAAATTAAGGGATTTTCGCTTTCCTTCGCCGACCTGGTTACCCAGGTGAGCCCGGCTGTTGTCAATATCAGTACTACCAAGACAATAACCTTTCGCAACTCGTTCCGAGATTTCTATTCCCCCTTTGAAGAGTTCTTCGGCGATGATTTTCTGGAGCGGTTTTTCGGACAGCAACCCCAGAAGCGAAAACAAAGAAGCCTCGGATCGGGGTTTATCCTTTCAAAAGAAGGGCATATCCTTACCAATTCGCATGTTATTGAAGGCGCCGATGAAATAACTATTCGCTTGGCAAGCGGGAAAACCTACAGTGCGGAGATTGTCGGTCGCGATAAAAAAACCGACCTCGCCCTTATCAAAGCGAAATCCTGGTTCGATCTCCCTGCCCCGGTCACCCTCGGAGACTCTGATACACTTCGAGTGGGCGATTGGGTGATGGCCATAGGAAACCCCTTCGGTTTGGACCACACGGTAACCGCCGGGATTGTAAGTGCAAAAGGGAGGATCATCGGGTCCGGTCCGTATGATGACTTTATTCAAACCGATGCGTCCATCAACCCCGGAAACAGCGGAGGCCCGCTCTTTAACACTCATGGGGAGGTGGTGGGAATCAATAGCGCCATCTTCACAACCAGTGGCGGAAACATCGGAATCGGGTTCGCCGTACCGATCAATATGGCCAAAGAAATAATCGAAGAACTCGAGAAAAAAGGAACGATTACCCGCGGGTGGATCGGTATCACGATTCAACCGTTGACCCCCGAATTGGCCCAAGAATTCGACGTTAAGGATACAAAGGGTTTGGTGGTAACGGAAGTCTCCCCCGATGGGCCGGCCGACCAGGCCGGGCTGCAACGAGGAGATGTTATCGTTGAATTTAACGGAAGGAAAATCAGCAAAGACCGAGACCTTTCCACCATCGTGAGCACGACGCCGCCGGGAACATCGGTGACTTTCAAAATCATTCGCGGAGGTGATGCCAAGACCCTCTCCCTTACTGTTGGAGAAATGGAGAAAGGGGAAGCGACTTCAAAAAGCACCGGGGCGCCGAATCTTGGCATAAGGGCGGAGGAACTCTCACCCGAAGCTGCTCGCCGATGGGGCTACCCTCCATCCGAAACCGGCGTCATCATTTCCCGGGTTGAGCCGGGGAGCATCGCTGATGAATCAGGGCTTCAAGCCGGTGACCTGATAAAAGAAGTCAACCAGACACCCATTACTTCAACCAATGACTATCACGAAAGCCTCAAAAAAGCTTCCCCGGCGAAGGGGATCCTTTTCTTTATTTACCGGGAGACCAATGCGCTCTACGTGGTGGTTAAGGAATGAGACACTTCCTATAAGAAACAAAATTTATCATGCCCTGCCACACCTAACTTAACTTGAAAGGAGGATTGGATCATGGGGGAACCCATCAGAATTGCAATCGCAGGAGTCGGCAATTGTGCAGCAGCCCTCGTCCAGGGGATTGAATATTACCGCCATAATCCTCATGATACCCTTGGACTCATGCATGGGGAACTTGTAGGGTATCTTCCCAGCGACATACAAGTGGTGGCGGCGTTTGATGTCGATAAACGAAAAGTCGGCCAACCATTGGATGTTGCGATCACGGCGAAACCCAATTGCATCCAGCCCATTTGGGAAGATGTTCCCCCCTCTGATGTAATCGTCCAGATGGGTCCGATAATGGATGGAATCGCATCCCATATGAATGATTATCCGGAAAACCGGGCGTTCCGTCCTGCCGGCGCGGCTCCGGCAGATGTGGAAAAGGTTCTGCGAGACACGCAGCCGGACGTGCTCCTTAACTACCTGCCGGTAGGATCGGAGGAAGCAGCCCGCTACTATGCTCGCTGTTGCCTTAATACCGGCGTCAGTCTCATCAACTGTATTCCGGTGTTCATTGTCTCCAACCCTGATTGGGCTAAAAAATTCTTAAAAAACGGAATTCCGGTTATCGGTGATGATGTTAAATCACAGGTTGGCGCGACCATCCTCCACCGGGTCCTCGCCCACCTCTTCGAAGAGCGTGGAACCCGGCTCGAACGCACTTATCAACTCAATACCGGCGGAAATACCGACTTCCTCAATATGCTCGAACGGAGTCGCCTCAAAACCAAAAAAGAATCCAAAACCCAATCAGTACAGTCCCAGCTCTCAGTCCCCTTGGATGACGAGAACATCCATATCGGACCATCCGACTATGTTCCGTGGCAAAATGACAATAAGGTTTGTTTTATCCGGATGGAGGCACGCGGATTCGGAGGCATCCCCTTTGAATTGGAAGCGCGCCTCTCGGTTCAGGATTCCCCCAACAGCGCCGGGGTTACCATTGATGCGATCAGATACTGCAAAGTAGCCCGTGATCGTGGAGACGCCGGCCCCTTGCTTCCGATCTCAGCGTATTGTATGAAGCATCCCCCGGTTCAGATGGTAGACCATGAAGCACGTGAGCAGATTGAAGCTTACATTAGCAAAACAACCGTCAAAGCCGACCGCCGGGAAGAGAAAAAACGGCCGGTGGTAATTAAGTAAACCGAGCACAAAGATTTCTCTGGCACCATCATCGCGTTCCCTCGGCACTATCTCGTCGATCCAATCAATCACCCGGCTTCCATGAGGAAGCCGGGTGAGGTGAAAAAAGTCGTCACTCCTCCGTGTGAGAACCTGACTGCGAAAAGCGCACTTCTCCCGCGGCAAGTCTCTCGAGCATGAGCCGATTCAAAATCCTAAACCGACCGTGTCCGTCTGAGTCGATGAGGCCCTGTTTCGTCATTTTAGAAAATATTCTCGATAGCGTTTCCGGGATCGTGCCCAGAATGCTTGCAAGCTGAGTTTTGGAAATACCCAACTCCAGGTTATCCAAAGCGCCCTGCCGCTCTGACAGGTAAAGAAGATAGGCAGCCAATCTCCCGGGAGTCTCTTTCAGGGAGAGGTCTTCGATCAGGCGGGTAAACGTGTGCAATCGTTCCGAGAGAATCGCCAACATATTCAAGGACAAAGAAGGATTTTTGTTGATCCGCTCTATGAAGGCATTGCGGGAAAAATAGAGAAGAACGCTCTCCTCAAGGGCTTCCGCGTTGGCCGGAAACGCCTTCCCCGCAAACACCGGCGCCTCACCGAAGGGGGCCCCGGGCTCGAACATATGAAGAATCTGTTCTTTTCCCTCGAAGGAGAGCTTGTACACTTTCACACGGCCGGAAATAACCACGTAAAAGCCTGTTCCTTCATCACCTTCGGCAAAAATTCGTTCGCCGCGTTGATAGGTTTTATATTGGACAACAGGAACGAGATCGTCAAGGTCCTCCCGTGACAACCCACTGAACAAGGGAATCGCTGCAAGGTGTTCAATAATATCCATAGCTTCCAAAACCGTGGGAACAATCTTGTCCCGTCCGAACAAACCACCAAACTCATGGTGCCAAGAAACTGCGGAACCGGCATTTTTCAAGAAATACACCGTTCTTTTGACTTAAGTCAAGGACAAAGCCCGCAGCACCATGATATTCGGTTTTACCAGGAATACGGGAGAAACCGCCTTAACCATACTATTCTATGCAAGGAGGAAATGCCATGTTTTGCTATCAATGTGAACAGACTGCCAAAGGCGAAGGATGCACCAAAGGCGGAGTCTGCGGTAAGCAACCTGACGTTGCCGTGCTGCAGGATCTTCTCATTTATGCGTTGAAAGGACTTTCCCTCTATGCTGTTGAAGGCCGAAAGATGGGAATCACCGATCATGAGGTGAATGCATTCACCTGTGAAGCTCTTTTCGCAACCCTCACCAACGTCGATTTCGATCCCGAGCGGTTTCCTCCGCTCATAAACCGTGCCGTGGAGCTTCGGGAAACGCTCCGAAAAAAGATCGCGGCCACGGGAGGATCGACAGTATTTTCGGACGGTCCGGCCCTGTTCCAACCGGCTTCGACAGTGGAAGGCCTGGTAAACCAGGGGGAATCCGTTGGTCTCAAGTCCGACGCCGCCATCGATCCTGACATTCTAGCCCTGCAACATACCCTCTTATTCGGCCTTAAAGGCACTGCCGCCTATGCGGACCATGCCCGCATTTTGGGACGGGAAGATGACGCAGTCTACGCCTTTATCCAGGAAGGCCTGGCGGCCATGCTGAAAAAAGACCTCGCTCTCAATGACTGGATTAGTCTTGTGCTCACGTGCGGGAAGATCAATCTCCGAACCATGGAACTGCTGGACGCAGCCAATACCGGCACATACGGTCATCCTGTGCCCACCAAGGTTCCGCTGGGATTCAAAAAGGGGAAAGCTGTCCTTGTCTCCGGCCACGACCTCAAGGACATGGAAGAAATTCTCAAGCAGTCGGAGGGGAAAGGGATCTCTGTGTATACTCACGGGGAGATGCTTCCCTGTCACGGCTATCCGGAATTGAAAAAATATCCCCATTTCTACGGTCATTACGGCACCGCCTGGCAGAATCAGGCCAAGGAATTTGCCGACTTCCCCGGCGCTATCGTTATGACCACCAACTGCATCCAGCGACCGAAGGACTCTTATAAGGACAACATCTTCACCACCGGTCTGGTGGGATGGCCGGGGGTTACGCACATTGCGGACAAAGACTTTACTCCGATTATCGATAAGGCCCTGGCGCTGCCCGGATTTGCGGAAGATTCCAACAGCCGGTATGTCATGTGCGGATTCGCTCACAACGCAGTGATGAGCGTAGCCGACAAAGTAATCGACGCCGTCAAAAGCGGGGCCATCAAGCATTTCTTTTTGGTGGCAGGCTGTGACGGCGCCAAACCCGGAAGAAACTATTACACTGAGTTTGTGGAAAAGGTGCCGAAAGATTGTGTGGTGCTAACCCTCGCCTGTGGAAAGTTTCGCTTCTTCGACAAGGACCTCGGGGACATCGGCGGCATTCCGCGGCTGCTCGATATTGGGCAGTGCAATGACGCCTACTCGGCCATTCAGATCGCCGTGGGGCTTTCCAAGGCCTTCAATGTGGGCGTCAATGAGTTGCCGTTATCCATGATCCTCTCCTGGTACGAGCAGAAAGCCGTGGCGATTCTGTTGACGCTCCTCTATTTAGGCATCAAAGATATCCGTTTAGGACCCAGCCTTCCCGCCTTCATCACCCCGAATGTGTTGGATGTGCTGGTCAAAAATTTTAATATCATGCCCATCGCGACTCCTGATGAGGATCTGAAGGCGATTCTCGGATAAGGATCAGGAAATGGTGCGCAGGTGACAGCCGAGGTGAATCAATGAAATGTCCCGGGCAGGACACCCGCTACTGGAAGGGGGATGCCGTTGTAGAAGTCCCGTGCCCTCAGTGCGGCAAAAAAGAGGAACTCTTCAAGGACGAGCCTGTCCGCACCTGCACGGACTGCGGACACCGAATCGTGCATCCCAACCTTGACGTTAGCTGTGCCGCTTACTGTCGATTCGCCGAACAGTGTCTGGGTGGACTCTCTCCGGAAATCCTCGCTCAACGACGGGAACTCTTAAAAGACCGGGTGGCGACAGAGATGAAGCGGTATTTCGGACCGGACGAAAGACGGATTGATCATGCCCTCAAAGTAGCCCGCTATGCGGAAAAGATCGCAACCCGGGAACAAGGAGATGTGGCGGTGGTACTTACCGCCGCCTACCTCCATGATATTGGAATCAGTGAGGCGGAGAGGAAGTACGAAAGCACCGCTTCCCACTTTCACGAAACGGAGGGTCCGCCGGTTGCGCGCGACATCCTGAAAAGAGCGGGGGTCGATCCGGAACTGGTTGAGAAAGTTTGCGAAATCATCGCTCGTCACCATCATCCTGAAAACCATGAGACCGTCGAATTCAAGGCAGTCCACGACGCTGATCTCCTCGTCAACCTGGAGGAAGAGAATATTATCGCCTCAATGAGCCGCAAGGACGCGGTCCGATTTATCAAGACGACTCTTTTGACCGACAGCGGCCGCGCCTTGGCACGAAGCATCCTCTTGCCGAAGCAGCATGCATCCGCACGGCGCAAAAGCGTAAGCCCGAAGACCGGGGAAAGAAGGAGTAAACCATGAAAATACGGCGCACCATCATCGCCATCGACGAAGAAACCTGCAACGGCTGCGGCCAGTGCATCCCCGCCTGCGCGGAAGGGGCGATCCGAATAATAAACGGAAAAGCCACCGTAGTCTCAGAAACATTTTGCGACGGGCTGGGAGCCTGTCTGGCTGCCTGTCCCCAGGACGCGCTCCGAATTGTGGAACGGGAAGCTGATGAATTTGATCCCGAGGCTGCGGCAAAGAATGAAGAGACTGAAAAAGCCCTGAGGAACAACGACAGGGATACCATGTCCGGCAACTGTCCATCCGCTCACTGCCGGGTCCTGGTTTCTTCCGATTCGCCGCCGGAGAAAGATCGGCAGGCTCCCCACAATGACCGAGACTCAGCCCTCACCCACTGGCCGGTAAAGATTCGTCTGATCTCTCCGGGGGCTTCCTTTCTTGAGAATGCCGACCTTCTCGTGGCCGCAGACTGCACTCCCCTCGCCTACCCTCATTTTCATGACGATTTCATCAAGGGCCGGATTGTGCTGGCCGGCTGTCCGAAATTTGACGATGCGGAAGCCTATGGTGCCAAATTTGCTGAAATTTTCCACGCCAATCCTATCAAAAGCATAACCGTTGCGGTCATGGAAGTCCCGTGTTGCGGAAGTCTTCCCATGATCGTGCAAAAGGGGATGAAACGCTCCGGAAAAAGAATTCCTCTGAAAACAATGGTTCTCAGCCTCAGCGGCCGGGTGCTGGGAACAAAGAAATATGCTGCTTAACGCCCGCACCGGGACCGCTTCTCCCCCACCTATCCCGCCTCGCGCCGGCACAAAGGAAGCAGGTCGATAGCCACGCACCTCTCGGCTCCCATCGAGTCGTTTGCTAAATGCGTCATCTGTTTTTGTCTGGAAAATTTAAAAGGGGGTATGATATAGTATTTCCTCAAAATTTCGACACGTCGAACGATATGGGTAATCCTATGCGAAATGAGGTCCTCCATGTTAACTGATAATGTTCTCGATTTAATCGGCAACACGCCGCTGATCCGTCTGAAAGCTGAACATGTTTATGCAAAAGCGGAATTTCTCAATCCCGGGGGAAGCATCAAAGACCGAGTCGCCCTGGCAATGATCGAGGGAGCGGAACGGGACGGCCGCATTCTGCCGGATTCAATTATCGTTGAACCGACTTCCGGCAATACCGGTATCGGGGTAGCCTTGGTCGGCCGATTAAAAGGGTACCGGGTTCGCATCGTTATGCCGGAAAATATGAGCGAAGAGCGCAAGAAATTGATTACAACCCTCGGAGCGGAACTTATTCTCACTCCCGCCGAAAAGAGTATCAAAGGAGCCGTCAATCGAGTCCGCGAAATGCAAGCCAACGATCCGAAAGTTTTCGTCCTTCAGCAGTTCGAAAATCCCGACAATCCCCGGATTCACTACGAGGAAACCGCTCACGAACTATGGAGACAGATACGAGGAGAGATTGCCTGTTTTGTCGCCGGTGTCGGCAGCGGCGGTACCCTGCAGGGTATCGGCAAGTTTCTGAAAGAACACAAACCCGATGTGACCATTGTTGCCGTCGAACCGAAAGATGTTTCCGCGCTTCTCGGCCACGAACCGGGGCTCCATCAAATTCAAGGCATCGGTGACGGATTTGTTCCCGATGTTCTCGACGTTTCCCTCGTCGATGAGGTGCTGGAAGTGACCGACGACGACGCCATTGAAACAACCCGGGAACTGGGAAGAAATTTCGGCCTCCTCGTCGGCATCTCCTCGGGCGCAAATGTGTGGGCCGCCCGGCAGATGGCCAAAAAGATCAAAGGAAACGTCGCAACCGTTCTCCCCGACCGCGCCGAACGATACTTCAGTACCGCTCTCATGTGAAACCCGGTCGCCAACGTCCATCAGTGATGCCAATGGAGACTCTCCCGGCCAAGCACCGGCTGTGACCGCCTCGGTTTCAGGCTTCTTTCTTTTTCGTTGGAAACATCACGCCCAGGCCGAAGGTCCAGACCATGCCGATCACGATCGCCCAGGGCCAGGCAAAGGCGGTTATCCCCAGAGGCCGTAACAGACAGGACCGAATTTCGGTGAGGGGGCCAACCGTATCCGCGGTCAAGAATATCACCACCAGTATGCTGCTCACCATGGCAATCACATTGGGGGTATCGTCACCTCGCCGTTTGGTGAGCACCGCCAGAAGAAACACGCCCAGTAACGCGCCGTACGTATACCCGAATATGCGAAACCCCAACCAGAGAATTGAATCGGTTTTGCAGAAAAGCATGGCCAAGAGGGCCAGAATGACGGCACACACCCCCACAAACCAGCGGGAAGTTCTTACGGCACCGTCATCATCATGACTGCCGCTCCGGTACCTCTTGTAGATATCCACATAGAGAGTCGACGCCAGAGCATTCAGCGCTGAATCAAGAGACGACATGGCCGCCGCAAGCAATCCGGCAACCAGAAGCCCGCGCAGCCCCGGAGCAAGCACCGCCTTGATAAAGTAAGGGAAAACATAGTCGGTCTTTTTTATGGCCACAAGCGCGGACACTTCCGGGTCCGGATAGAAGTGGAAATAGACGAACAGGGCCGCTCCGACACTCAAGAACAGCAGCGTGATGGGAAAGTTAAGAATACCGGTCAGAATAATCGCCTTTTGACTCTCCCTCACTTTTTGACAGGTGAGCATTCTCTGCACCAAGTCCTGATCGGTCCCGAGCACGGCCAGGGTCGTGAAACACCCCAGCAGGAAACCGGCGACCAGTGACTGAGGATTGTTAAGATTGAGCCAGTACTCATTCGTTCCCGGCTGCAGTGAAATGTGAAAAATGGTGAACTTATGGTAAGCGTTTCCGACAGCTATAAAGTCAGACCAACCGTGGGGAAGCGAAACGACGATTGTTCCAATGGCAATGCACCCCGCCGCCAGGAGCAACAAAAACTGCACCATGTCGGTCCAGATAACCGCCTTGATGCCGCCCACCATGGTATACAAAAAAGCGGTGCCGGCAATGAGCATGATGGCGTGGGTTAGAGGAATGGTGAAAACGACCGATAAGGCGATGGCGCAGCCGGCCAGACGCACCCCGCTTGCTAGAAGGCGGGTAACGATAAAGAAACACGTCCCGGCGCTATGGCTTCCCGGCCCGAAGCGCTGCCCCAGAAGCTCATACACCGTCATCACTTTCCCGCGGTAGTAAGCGGTTATGAGGAGAAGGGCGATAAGAATCCGTCCGAAAAAATCACCGATTCCCAACTGGAGGTAATGAAAATCACCTGCAAACGCCGCGCCGGGAACCCCGATAAAGGTCAAGGCGGAAAGCGCGGTGGCATAAATAGAAACCATCACCGCCCACCAGGGCATCCGCCGGCCGCCGAGAAAAAAATCTTCCGTCGTTTTTTCTTTTCTGCCGGCGATAATGCCGATGGTGATGATCCCGACGGCATATATTCCGATCGCCGTCCAATCCAGGACTGTCAAGGTCGTATCCATATCATTCCGCGTCAGGATAAGGGATCGGGAGTCTCGGTGTACCCGTCACGCCACGATACCGGATCCTATTCAGGAACAACCGCACTAATCCCGGCGTAGCTTCGCCGTCCCGTTTTAATGTTGGTATAGAGGGCAAAGGCTGCAACCCCCTGCGTCGCCGTGATTTCAACTCTTCCCGAAGAGACCGTCGTGCTCCCCAAGAGATCCGAAAGGGGGAGTTCGGCACTTCCCATGGCGTCAAGGGCATAACTCGCCGTAGCCCCGACGGTCCCCTCCGAACTGATATAGGTGAGGGTGACGGTAGTTCCGGTCCCGTGGGGATTACCCACATAGACGGTGGTATCCCACGTGCCGTCTTGCGCCACGTGAGGAACGTGCAGGAGCGTTGCCGTTGTCTTCACCATGGGGATATCTGCCATATAGTTGTCGGCTCCGGACCCGGCGGCGGCCACAAAGCAAAGACCGGTCAGCTTTTGATCGGAGCCCACCAGAAGCCAGCCGGCTTCACCGGCTCCGGCGGAAGGGATGAATCCGCGCTGCCCCCGTGCAGCCACGGTGGTCGTTTCCGTCCCCAGCACCGTGCCGTCCTGATGATACACGGTTATGGTCACCTGAGCGGTTTGCGAAGAGCTGCAGTTGGAGAGGCCGATCCCGGTGGCATACCCGCTTTCCCGGGTAAAATAGGGTACGTAATACTGATGGGTTTGCGAACCGGACCCTTTCCAAGTGTTATAGTAACTGTTCAGCAGGCTCACGAATTCAGCTGTCCCCTTTTGATTGCCCGCCGAGGAGGGATGCCCGTCCCCGGCCGAAGTGTACGCACCGACGTTGTTGCTGTCCGTTTGGATGTGTTGGCTCGCTCCGTTCCATATCCGGTGGTGATTGCCGGTTTCCAGCCCCACATCGTTGGTATACTCGTCGCCGCCATTGCTGGTGAGAACGTTGAAAAAATCAAAGACCGCGACATTGTTGTACGGATAATTGTCCAGCCAGTCGTTCACCAACCAATTGTTGAACGCCCGCGCGTTCGCCGGGTTATTGCCGACGACGTCACTGCTGGGCTGGGGCGGCGCCGTAATGGCGATGAATAATTTATCCTGGCGGGTGGCGAAGTAGGTCAAGAGGTCATTGTAAATACCTTTCGCGTTGCCCACCGTCATGTGCTCGGAATAAGCGTCCTCTCCCCTGAGGGAATTGGTCCCGGTGGTTGCCGCATCGACAGGGGTCCCACTCAAATTGGAGTTCGGATAACAGGACTTGAACATGATGATTTCATTCTCCCCTCCCGGATCGGCGGATAAGCGGGAATATTCCTGCTGTGAGTAATCCGGCCACGCGGAATCACTTTCCGTATAGAGGGCTTGAAGGTAGGTGCTGCTGTTCTCGCCGCGAAACCAGGTCCACCAGTGGCCGATATCGGTATTGTCCCCGATGCTGTCCATCGGTCCCCATCCATAGTACGTATCGCTTACATAGTAGTTATTGTCCCTCAGGGCGATTCCCAAGCCCCCGTCACTGTCGGAAAGCCAATTTTCCCCGCACGAGTGGTGAATAAAAATAAGTTTTACCGGCGATGCCGGTGCAGCGGTATTAACGGCGGCCCCGCCGTCGTTCGCCCAGAAACAGACCAGCGCCACCACCGCCAGGAAAAACATTGTTGCTACGCTTAATCCTCGTTCCTGCTTCATGACGACCTCCTCTAACGAATTAAGAGTTTTCTCCCCTGCCCCCGCACCGGCGGCTTCTCACCGTGCCGCTCCGCGGCCCATTGCCTTTTTATTCTCACTCTTCACAAAGTCACATCCCCTCCAAAGCGTCAAGCATCATTCCATCGGAGGAACCGTTCGCTTGAAAAGCCACCACATCCTTGTCCGAAGAATAGGCAAGATAGGTGGCTCCGCTGATATCACCGCTGAAGATCGCCGAGGGCGCTCCTGAATACTTTTCATGACTTCCCACTTCGCGCGTCTCCGTGGCGATGACGGTTCCGGCATCATCATACGCCGTCAACGTCACCAGGGCGTTACTCCCTTCAACGTTCACGATGGTCACTCCTGTCCAACCATCCCGTTCCAGCTTGGGAAGCACCCCTTCCCTGCCGCTGATTCTTACCCCGCTGTATCCCGCCAACTGGTTTCCGTTGCCGGCGTTGATAAACGCCTCAAATCCGGTAATCGCCTTGCTGGCCGTTACCGTGACCCATGCCGTGCTCCCCGGTAATCCCAATCCCGTCACCGTGCCGAAGTATCGCTCTCCCCCATCGATCGTCGTCGTCACCGTCGGCAGTTCCGTTCCGTCTTCCTCATAGGGCTTTACCGTCATGGTGCATGACGATGCCGCCGGGTTGTAAGCAACGATACCGGTAATCCAGTGGGCGGGATCCATGACCACGTGAGGATAGTACATGGCCGAGGCCCGTTCGTCGTGCAGCACCACCCCCGCCAACTGGTTCCCCATGGAAAAGAGTTCCAATCCCACCAAGCCGTTCGCGTTCCGGATCACTCCCGAGGTTATCCCCGGCCGGGGTTGTCCGTCGAAAAGTTCGCGTATATTGAAGGACCGATGCTCATAAGCGGCAAGCGAAATGGTCTGCGAACTGCCGTCGTTGAATTCGATGGTCGGCGAGCACGGTAAAGCCGAGGTGTTGAGAAGCGCACAGTAGGTTGTCCAATTGGCGTCGGAGGCGATGTGAGGGATGGAGACGTTTGCACCGTTGACACGGGAAATTGCCGGCACCCCCGCCCGCCATTGCCCGCTGATAAAGAATTTGACATACCCCTTCACGCTTCCCGCCGAAGTTTCACACACAGCATAGGCCGCGGCGGAGGGATCGGAAAGGTCAGCGCTCACGAGGACTTCCCGCCGTCCGTGAGGCGGCAGGCTCAGGGGAATAGCGGACGACACTTCCTCGCCGCCGTCCGAATAAAACCGCACCGTTCCTGTTGCCGCCTCCGTCGCACTGGTATTGATAAGCCCCAGTTCCGTGTCCCAGGACCCATCACTCCTGATGGAAGGAAAGTAGAGGCGGGACAGGGCGGCACTTGCCCCGGCAGTCACCTTCCATACATGAACCAGGCTCTTCTCTTCATCCGCTCTTCGTTCCATGACATACAACAATCCATTCGTACGGTCAAATGCCGCGGCCCCCACAAGATATCGCTTCTCGTTTTCCAGGTCGTAGCCGACGTGAAAAAACGCCGGATCGAGGCTCATGACAGCGTACGGCTGGGGATCGTAGGTCTCCATGGTCCCGGCCGCCACCCCGGCAAGGTCGACGGGGTCATAAAAGAGCATTTGCGGCTCGATGTCATCCGACCAGTATCCCCGCTGATCGTAGGGCCACGGCGGTAACGGAGGATAGTGGGCATCCTCGTCACCGCTGGTGGGATAGGTAACGCCGTTGGCATACCCATACCAGCTGTTCCCCAACGCCTTTGTTCCCACGAAAACAACGGCCGCGTTACTCCCCGCCGTAAGCCATGCCCCCCCCGACCATTCATCGGGTTCCTTGTAGGCATCCATCATCATCTCTTCCGAACTGGTGATCTCGATCGCGCCTGCCTCCTGAACTCCATAGAGTAAAAGCGGCGTTAAGGAGGAAAGGGTGGCGTTCGGTGCGGGAGGGTTTCCGTCATTCCACGGTCCGTAGGCAAACAACGTGGGCCCCCGCCCTCCCCAGACACCATCCCGAAATCTCCCCGTGGCCAGCAGTTGCCCCGGCGTGTGAGCAGATGCCCATTCGGACGGGATGGGGAAGAGATAGTCATTGGTCACATAGTTGGTATAGCCGCCGAAGTGCCACGGCCCCGCTGTCTGGGGATTACTGAGGGTTACCTCGCACCATCCGTGGGAGGCTTCAAAGTCCTGAAAATGCTGCCCCCAGCAGAAATGAAGTTTCCCCGTGGTCTGCGATCCTTGGGGACCGAGATAGGCTAACCCGGCGCGCGGAATCTCCAGAGCGCCGAACATCCCGCCGGTAATGTCATAAAAAGGTTGCTGTGTGGCTGCCGTGTTGAGATCCTCCACGTCCTTGGAGGTCGAAACAACCGGGACGGGAATGCTGATCTCGGAGACATACTGCTGGTGATCGTGGCCGAGGGCAAACAGCGATCCCGGATACCCGTCGTTGGGGCCGGTCGGATCGCCGTTGGGATAGTAGGTCATAGCATACCCGCTGTATTCCCAGGTGGATCCGTTCGACCCTTCCGGGAGGCGGAATGCCCCTTGGTACTCCAAATCCTCGGGCTGAATGCGTTGTGCCGCTGCAGACAGCACCGTACCGAGGAGAAAAGCGATAACCATCATTCCCGCCAAGCGCTTCATGGTTTCTCCTTTCAAGATTTACTGTTATTTGGCCTCTCCTCGCCCCCCACACCCCTTTGTAGGGGGAATATGTCAGCCCTGATCGTGGGGATCCCGATATTTCTTCATGTTGACGGCCACCTGTTTGTCGATCACTCTTTTTAAGAATCGATCAAGGGAAACAATCAACTGCTCATTCTCCCCTTCGGATATCTTTTCCACCTCGTCATACGCCGCGACCTCAAAAAGCAGCCTTCGGCCGTTGATCTCCTTCAGGTACGCTTCGGCTCTCACCGTCGCTCCGAGAGGCGCCGCAGCAAGGTGCCTGACATTGACCTTGGTGCCGACGGTGATCATGCCTTCCGGCAGCCGGCCTTCAATAGCGTTGCGGGCCGCCTGCTCCAAAACTAAAACAACATGCGCGGTGGAAAGTACCGACGCCCCGATGTTCCCCAAGATGCTTGCCAGATGGTGGCGTTGAACGACCATCTCCATCCCGCCTCTGAGTCCTACGGTTAGATCCGACATGGTCTCTCCCGTCGTTCGATTGACTGGTTGGCGATAAGCCCACCCTGCCTCGGCCCCCGTCATAACGCCCGGCGATCACACCAACTCCACCACGCTCCCGACATTGTTAAAAACAACCACACCTCCTAATTCACCAAACAACCGTGCCGCCATCAGAGCGCCGGTGCAGTGATTCGGCCCGATGAGTTCGAGGTCCATGGCTTTTAATGCTTTTATCGTGCGTTCTTTTTGAATTTCATCGGCTGGTCCCAGGTGCGTCCCCCCGATAAATCCGAAGACTTTCCTCCCGAACCGTCCCTCCGCCTGGGTGATGATATTGATGATGCCCCGGTGAGCACATCCAAAGATGATGAAAAGTCCCTTCTGCGTGTTCAGCACCAGGCTCAGATCGTCGGGCACGTCGTCCTTTTCATAGCGATCACCCACCTGGTAGACAAAGTTCTTGTCAACTTTTTCGAAGTCGGTGGTCATCGCGACCGTACCACTGGTATACACATCAAGGAGGACCTCTCTCGGCTCCTCATCCAAAATAAAGCGGATACCCCCTTTTTCATACCATGTCCGGTCCCGGATCCCGATATATCTCATTTGATTCACGGCTTGGGCATACCGTTTTCTAAAAATCTCCGGATGGGCGTAAACAACGGGCTTAGTGAGAGCAGCAAGGTAGGGTAAACCACCCGCATGATCGTAGTGCCCGTGACTCAGCACCACCGTGCCGATCCGGGATAAATCCATTCCTAAAACCTCGGCGTTGTGAAGGAGAGCATCGGTTTGTCCGGTATCAAAAAGCATGACTTCCTGCCCGGTTTCAACCAGGACGCTGAGACCATGCTCGGCCCTGAGGGAGCCTTTAGAAGCGGTATTTTCAACCAACGTCGTTAAACGAATCATCTCATAAGCCGTTTCTGTTCAGTGCTGAAACAAGCCCCACTACAGTCGGCAGTCTTACTCTCCGTCTGCAACCATAGTACCGGCTGCGCCTAATCAAAAAAGCCCGGACCTTTGTACGAGGACCGAGCTTTTCACGTATGGTCTCACCCTTCACGCCTCACCGTTTGGGTTTCACGTATCACCTTTCACTTCCACCGGTTAACTCTTCGC